>NZ_JBYVJU010000010.1:0-190013 GCF_058147085.1 Parendozoicomonas sp. 209JJ7-1 | reverse complement strand
TATCACCCAATCACGCATTTCGTATTGAGTGGCTGACTCTGCTCTTCAGAAGAGAGGGAAGCGTTAGAAGCTGTCCCGATCAGCGAGGCCGCCATTTTACCGTGGCGCCGGTCGGTGTCAAGTGCTTCGTTTTTGTTAACTTCTTGAAAATCAATAGGTTAGCCTTCAACGAAGAGTATCTCAACAGTGTTGCCGTTGGCCTTGGCCGGTGACAACGAGGAGCGCATTCTACAGCGTTATGACGTAGTGTCAATCAGTGTTTTAAGAAACTTCTCAGAACATCTTCAAAGGATTTCAAACGCTGCTGACCGCCGGTCGCTCTTTAACGCAGACTCCAATCTCCGCACTGCTGCAGGAGAGGTGGCAAATTATACGCTCAATGACGCTTTTGACAAGCATGCAGCAATAGGTTTTTGTACTTACACTTGACCCTTATGAATTTTGAATACTTGAACAGTGTCCCTTTTCTGAAGTTCTATCCTAAGATTTTACGGCATGGCCAGAACACTGACAGTACCATCGGCCTCACCTATAGTTTCGTCATCTGGTAAATGGTAAATAATGTCGCGTTCAAGGTTGCTGGAGAACCGACAGAGCTGGCTCCTCTGCCTGCTTAAAATTCACTACCACTGTTCTCATGCACCAGCCAACACACCTGATAAGGCTCTAGAACCAGTTCTTCCAGAGAACCATTCAGGGGGTTATCTGTAATCAAGTCATACCACTCCTGTCGCACGATCAACTCCGGATGGTCAGCCAGACTAATCACGTGTCTGCCCACCGTGACATTGTGTATGGCCAGAAGAACCCGGGAACCTTTGTTAGCGGTTCTTATCAGCACAAAGAGACCATGGTGAACATCAAGAACCTGCTGGGGGTTATCCGGATGGAAGCAGATTTCCCCACGGCGCAGGCGCAACATCTCTTTCATACGGCTAAAAACAATAGAGGATGGGGTTGCCGGATTGGAAAGCAGGATTTCCAATTCATCATGCTGCCATTTCTTACGATTAATTGAGCGGGTCCGGCCGGTTTTTTCTACCAGATCCAGGTCATTTTCCGTCGCCAGCATACTGTGGATGTAAACCGCAGGAATGCCCTTCATCGCCAACATAATGCCCTGGGAGCACAGGAATCGGGGAATCTGCATGGTATCCTCCCCCCGTCGTGTACCCTTCATAGCATCAAACAGGGAAATATTAATTTCATAGGGAGCCTGACTGCCATCCGGCAGTGCACGCATACTGACAAAGCCACCAAACCGGTGCATGGACTCTACAAGATTATCCACTTCTCTCTGGGGCATTATGCCTTCCAGAGCCCGCAAGCCAATACCATCATGAGATGCGGTGAAATTCAGTACCGTACAATTTTGAGGATAGTCTTCCAGACTTCCGGCCCAGTGGGTGAGATATTCTGCCGAGCCACGGTTCATGGCATGGAGCAATAACGGCGGAAGCGGAAACTGATAGATCATCTGGGCTTCATCTCCTTTCCCGAAATAGGAGATATTCTCTTCGTGGGGAACATTGGTTTCCGTCAACACAATAGAGTCCGGGCGTAAAGTGCCCATAATCACCCGCATAATCTTTACGACAGTGTGAGTCTGGGGCAGATGAATACAGCCGGTTCCGGACTCTTTCCACAAAAACGCGATAGCGTCCATCCGAAGCAATGAAGTTCCCTGTTCCATATACAGCAACAGAGTGCGAATCATTTCCACCAGCACTTCCGGATTGCGGAAGTTCAGGTCGATCTGGTCTTTGCTGAACGTCGCCCAGACATGGCGTATCCCCCGACGGGTCCAGATAGGTGCCAGCAGGGAAGAATTCCTGGGCCGCACAACCTGAGTAATATCATCTTCCGGTTCCGGCTCAATGAAAAAGGCATTGCCTGGTGGATGTCCGCTGACAAAATCTGCGAACCAGACACTGTGGCGGGAAATATGGTTAATTACCAAATCCGCCATAAAGCGATAATCCCGGCTTAACCGGCGGATATCTTCCCAGGTGCCCAGTTCCGGGTCGACCACCCGGTAATCAATCACAGAAAAACCATCATCGGAACTGTAAGGGTAGAAAGGCAGAATATGCAGGGTACTGAAACAATCCTGCATATATTTGCCAAGAAATTTCGCCAGCGTAACCAGGGGCGCTTCATCACTGCTTCGAACAGTATCGCCATAAGTGACCAGCATAATGTCGGTTTCATCCCAGGACTGCCCGTGACCATGGGGAACCACCGCCAGATGATCGTTAATCAGCTTCAGCAGTTTTTCCAGCACATCACCGGCCCGCTCAGGATAAAGATGTTGCAGAAGGGGCGTCAGTACCCGCCCGAGGGTGCCTTCATCATGGACCCGGCAGTACTCCTGATTACAGGTATATCTTAGATCAGCCATTAATAATCATTCACCCTCTGTCGGTAATACTGGCTGGAATTGTTCAGTATGGAACCTTTACCCAAATCATTTCAAAAAATACCTGTTACGCCTCAGGCATCTGTTGAGGTTTTATACTCAAACTCGGCATTCCATTCATAGGCACATCCATAGACAAATGTCGCACGATCGGCATTATTTCTGCTTATAATGACCCGACTGTCAAACGATCAATACCGCAAATTCAAGACAAGGAAGCACAGTAAGATGTTAAACAAGTGTCTTTTTCCTGTAGCCGGTTACGGAACCCGGTTCCTCCCTGCCACAAAGTCCATGCCAAAAGAGATGATGCCTGTCGTCGACAAGCCCCTCATCCAGTACGCAGTGGAAGAGGCTATGAACTCCGGCATTGCCGATATGGGATTTGTTACAGGCCGTACCAAGCGGGCGATTGAAGACCACTTTGACATCAACTACGAACTGGAAAAAGAAATTGCCGGCAGTGGCAAGGAGCAGCGCCTTTCCAGCATCCGTGAACTGATGGCCGCCTGTACGTTCAACTACACCCGCCAAAAAGAAATGAAGGGCCTGGGTCATGCGATACTGACCGGAAAGCCTCTGATTGGTGACAACCCCTTTGGGGTTATCCTTGCCGATGACCTGTGCCTCAACCCCGGTGGTCCGGGGGTCCTGGGGCAAATGGCGACACTGTTCAACCAGTTCCGCTGCACCATTGTCGCCGTTGAAGAAGTGCCGGAAGACGAAATTCATAAATATGGTGTTATCGCTGGTGAAGCTATCAGTGACGACCTGATCCGGGTTACCGACATGATGGAAAAGCCCAGCAAGGAAGATGCTCCCAGCAATCTGGCGGTGATTGGCCGTTATATCCTGACCCCGGATATTTTCAGCATTATTGAAAACACGCCTCCGGGCAAAAACGGCGAAGTCCAGATTACCGATGCCATTCTGACCCAGGCTAAACAGGGCTGTGTACTGGCTTATCGCTTTAAGGGTGAACGCTTCGACTGCGGCAGCATGCCCGGCTTTGTAAACGCCACCAACTATGTCTACAAACATATTTTCACAGGCTAAAACGGCTTTATTTTTCTTTAATTGCGTCCCGGTCAAAAGCCGGGACAGTTTTATCTACAATCTCTGGCAATAATCCCTTCCTGCTCCTACTTTCGTAACTCCTGCCGTTTACTCTCGCCAGATGGTTAACCTCATGTTAGATGTCTATCGTCGTGCAATTGCGACCATTGCCCTGTTAACACCCATACTGTTGAATGCACAGCCCACTTTGGATCTGACCTGTGGCGACTGTGCCACATACATCAGCTCTGTCCAGGGTTCAGGCGGCCCAAGCCCTCTGATTCCCCCGGGAGCCAAAGAGTCTCCTGAGATTGTTGTTGAGGCTGTTGTCACGGCCAATACGCCCGAGCGGCTGAAAGGCTTTTTTATTCAGGAAGAAACCTTTGATGAGGACGGAAGACCAGAAACCTCAGAAGGTCTGTTTATATACGGTACTCGCCCGGAACTGAAACCGGGCTACAAAGTCAGAGCCAAAGGCGTTATTACAGAATTTTATGGCCAGACCCAGATGGTGCTGAAAGATCTCAAAATCTGCAGCACAGATGCCCTGAATGAAGTACGGGCAGCAACGCCCCCCAGAAACATTTCTCTTCAGAAACTCGAACACCTTGAGGGCATGCTTGTCCGCTTCCATGGTCACAGCGCACTCACGGTGACCCGTAATTACAGTTTTAACTTCACCTCTCGCCGCAACAATATGGATGTCAGCCTGGGAGGACCACTGTTCAAGCCAACACAGGTTCACCCTCCCCTGTCAGCCGAAGCCATGGCCATGGCTGAAGCGAATAATATGAACCGCCTGACACTGATTACCGACGAGGCCAAACAGACCAACGGTGTTATCAGCTACTATCCGGCTTTTGGCCCTTACATCCATTACATCCGGGTTGGTGACACCATTCAGAATCTGACCGGCGTGGTCACCTACCGTTATGGTCGTTATGAAATCATTCCCACTGAACAACTGGATACCTACGCCTTCCATCATGAATTTTTTCCAAGAACCGCATTTCCCAAACCTCACACCCATGGAACCCTGCGGGTCGCCAGCTTTAACGTGCTGAACTATTTCAACACGGTGATGCCAGACCATAAGCCCAACCCAACCGGCTCAAACCGAGGCGCGAAAACCGAAGCGGAGCTCAACCTGCAAAGAGCAAAAATTGTGGAGGCCATCACAAGGATTGACGCAGATATTATCGGGCTGCTTGAGATTGAAAATAACGGCTTCGGGCCTGGCAGCGCCATGGAAGACCTGCTCGTCACCATTAACAATCGACTCCCACCCTCAGAGCATTATGCTGCCGTAGAAACCTATGACCAGTCCCATATAGGCACCGACGCCATTACGACTGGTCTGGTTTATAAGCCCGGCAAGGTTTCCCTTCAGGACGGGTTACAGGTTATCGCTATGCCCGTACAGAAGTTTACCTTGACCAGCAGTATTGATGACAAAACCCGGGACTTTACTAAGACCATGCGCCCCTCGCTGCTGCAGATTTTCCAGGATAAGAATTCTGAAGCCTCAGTGGCTGTTGTCGTCAGTCACTTTAAGTCCAAAGGCTCCATGTGCTACGAAGATTATATGGAGTACGTCAACAAAGACGGCAAGGTTCCCCTTAATCGCACAAAGATAAAGAAAGGAAGCCCCCGCACAACTCCGGAACCGGATGACTTACAGGGAAGTTGTAATGAATTCCGGACAGCTGCAGCAAAACAGCTTTCAGAGCACCTTGAGACAACCCAGCACCTTTTGTCTGACAATATCCTCCTGATTGGTGATTTCAATGCTTATGGTCAGGAAGACCCGGTTCGCTTTCTCAGCTCCAGAGGTACACTGCGCCCTCCCGTACACACTTCCAAGCACACAACTGTAAACTGCCACCCCATGCCCCAGGACACCCTGGATAAAGGCTATGGCATGGTCAATCTGGTCACAGCCCATCAGGGGAAACGGAACTATTCCTACAGTTATGATGGAGAACTGGGGGCCCTGGATCACGCCATAGCCAATAAAACACTTGCCTCAAAAGTCAGCCGGGTTCAGGACTGGCATATCAACTCTTTGGAAAACACCCTGTTTGAATATCCTGATAAATATTCTGGCGATCTTCCAAAGGATTCAGGGCCATTCAGCGCATCCGATCATGACCCACTATTAATTGATATCGATTTTTCAAAGTAGCGAAAAATCAAAAACCACGGACAAAAGAGCGGCTGAAAGGCCGCTTTCTTCTGCGCTGGCAGGTGGCCTTTCTGTCTGTTTTTGTTTTGCTACAGGGCTTGGATTTATGGGGTTTCAAACTGGATATCTGAGTCTTCGGACTGTTTATTAATGGCAGCCTTATCTACAAAATGGAGAGGGTGAAGGACAAGTTCAAAAATTACGGATTAAAAGAGAAGTAGGAGATATCAACTACCTATCCACTTCCCTTTTAAAAACGAATTACGTCCTCTTTTCAAGAAGAAGGGTCATACCATCAGTGCCGGTGACAACCACTGTTGTTCCGGCTGAAAGGGTCTCAGCAGCCTGGGCTTTCCACTTGGTATCACCAATCTGGATACGGCCATAGCCGGCAGGCAGATCCTGCTCAAGCACAATCACACGCCCTACCAGCTGTGCCGCCCGGTTATTGAGCAGAGGCTCTTCCGTATTCTGGCCGGATTTACGGAAAAACACCCACCAGCACACAGTAAACGCCAGCGTTGCCAAACCGAAAATACCCAGCTGCCAGGGCCAGGTGATCGCTGGCATAAGCCATAGCAGAAGACACTGAACTACGGCGGCAGCGGCCGCCCCCAAAAGAAAACCACCGGCTCCCAGCGCCTCAAAACCAAGCAGCACAAAGCAGAGGATAAGCCAGTGCCAGGGCTGCAGTTCCGTCACAAAATCCATACTATTCCTTCTTGCCAGCCTTTCTTGCTAGTTCTTCCTGGTCGTCGCTTCGCCCACCAGCTCCTTAATACCAGCCAGGGAACCGATAACATTCCCGGCCTCAAGGGGCATCATGATGACTTTGTTGTTTTCTGCGGAAGCGACTTCTTTCAGGGCTTCGACATATTTCTGGGCGACAAAATAATTAATCGCTCTCGGATCCCCTTGGGCAATGGCCTGGGAAACGACATCAGTCGCTTTACCTTCCGCTTCCGCTAAACGTTCTCGGGCTTCCGCTTCCCGTTTGGCCGCTTCCAGTTCACCTTCCGCTTTCAGAATCTGGGCCTGCTTTTCACCTTCCGCGACTTTAATCGCTGCCGCACGGGAACCTTCCGCTTCCAGAATCTGGGCACGCTTTTCCCGCTCCGCTTTCATCTGCCGGGCCATGGCGTCAACCAGGTCCTGAGGTGGAGAAATATCCCGAATCTCAATACGGGTAACTTTTATACCCCAGGGATCAGTCGCTTCATCAACCTTATCCAGAAGAGCCGCATTGATTTTGTCCCGATTGGAAAGCATTTCATCAAGTTCCATGGAACCCAGTACTGCACGAATATTAGTCATCACCAGGTTCTGCATGGCCCGCCAGAGATCATTCACCTCATAAGAAGCTTTGACACAGTCCTGAATCTGGAAAAAGCAAACCGCATCGGTTGTAACCTGGGCATTATCGGAGGAGATGACTTCCTGAGGAGGAATATCCAGCACCTGCTCCATCATATTGATCTTACGGCCAACCCGGTCGACCACCGGAACAAGCAGGTTCACCCCCGGATGCATAATACGGGTATAACGTCCAAAACGCTCAACCGTATAGTTATATCCCTGGGGAACCATACGCACTGCGGTCGCGACAAGGATCGCAACCAGTCCCACAAAGATAATCGCCGTAAACTCCAACCCCATCATCTGGATCCTCCATAAATCAAGTCTGTAGCATGACTCTAACCCAGCCGGAACAGAGTGTTAACCTGTTTTTAAAACACAAAGATTAGAGCTTTATAAATACAAGGAAAGAAAAAACATCAACGGGCAATATACCAGCCAAATGTTAAACTATTCTGGTAATAATGATGGCCACACTCAAGGGAAGATATGTCGTTCCAGTCTGTTATTACTGCTAACTGCTCCTGCCTCAGTCTTTTGCATGATCAGCTGAACCTTGTGTCTGATCACATATATCGCAAAACGCCAGAACATACTGATGGCTCAATAGGCACACATGTACGACATATCCTTGAGCACTATCAGTCTTTATATAACGGACTGCCATCCGGAGCTATTTGCTACGACCAACGGGCACGCAACAGAATTATTGAAACCTCTCTGCCTGCGGCCTTAACCCTGCTGAATGATATGAACAGCTGGCTGTACACCCTCTCTTTCGAGGCTGACCAGCCCCTTACACTGCAGGCGGCCATTAACGGCAACCCGGAAGATCCGTCGGTAAAATCACGAACGACACTCTCCCGTGAATTGCTGTTTCTTCACTGCCACACTATCCACCACCAGGCTGTTATCGCAATACTGATGAGGATGGAAGGCATTGAAGTTCCATCCTCATTTGGTGTTGCCCCTGCAACTTTGCAGTATCAGACAGTCGCCGATTCAGGGCGGTGAACAGCATTCAAGCGTCGAATACCTTCCTCCCCCAGATAGCGGTTGAGCACTTTGCGGTCGCTTTTTAACAGGTCGACAATAATCAAACCGTCCAGGGCATCATTAAATGCCCGGTCCACATTAAAGCCGATAAAGATTCCATTCAGTTTCAGGTACTGCCTCAGAAGAACCGGAACACCCCGGTCTTTTTCCAGTAGCTGCACCATCGCTGATATCTGCTCAATATCCCCAAGACCTGCCAGCATCTCCCTGCTCCAGGGCAGATGAGGGGACATGGAGAGTGGCCGTGAAGGCTTCACCATGCCGGCCAGCTCCCGGTCATAGTGATTCTCTTCCATACTCATCGCGATCAGATAACGGGACAGTTCCTGGTAATCCTTACTGATGCTCACCGGTCCAAACAGAATACGGTAACGGGGGTGGCGGGTAATCCAGGCACCAATTCCTTTCCACAACAGTTGTAAGGCAGTCAGGCTTTTCTGGTATTCTGGCCGGACAAATGAACGCCCCATTTCCAGGCAATAACCCAGGCGTTCCAGCAGGCACCTGTCATACTTGAACAGGCTGCGGGAATAGAGGGCATTCAACCCACCTTTTGCCATCAGCTTATCGACCTGACCGATCCGGTAAGCGCCAACAATCTCGGATTTGGTGGTATTCCATATAAACAGGTGAAGGTAGTGCCGATCAAACTTATCAAGATCGGTTTCAAACCCTGTTCCTTCCCCTGCGGCTCGGAATGTTACCTCCCGCAGGCGACCTATCTCCAGCAAAACATTGGGAATGTCCGGGGCTTCACAACACCAGACTTCCATCTCATTCTTACTGTACAGCAGGTTTTCATCCGGCAGACCGGAGATCTCCCGCCCCAGAACCTTTGAGCTCACAGCCTCGCAAATCGGCAGTCCCGTTGCCACTCCTGCAGAACTATGGGCCTGATGCGCCATGGCAAACTCATAATCCGCCAAAAGCAGGGTGCGCATTCTTAAGGCGTTGGTCAGAGTCTGCCCCTGGATATTGCGGAAATGGCTGGCGGGTTCAATCTGGCCAACCTGCATGCCCAGGGTTTTGCCTTTCTTGTTCAGCAGCTCCCGCGCCAGCCATGCTGTGCGCAGCAACGGATGAACAAGGCCAAGAAAATGAAAGAACCGGCTGTTACGCCCTTCAAAATAAACAGGAAGAACACTGGCACCTGTCGCCCGAATAATATTGGCCGCAGTATTTCTCCAGGGCGCCTCTTTGATAACACTGGATGTCCAGTTACGGCTGGCGACTTCCCCCGCCGGGAAAATAATCAGTACACCGCCAGCCTCCACCCACTGAGTGGCACGTTCCACCGCGCGTTTATTCTCCAGCTTCCGCTGTTCCCTGGTTGAGCGACTGAGAATATCAACGCCAATAAACAGTTCCTTCAGCCCCGGTAACGAATTCAACAATTGATTGGCCAACACACGGGTGTCTGGCCTTATCTTCAATACCGCATCAATAAGCGCGACACCCTCAGCTCCGCCAAAAGGGTGGTTAGCAATGATCACCAGAGATCCTGAGCCCTCGGCCACCTCAAGAGAGCCGGACTTCACGGTGTAATCAAAACCAAGCAGGCCCATGGCCTTATCGAGAAAAGCCTGCCCTTTTTCATCGGTGAAATGAGTTTGATAAAGATAATCAAGCCGCCGCAGGCCCAGAAGCCACTCCAGGCTTTTCATCAACAGACCTCGGCGACCCTGCCAGCGGAGGTGAAACGGGGAATCAGTACTCATATGCCATCCTGTTATTTTTTTTATAGGACTTTCTAAACCAGAGATTTCTGGAAATTAGCTTTGGCAATTAGTCTGTGTGACTACCATCATCGGAGTGGGACTGCTCGTAAACTTCCATCACCAGAACAATCAGGGCCGCCACCAGCACAGCACAGGCATTAATAAACAGCAGTCCGCCATCATCGCCAACAATCGCACCCTCGGCATTAAACTCAGGCATACGGATGCCCAGCGGGGTAAATAAATGGAAGAAAACCGCGCCAGCCATAGTTCCGGTGGCAATCAGGGCACCAAACAGCCTTAAACCGGTAAGAAGCAGAATCGAAGCAATCAGTTCCACCACACCGACACCCTGGGCACCATATTTGGCAAACCAGTCAAATCCGGACCAGGCACCCAGGGTTCCAAAGATATACGCAGTTTCCGGGGATCCGGAAAACTTGAAAAACAGTGACTGGACAAAAACCACTGCTATATAAATGCACAACGCTATTTTTATATAGTATTTATACACGTCTGCCTCCCTGGCATTTTTTATTCCTGCCTTTAAAGATAAAGCATGTACTCTGCACTTTGCTACTCCGTTTCAGGATAACGACGCCCAAGCCAGCTCTCCCTGATCCAGCCATTCAGCATTTGCAGCAGTGTTCCGGGACGATGCCCTCTCTCCCGATTAATCGCACCAATCTGGAATAAAATGTTGTACTGTCTGAATAAAGTTTTATAAACCTCCCTCAGGGATGAGTTCGCATCCCAGATATGACCGGCCTCACTGCTGATACCATTAATCTCTAGAATTCGGAAGTCACGGCCATTTCTTAAAGACTCCTCGTGGGCAAAACGAATATCGAACCGACCGAAGTAAAAACCATTAATATCTTTGCTGACCCTGTCAAATGCCTGGGTAAGTTGTTCTGTAACCATATGGCAGCCATCGCAGAAAATAGCTCCCCGACTATGACTCCCGGCAAAAGCCAGGCGAAATGGTTGGCCAGGCTCAAGAACATCGTCAAGCTGTTTTTTATGTCTCTCCAGGTAAAGATGAGCAATCTTTCCGGCCCGGGGGTCACGGTCAATAAGTGTTCTCAGGGTATCGACACCATTGCCATACACATAGGGCTGGTATTTCAAAGTAAGAGAAAATATCTCACCCTTGCTTTCCCCTGGTCTTCGAATATAAAAAACACCCGCTTCTGCCTCCCAGGGAACAAGTTCCTGAAGGAGGATAGCGGCATTATCAGGAAACTGCATAAAATACGCCCTGAGCTGGGATTTATTCCGAATAATACGTACGCCACTGCCACGACAGCCGATATCCGGTTTTGCAATAACGGGAAAAGCAAGCCCGGATCGTTCCAGCCACTGAAGAGTATCCATAAGCTGTCTGGAAATATTGCCGGTGTTATTAACAATACGAAACCAGGGGGCAATAAACTGCCGGGCATACTCTCCAGCCTGATGAAAATTCTCGGCTTTAGATTCCCCCACCAGACCGCCAAGAAAAAAACCCGGATTCGCGCACAGGGGTACCGTCAACCCCCGATACCGGATTGACTGCACAAGCCAGAGAATAACGATCGGAATGTAAACTATATAAGCGGGCCAGAACTCAAAAAAAGCCAGAGCCCTCGCCCTTTTCGCAAGGGGCGGCATGCCAACATGGGCCTTTTTTTCAGGGAAGGTTGGATTAATAGCCTGCTCTATTAAATGGCTATTCCTGTTTCCGATCATCCATGCTCTCCAGATAACCCTGGATGCGGGACTTCAGCAAACGCTGAACAACAGCCAACCCGGCAACCAAAAGAAAAATAAGTACCCACTTGTTCATGCTTTCCTGCCATAAAGGAAGTCCAAACCAGACCAGCCCACCAAAAACAAGGAACACCCATACAAAACCGGCAATACCAACCGCCGTAAGAAATCCCCTGATAGAAACAGCAAACCAGCCGCAAGCCAGATAGCAAGGCAACCTTAGCCCAGGAGCAAAGCGAACAAGAAAAATCGTGAGAAACAGGTGATCTGAGAGCCACCTCTCTATGGAAGCCACAATGGTTTTCTCTCTCCACCTTTGTAAAAGGCGTGAATTACCTGCATATCGCCCGGCAAGATAAAGAAGAAAATCTCCTACAACAATGCCGGAAAAGAGAGCTAAAAATGCAGCGAAAGGTACAAGCTGATTTTCCGCGACCATTAGAGAACCAGCAACAATCGCCCCATCTTCCAGAATGAAAGTCCCAAAAAACAAGGCAGCCAGCAAAAACCAGCTCTGCTGGTATGGCAGGTTTAGAAGAAAATCCATGGAAAACCCGTCACACAAAAAACAAAATGATAGCTGAGCAAGCGTCAATCAAAGCAGAAAACCTGAGATTGTTATTCTAATAAGCAATATTGCATGAACCTTACTTTAATCCAGCATCAGAAAGCAGGTAAAGAAAATTTTATAATGATGAAATCAACTCGCTACGAACCCTGCCAAGCACGTGTGGATTTTTAAGACAATTTCTTGCACTTTCAATATTAAACATTTCCTATCATCTATTTAACAAAGCACTTCTATTTTCATTCCATACCATTGACAAAAGAGGGGTTTTACCCGAACATCCCGCCTGAGGCAGTTTAAGAACTGAGTAGAAGCATCAACCAGGAACCAGGATTTATCCAGCGCCGAACAAAATCCCGAAATCATAACCAAAGCACAAATCTGTTAATGGTTGTGATATTTGCAAGGTCAACATACTGAATAATCTCGCCTGGTTTGAAAGAATTTACCTGATCGTTCATTGAGTAGGATTACAATAATGAATATGTTTGAAGAAATCATGCATCGCCTGTCCAGCAAAACCCGCATGCGTGCGCTGTTCAAAGATGTACACCTGGAAGATCTGGATCGCATTGTTGAGCGTCTGCAGGGTATTGCTACTGAAAAGCGTGCAGCTCTTGAAGCAGAACAGGAAAAGAATAAAGAAAAAGAAGCCAGCATCGAGCAGATCCGCAAGATGCTCGAAGAAAAGGGTCTGTCCCTGTCCGACCTGGGTGGTTCCGATGAAGCACAGCCCAAGAAGCGTCGTAACGTTAGCAAGTATACCTTTGAATATGTAACCAAATCCGGTGACACTGTTCAGTGGTACGGTTCTACTACTGGCCGCCTGCCCCGCGACTTCCAGACTTACCTGGAAGAGACCGGCAAGAAGCGTCTGGACTGCGTAGTTGGCGGTGCTGCTTCTGAAGAAGAGTAATCTTCAGCGCATTTAAAAAAGGAGGCTTATGCCTCCTTTTTTATTTTTACTTAACTTAATTGTGCTTACGCTTGTTGCCGCACTCACTTTTCCTGATTACTTCTCTGGAAGGCTACGAACCAACAGGGAAAATTCATCAGGCTTTGCCCCTTCAGGAACAGGTATACGAACCTGATGTCCAGAGCCGGGAGCGATAGAAACTTTCTCGCCATTCCTGTTTTCAATATGATCAAGAGTGAACAGGCTATTCCCAGCCGGGGTAATTAACTCGACCTGGTCTCCGACTTCAAATCGATTCTTTACATCTATTGTGACGAAACGCTCATCCTGATCAACAACTTCACCAACAAACTGCTGCACTATTCCTAAAGAACTGCCCCTCTCATAATTCTGGTACTCATCATGAACATGGCGACGGTAAAAACCTTCCGTGTATCCACGACTGGCCAGATTTTCCAGGGTATCCATTAAACCCATATCAAATGACCGCCCAGCAACGGCATCATCAATCGCCTGACGATAAACCTGTGCAGTACGGGCTACGTAATAATGGGATTTGGTTCGACCTTCAATTTTTAAAGAATGAATACCCATCTGAGTTAACCGGTGAACATGCTGAACCGCCCGCAGGTCTTTTGAGTTCATTATGTAAGTGCCGTGTTCATCTTCAAAAGCCGGCATAAATTCACCGGGACGATTCCCTTCCTGTAGCAGCACAATACCATCATGGGGTTTTCCATCACCAAGGGTCGGCTCTTCTCCCCTGCCAATATCTGCTGGATCAAACTCAACAGGCACAATATCCCCTTCCGGCGTCTCTTTTGCCTCATGGGCCTGGTATTTCCAGCGGCAGGCATTGGTGCAGGCTCCCTGGTTAGGGTCACGGCGGTTCATATAACCAGACAGCAAACATCGACCGGAATAGGCAATACACAGGGAGCCATGAACAAAGACTTCCAGCTCAGTATCCGGGCACTCTTCCCGAATTTCGGCAATTTCGTCCAGAGACAGCTCACGGGAAAGAATAATTCTGGAGACACCCTGCTGAGCCCAGAATTTCACAGTGGCAAAGTTCACTACATTGGCCTGAACCGAGAGATGGATTTCCGTTTCCGGCCACTTTTCCTTAACCATCATCACCAGCCCCGGATCAGACATAATCAAGGCGTCGGGATTCATGGCAATGACCGGCTCCATATCCCTCAAAAAGGTTTTTACCTTGCTATTGTGGGGAGCAATATTGCTGGCCAGATAGAATTTCTTGCCCAGGTCATGGGCTTCCTGGATGCCATTTGCCAGATTATCCAGTTTGAAGTCATTATTCCGGACCCGCAGGCTGTAACGGGGCTGGCCAG
Source organism: Parendozoicomonas sp. 209JJ7-1 (assembly GCF_058147085.1). Classification (NCBI taxonomy): domain Bacteria; kingdom Pseudomonadati; phylum Pseudomonadota; class Gammaproteobacteria; order Oceanospirillales; family Endozoicomonadaceae; genus Parendozoicomonas; species Parendozoicomonas sp. 209JJ7-1. Next base: position 175,632 of record NZ_JBYVJU010000010.1, on the reverse strand, counting down.
CGTAAACAGCGTCGGCACCATAGGCATAGGCAAAGCGCATATTGCGCAGAGTGCCGGCGGGAGACAGGAGTTCGGGTTTCCTCATAATGCTTTCACCTGATGCTTACCTGAAAAGTGCTAAATCTGGCCGCTCAGTTAACGGCGTCAATTCTCAAAGCGCGGGCATTGTACGGCTTTACTCTACAACTTTCCCCTGCAAACTGCAGGCATGAAAAAACCCGCAGCAGGGCGGGTTTCTTCATGTTCTGACCAGATTTTCCAACCAGAGTCAGAAGAGGCAGCAAGCCATAAAAAAGCCGTTATTACTTGATCTTGGCTTCTTTAAAGTCAACGTGCTTGCGTACCTTGGGATCGTACTTCTTGAAAACAAGCTTGTCCGGAGTGTTACGCTTGTTTTTGGTAGTGGTGTAGAAGTAGCCAGTTCCAGCAGTGGAAACCAGCTTGATCTTTTCGCGAATAGCCTTGGCCATTGTCGTTATCCTCCAGTGTTACTCAGGATCAGACACGTTCGCCGCGAGCGCGCAGCTCGGACAGAATCACGTCGATACCCTTCTTATCAATAATACGCATACCCTTGGAGGAAACACGCAGGCGCACGAAACGCTTTTCGGATTCTACCCAAAATCTATGGTAATGCAGGTTCGGCAAAAAACGACGACGAGTTCTGTTTTTTGCGTGGGATACATTGTTTCCGACAGCAGGACGCTTGCCGGTAACCTGGCAAACTTTAGACATTTGCTAAGCCTCTCTAACGCTCTGACCGACAAACAGTCCGCCAACCTGGGTTTTTTCCAGACCAACCATTAAGGTGATTGCTCGGTTATTTATAAGTACCAAGCTTGATCTAGACTCAAAGACCCGGCTTTATACCAGAAAAGAATCAGGGGGGCAAGAAATCGCCATCCCACATAACAAAAGAAGAACCATAGTACACAAAATTATTGTCTCTATGACTACCCAATTCCAAGCACACTAAAAGCATATTTGGTAGCAAATATGCGACCAACGGTCTAACCAAGTTCACATTTCCATGATCTAATACAATCTATTGTGGTGATTTTGGCACCTTGAATATCAGGATATTGTTCAAGCCAAACTTCTTATCCCACCCTGAAATAATGGATTATAAAACTGATGTCTCGCATTAGAAGATTTCACAGTTCTGTAAGTATGGGCTTCACACTTATTGAGCTAATCATTACCGTAGCTGTTCTCGCCATTCTGGTTTCACTCGCAGCTCCATCCTTCAATGCTTTCAGGCAGCGTTCAAATACTGATGCCACAGCTTCAGAATTTCTCAACGCTTTGCAGTTCGCTCGTATGGAGGCGGTAAGAACCGGACAAACCGTCTCGCTCCGCAGTAAGTCGTCCACAAGTACAGATGAATGGGGCGATGGCTGGTGTGTGGCCACAGGTACGCCTGCAGACTGTACCGGCTCTCCTCTTCGCATTTATACCTCGGCAGCTCAGGATATTACGGCAAATGCGACCGTAAACGATCGCCAGATAATCTCGTTTGCAGCCAGCGGATTCCTTGCTGCAGGTAACCCCGCTGAAACCATTCAAGTCTGCCAGGGCGCAGGGGAAGGAGAGCAACTCACCGTTCTTGTGTCAGGTGTCGTCAGAAGAACAACAATCACCACTTGTCCCTGACAGCCAATTCTTGAATAACAAAATCAGGGAGCAACCCACCTGCTCAAGCTGAGATAAAAATGGAATTAAACATGAAAAAAAACCAACAGGGAGTTGGGCTGGTAGAAGTGCTGATATCACTTCTTGTACTGTCTATCGGCGTCCTGGGCATGATCGCCCTGCAAATGACCAGCATGCGCATCAGCCACCAGAGCCATTACAACGCTGAAGCCATGTATCTGCTTACCACGATAAGTGACCGGATTCGAGCAAACCCAACGGCTGCCAACAATGGCAATTACGCACTGGCCCTAACAACAAGCACGGCCAACATAACCAAAGACTGCAGCTCGAACGCCTGTAACGCTACCGAGCTGGCAGCCTATGACCTTACCCAGTGGAGAAACAGTGTATTATCCGGCTCACTGCCTTCTTCCGGTGCCCGCATAGAAAGTAACAGCGGCAACAGTATTTACACCATTACCGTCATGTGGGATTCCGCCCGTTCAGGAGCCACAGGTACAAACTGCGGTACTGCCGCAACAGACAAAACCTGCATGCAACTGGCCGTGAGAAATTAATTCCAGGAGTGACTTACTGCAATGGATAAGAAAAACAAGAACGTCACTAAGCATAAGAAAAGAGAAAAAGGCATTTCTCTTATTGAGTTAATGATCGCCCTGGTATTAGGACTGGTTATCAGCGGCGCGGCTCTACAGCTCTTTATAGATAGCCGCCAGACATTCAATACTGTCAATACAGATGCACAAATGCAGGATAGCGCCAGGTCTGCCGCAGACCTGCTTGGCCGCTATCTGCGTATGGCTGGCTACAGGGGAGTTAACATAAATACAAAAGAGAAGCTCACCCTACCGGCAGTTGGACAATACATCCTCAATCAAGGTTTACGGGGCACAGACAATGGAAATAACGCCGCAGTCAGTGATTCCTTTGAAATCCGCATAGGGGCGGGAGCAGGCACTGACTGCAATAACAACCCCATTACTGCTGTTACCACTCTTTCATTCTCCATCGAGAATAACACCCTGGTTTGCCGGGTAAATAACGTTCCGGCTCCAGGGCAGCCAGGTATCCCTCTGGTAGACAATATCCAAAGTATGCAGATCCAGTACGGCATGGACACCGACAACAGCCCCAATCGGGAACCCAACCGATATTTCACCGCAGGGAACATCTCTGGCAGCCAGTGGCAAAGTGTAACCTCCATGAGAATTGCTCTTCTGGTCAGGGCTCCTGGAGCAACAGCTCCCGGCCTGAACCGCAATTATTCCGTTCTCGGAGTTACCGTGAACGGTTCTGATGGACGTTTGCGGCAGGTGTTTGAATCTTCATTCTCCCTCCGTAACACCATGAGGGTTTTATAACCATGAAACACTTCCATCAAAAACAGCATGGCGCAACCCTGATTATCTGCCTGGTTATTCTGCTGGTTATCTCGACTTTAGCCATTTACAGCGCTAGAACTGCTCAAAATGACATGCACCTGTCAACCAGTCAGCGAGATCGTGCCGAAGCCCTCCAACACGCAGACAATGCTATTCGTTCTGCAGAAGTGTTTCTCGCTGCACAGTCTGATTTTTTAACTGTCTGGAACCTTATTAATACAGCCAACAATGGCATCGCGCTTGCCGGGAGCGATCCAGACTGGGGAGCAAGTTATAATAAATGGGGAGCGGCTGACGACAATAAAACAACCACAGCACCAGCTCCGCTTAATAACAACAGCCGCTACACCATTGAATATCTTTTTTCGCACTCTCCCCGTACAGCCAAAGGTTCAGGCAATGGTTCACCGGTGCAAACCCATGTTTTCCTGATTACTGGCTGGGGCCGGGGTGGACCAGGCAGAAGCAGCGTGGTTTTACAGTCAACCTATAACATGATGCGAACGCTGTAAGGTTCGTGGTAAAGCATTCTCTAATAAGAAACAAGAATCACATGAACATATTCAATACACGACGCATACTGACAGCAGGGCTATTGGTTCTTTCAGTATGCCAGCAGATTTCTGCGGCTACGGATCTCAATATCAGCCAGGTTCCGCTTACCGTCTCCCAGACAACACCGCCTCTGATGATGCTGACCATGGCACGGGACAGCAAGCTGTATCAGGAAGCCTATAACGACGCATCCGACCTGAATGGGGATGGAACGATTGATATTGGGTATAAGCCATCTATTGATTACTTCGGGTATTTTGACTCCCATAAGTGCTATCAGTATCAAACAGCCTCAGGTGGATACTTCACACCCACCACGGACACCGCCGATAAGACCTGTTCCGGCAACCTCTGGAGTGGAGACTTCCTTAACTATCTAACAACATCTCGCCTGGATGCTATCAGAAAGGTTCTTTATGGAGGAAAACGCTCCACTGATAACAATAACAAAACCATTCTCGAACGTGCGTTTATCACACAGGATGCTCACAGCTGGGGCAAGGAATATGACCCTGTAAGAGATACTGATTTTGTCATAGCCGATTACACCCCTTATTCAGAACCTAACCCGGGGACACGGCATTTATTTGCCAGCGTCACCTTAAATAACCAAAGCGCTCCTAAATTACGCATAATGCAGAATAGCGAAATCCCTGTGAGTGGATGGGTTTCAAAAAATGGCAGCGTATCAGGCTCTGAATGCACAAAAATAGAAGAAAACAATGGGAATATATCCATAGAGGAAAACAAACCTTGCGCAAACTTCAGCAGTGGCATCATAGATACAGTTGTAAGGGTTGAGGTTTGTAAACAAGGCACAGGATTGACGCGGGAAGCAAACTGCAAACCCTACACTGATGAAAATGGTACATCTTATAAACCCACAGGTATCCTGCAAAAATATGGTGAAAACAACAGCATTTACTTCGGACTAATGACCGGCTCTTATGAGAACAATATGCAGGGAGGTGTGCTCCGCAAAAATATTTCTTCCCTATCCTCAGAGATTGATAGCCTTGGAAAATTCACCGCAACAAACGGAATTATCAGCTCACTTAATAAATTAAGGATGTTGGATGACAGTTTCCCCAGGGGCTGGAGCAGGGGTAATAGGTGGAAGGGCTGCGGACTGATTCTTAACCGAATCATGAATAATGGTGAATGCCCGATGTGGGGCAACCCACTGGCGGAAATGATGTATGAAACTACTCGTTATTTTGCAGGGAAATCAAACCCTACATCCGTATTCTCATACAACGATGACAGCAATATTGCAGATAATATACTAGGGCTTCCTAAACCTGCCTGGGAAAACCCCTATAGAAATAACGGCGGTTTCCCACAGTGCGCCAAACCTTTCCAGTTGGTGATTTCCGATGCCAACCCTAACTACGACAGCGACCAGCTTCCCGGAAGTCGCTTTGCCAGTTTCACAGGAGATATTACAACACTGGATGTAGGCGCTTTAGCTGACACCATCTGGGCAACAGAATCTGGCGAAGGCCTGAAAAAGCACTTTATCGGCGAAAGTATTATATTTGCTGATGACGGTACGCGAGTCCCCAACAAAGAGGGTATACCCAGCGCCAAAAACATCAGCAGTTTTGCCAATATTCGCGGCACACCGGAAGAACCCACAAAGCAAGGCTCCTATTACAGCGCCGCTGTTGCCTATTTTGGGCAAAAAACAGATCTGAACCCTGCAGATGGTGACCAGAAGCTCACAACCTACGCCGTCTCTCTGGCATCATCACTTCCGAAAATTGAAATTCCCGTAGGGTCTGGCTCTAACCAGTCAATAGTCACCCTGGTTCCCCTGGGGAAATCCGTAAAATACGGGAGCCAGATAAACTCTAATGAAGGTGCCCACCAACCCTCCCTGTCCATAACCGACTATTACGCCGAAGAAATAAACGCCACATCGGGTAAATTCCTCATTAATTTCGGGGATGTTGAACAGGGGAATGATAATGAGCTGGACGCTATCGTTCGATACGAGTATTCAGTATCTAACGGACAAGTATCCGTCACCATTACCCAGCTTTATCAAGGTGCAGGTATAGATATGCATATGGGTTATGCTATATCCGGGACTGAGCAGGATGGTGTATATCTGGATATAAGTAATAAAGGCAACATTCACGGAAACAGCAATCATCACCCTTATTTTGCTGACACCCTTCCTGGTAGATATTTCAACGCTCAAGGAGTACTGGGTCCACCTTCTGATGCAACCGCAAACCATTTACCTACTGTTAATACCCGTACATTCACTCCCAACACATCAGCCCCTGCCGCCACAGTACTTGATGAGCCTTTAAAACTCGCGGCGAAATGGGGCGGTTTTAGTGACGATGACAATGATGATATTCCCGATCCAACGGAATACCAGGACGCTAACGGCAATATAAAATCCTATTTCCCTGTGACCAATGCCGGCAACCTGACCGCCCAGATAGAAGCCGCCATTAACAATGCAATAGAGGCGAGTGGTTCATCCAGCTCCGTTGCCCTGAATGTTGGCAGTACAGATAACGGCAGCTCCGCCGTCTACCAGGCGACCTATAACTCTGGTACATGGAACGGTGACCTGGCAGCAAAAAAAATAACCGCCACTGGATTTGACCATGTATGGTCTGCCGCCAATATTTTGAAGAACCGCACCAGCCCCAGGAAAATTCTGACCTGGAGGGAAGCCAGCGGAAATACTCCGGGCAAGGGTGTACCCTTCCAATTCCCTGATGATATGGACAACCCGGGTGTTAATGGCATTCTTGCATCCCAGGCCGTTGAGCTGACTCACGAAATCACCAACCCCCAAAGCTTTGGAGATGACTTAATCGCCTACCTGCGCGGAGACACCTCCAGGGAATCACCTTCCGACTTCAGGGAACGAATCACCCCCCTGGGGGACATTATCAATTCAGATCCTGCCTATGTTGGCCGCCCATCTGATTTATATCTAAGCGCCTGGAAAGATAAGCAATATCCGGGCAAAACCCACTCGGAAAACACCGCAGGTAAGAGCTATCTCGCCTTTGCCAATACCTATAGAAACAGAGCGCCTGTTGTTTATGCAGGTGCTAACGACGGTATGCTTCATGGTTTTGATGCCCGTATTGGCTCTGCAACCCAAACCAGTAATGGCCAGGAACTGATTGCCTATGTTCCCGCTGCAACCTTCCCAAGCCTGAAAGATCTGGTAAGCCAGAGCTACAGCCACAGGCCTTATGTTGATAACTCCCCTGTTTTTGATGATGTGTATTTCTCGACAGATACGAACCCCGATAACCAGGGCTGGCGCACAGTACTTGTGTCCGGAATGGGTGGTGGAGGGAGAGCAGTCTTCGCCCTGAACATCACAGATCCATCCACTTTCTCGGAAGCCAATGCATCAACAATTGCTCTTTGGGAATTTGAAGACCCTGACCTTGGCTTAACCTTCGGTAAACCCACCATTGCCCGCCTGCATAACGGCCAGTGGGCCGCCATATTTGGCAATGGTTATAACAGTGCGAATGCTGAAGGTAACGGGTTTCTGTTTATCGTTAATATTGAGACGGGTGAGCTAATCAAAAAAATTGATACCGGTAAAGGCTCAGGCCAGGACCCTAATAACGCATTTTCTTCCCTGCCCGCAAGTCAGAAGAACAGGAAAAATGGCCTTTCGTCTCCAACAGCCATCGACTTTGACGGTGACAATATTTATGACTATGTCGTTGCCGGTGACCTGTTCGGCAACCTCTTTATGTTTGATATTAACTCAGACAATCCCGAAAACTGGGATATAGCAACTCTGAATACCGGTACAAATACAGCCAAGGTTCCCCTGTTTACAGCCACCAGCCCTGATTATGCCCAACCAATAACCACAAAACCCTTAGTGGCGGCTCATCCTAATGCAGAGAAACCCCAGGATCTGATTATCTATTTTGCAACAGGTAAATACATTGAAGTCGGAGACAATACAACAACAGGCTGGCCAACACAGTCTGTGTACGGTATCAGTTTTTCTGGTGCCAGAGACGCAACAGCGACAGTATCAAGAACTTATGCGAAAACAGTCTCACGTAACAATCTTCTACAGCAACATATAGAAGATGAGATATCAGCAGCAGGCAACCGAAAAGCACTGCGTATTCTCTCTAATAACGAAATCTGCTGGGAAAACTGCACCAGCGGCACAACCTCTGTCGCCCCCCATCAGGGATGGGTTCTTAACCTTGTAAACCGCAATGGCACGATCAATGCGGACGGTACAATCACACCTGGCAACAGCACAACAAACTATGGTGAGAGGGTTACTTTTGATATGCACCTTGACTCAGACCGGGTGGTGTTCACCACACTGATACCTTCCGGTGACGTCTGTGCTGCCGGTGGCTCAAGCTGGATTATGGCCCTGAACCGTACCAATGGCGGACGACTGTTTACGCCTCCCTTTGATGCCAACAACGACAGAACCCTCACCAGCGATGATATCTATAACAATGTCATTCCCAGTGGCGTAAAAAACGATTCTGGTATCACTCCAATCACCCGAGGAAACCCGGGAGCAGATGGCTCAATCACCAGTACAACCAATGATTCCAGTGGTGTTCTGGGAACAGTTATAGAAAGTGGCTCTCCAGATAACCAGGGGCGTCAAAACTGGCGGCAATTACGATAAAAGGTCAGAACAATGAAAGGATTTTCTTTAATAGAACTTATGATTGTTGTTGCCATTATTGGCATTCTGGCAGCGGTTGCTTACCCCTCCTATCAGCAACATGTTAGAAATACCAACCGGGCTGAAGCAGAGGCACTTATGGCTGAATATTCTCTCCAGCTGGAGCAATGGTATTCCCGGGGGTATACCTACGCGGGATTCCCAACTGCCGGACGTACGACATCTCCAGCCACAGGGACAGCCAAATACAACATTGGCTACGCCCTTAACGCACAGACTTACGAGATAACCAGCACTCCGGTTGCTGGTTCCGCCCAGGCAGGGGACGGACGTATCGTCCATAAAAGCAACGGCAGCGTATGCTGGTTTAAAGGGCATGATGGTTCAGATGGAACCTGTCAGAACCTCTAAACCTGCAAAGAATGCACTTACATCAAGCCCCTTTCGGCCATGGAGACGGTCACGCCGTCTCCCACTACCATATGATCGAGAACCCGCACATCCACCAGCTCCAGACCATCGCAAAGACGTCGCGTTAAACGTACATCCGCATCGGATGGCTCGGCAATACCGGAGGGGTGATTGTGGGCCAGAATCACCGCCGCTGCATTGTGAGCCAACGCCCGTTTCACCACCTCCCGGGGATAAACCGCAGCACCGTCTATAGTGCCCTGAAATAACTCTTCAAAAGCCAGGGGGCGATGACGGTTATCGAGAAACAGGCAACAGAAACATTCACTTCTTTTGTCCCTGAGGTGTAACTGCAAATATGCCCGGGTTTTCTCCGGAGATGTCAGGGGGTTATCCCTGAACAGCGATTCTGACTGATGACGTCGGGACATTTCCAGAACAGCCTGTAACTGAACAAACTTTGCAGGTCCGAGTCCTTTTTTATTACAGAAGCCCCTGCGATCCGCCTGAAGCAGCTTTCTTAATCCGCCAAAACTGCCCAGCAGCTCCCTGGCAAGATCAACGGCAGAGCATCCAGGCAACCCTGTTCGTAAAAAAATTGCCAGTAACTCTGAGTCACTCAAGGCACTCGGACCTTTTTGCAGAAGCTTCTCTCTGGGACGTTCGTCCACGGGCCAGTCTGTAATAGCCATGTGTACCACAGCCTTTTTATGTATTTTCCTTCGGAGCGCCCCAGCCTAGACCATTTCCATAGACTCTGTACCAACTATTGATATGCCTATTCGCATGGAGCCCGCTAAGGCGGATATAATGCTGCCATTCATCGGAAAATAATGAAGTCTTCATCCGTATGCACAGACTGAACAACAAACGTATTCTGGTTGGCATTACCGGGGGCATCGCAGCGTACAAGTCTGCAGAGATGGTTCGCTCCCTGGGTAAGGCAGGCGCTGACGTCCATGTAGTTATGACTCCGGCCGCCTGTGAGTTTATTACTCCGCTCACCCTGCAGGCGCTGTCCGGAAACCCTGTTCACACCAGTATGCTTGACCCGAAAGCCGAAGCCGGCATGGGCCATATCGAGCTGGCCAAATGGGCCGATGCCGTTCTTATCGCTCCCGCCAGCGCCGACTTTATCGCCCGTATGGCTACAGGTATGGGCAACGACCTGTTATCCACCCTGTGCCTGGTTACACAGTCTCCCGTATTTCTGGCTCCCGCCATGAACCAGGGTATGTGGCTGGACACCGCGACCCAGAAAAACTGTGAAACCCTGCAAAGCCGGGGCATCACCCTGTTCGGACCTGACGAGGGCTACCAGGCCTGTGGGGATGTGGGCCCCGGCCGTATGCTGGATTCGGACGTTATCCTGCAAATGCTTGCGGAACATTTTGAATCCGGAGCCATGGCCGGACAGAAGGTCGTTGTCACAGCCGGCCCGACCCGGGAAGCCATTGATCCGGTACGTTACATTTCCAACCACAGCTCCGGAAAAATGGGCTTCTCCCTCGCCAGCGCTGCCGCAGAAGCTGGTGCCAGCGTTATCCTGATCACAGGGCCGGTTAACCTGCCCACGCCGGATCGGGTTCAACGTATAGACGTGACCGATGCCCGGGAGATGTACACCGCTGCCATGGAATACTCCGCTGAGAGTGACATATTTATTGGCTGCGCCGCTGTTGCCGACTATCGCCCGGAAGTCTGCGCGGAAACCAAAATCAAGAAAGACCCGGACAGCCCGGAACAATCCCTGACCATCAGTCTGGTACGCAACCCGGATATCGTGGCCTCTGTCGCATCCCGGGAAAATACTCCTTATATAGTTGGTTTTGCCGCAGAAACCGATAATGTTATTGATTACGCAACCGACAAACGTCGTAGAAAAAAGATGGACCTTGTTGTTGCCAATGATGTCAGCGACAGTTCCATCGGCTTTAACAGCGATGCGAACGCAGTCACCCTGATTGGCGAAGGGTTTGAAGAGTCGATGAATAAAAGCTCCAAGAGACTTCTGGCCAGACAGCTGATTGAAATGATTGCGCGGTATTCTTTAGAAAAGCAGCAGTTAAAAAAAGAGCAGCAGGAAGCTTCTGATGAAACCATTACGACAGAACCCACAATGGATGAAAACGCAGACCATGCATCTTAAAACCCGCATTCTTGATAACCGTCTGGGAACGGACTTCCCGATGCCTGCGTATGCGACCGAAGGTTCTGCCGGCCTGGACCTGAGAGCCATGCTGAATGAAGCGGTAACTCTGGAGTCCGGCGAAACCAGACTCCTGCCCACAGGGCTGGCTATTCACCTCGAAGACCCCGGCTACGCCGCCATGCTGCTGCCCCGTTCCGGCCTTGGGCACAAGCACGGTGTAGTTCTCGGCAACCTGGTTGGACTGATTGACTCGGACTACCAGGGCCAGCTCATGGTATCCTGCTGGAACCGGAGCAGCACCAGTTTTACCATAGAACCCGGTGAGCGTATCGCGCAGATGGTTATTGTGCCGGTTGTGCAGGCACAGATGGATATTGTGGAAGACTTTAACGAAACCGACCGGGGCGCAGGGGGCTTTGGTTCGTCCGGTCGCCATTAACGTACGACAATAAGCAAGACAGCCAGCCCCATATTTTTGGAGGATATGGGGCATAAGTATCAAGGCAAGAACAACAGCAAAATCAATGGAGCGGGTATGGCACTGGCCTGGAAATCCGGGAACAAGGCAACCGATAATACCAACCTGTCGGAACAGGGTAAGCCCTCTTTTCATGAGATGCTCCCGGCCACGGGCACCGTTGCGGTCCTGCTGGCTCTGCTGTTTGCCGGGCTGTTTTACCTGACTATCTACAGCCCTAACCAACAGGCTGTTACCCAACAGGCCGCTCTTATTGGGCAGCAGGCAAGTATCCAGCTGCAAACAGCCCTGGACTGGCAGCAGAAGAAAGCAGCCTCCCTCGCGCAACACCCCCAGGTTATTGCGGCCTTTTCGGATAGCGTTTTAACCCGAAAAAAGAAGCTGGCAGCACTTGAACAAGTGCTGACGCCGGCATTAGGAAAAAACCAGAAACTGCGTTTATTTACCACAGATATTGAAAATGAAGACCCGGCAAAAACCGGGTTTGCCTCTATCGACCTGGTTCGACGTGCGCTGAAAGGAACACCCACCACACCTGAAGCAGCCCGCCAAAGCGAACAGTGGCAGGTGCTTACATCCAGTCCGGTTAAAGTTGATGGCAGGCTTATTGGCGTAGTACTTGTCAGCACTCCCATGAACAGTTTGAAAGAACGCCTGACACCTGTCGCCGGTAATAATGGCTCCCTGCATATTTTTCAGAATCCGAACAGTCCAGAGCCGGTTTTCGTTGCTGGAGTTCCTTCCGCCACCTCATCATCAAGCTGGGAAACCACCCTGCCGGCACTTTCCTGGAAGCTTATATTCAACCCGTCCCGGACACTGCTTGCCCAGAAAGTTGCTCCCTGGTGGCCTTTGGCTACGGTTCTGGCTATTTGTCTGGCAGCGGTGCTGATATTACTGAAGATTGCTTCCAAAAAATTCAGTTCTCAAACCGGCCCTGATATTAATCTTATGTCCGGGCTGCTTCAGGATATAGCCTCAGGCCGCCAGCCCCAGCCCGGCGGCTTCCAGAATCCCGGTTTCCAGGATCTTGCTGTTAAGGCCATTACGCTCTTTGCCCGCAAGTCTTCCCTGAAAGGTGAAGCCGGCGTTTCACAACAACCAGCCCAGCCCCAGCCACCCGTTGAAACAGCGGAACTGGTGATTGACGAATCTGCGTCAGAAGAACCACAGATCCAGGAAAATAATACAAAAGAATATCCTGAACCAGAGGATGAGTTCATTCTTTCCGCAGATCATGATCCCGATGCAGACCCTTTCCTGCAGGAGCTGGACGACACAGTTTTTGATGAGCTTGAAGAGTTTGATCTTCCCGGCGCTTCTGAAGACGTTAAGCAGCCTGAAGAACCTGGTGAAGCACAGCCTGATATTTCAGCCAATATTTTCCGTGCCTACGATATTCGCGGTATAGCCGGTGAAACCCTGACGCCATACACGGTGAAGCAGATTGGCCTGGCTATTGGCTCAGAAGCCCTGAGCCGTGGTGAAAGCACCATTATTGTTGGCAATGACGGACGGCTTTCCAGCCCGGCTGTTAAAGAACAGCTTATCGAAGCCCTTGCTGCGACAGGCTGTAATGTCGTAACCATTGGCACTGTGCCTACGCCTGTTCTGTACTTTGCTACCCATGAGCTGGAAGCCAGCTCCGGCGTTATGATCACCGGCAGTCATAATCCAGCCAACTACAACGGCTTTAAGATTGTTCTGGCTGGGGAAACACTGTCCAGCGAACAGATTCAGGGGCTTTACCAGCGCATACTCAGGCAGGACTTTGCAGCCAAAGGTAAAGGACAACTGTCATCTGTTGAAATACTCTCCCGTTACCAGAAACGTATTCTGGACGATGTCATCCTTGCCCGTCCGTTAAAAGTTGTTCTTGATTGTGGCAATGGCGTAACCGGTAAAATCGCTCCCCAGCTGTTTGAACAACTGGGCTGTGATGTTATTCCCCTGTATTGCGAGGTTGATGGCTCATTCCCCAACCACCATCCGGACCCTGGTCAGCCGGAAAATCTCCAGGATCTGATCAACAAGGTCAAAGAAACCCAGGCCGACCTGGGGCTGGCCTTTGATGGCGATGGTGACCGGGTAGGCCTGGTCACCAACAAAGGCGCGATCATTTACCCGGATCGTCTGCTTATGCTCCTGGCGAAAGATGTCGTCTCCAGAAATCCGGGAACGGATATTATTTTTGATGTGAAATGCACTCGTCGTTTAACAGCCCTGGTCAGCGGCTATGGCGGACGTCCCGTTATGTGGAAATCCGGTCACTCCCTGATGAAGCGCAAGATGGAAGAAACCGGCGCGCTTCTGGCTGGCGAAATGAGCGGTCATATTTTCTTTAAGGAGCGCTGGTACGGCTTTGATGACGGACTGTACAGCGCTGCACGTCTCGCGGAAGTGCTGACCAGCGAAGCCAGAGATGTCGATATGGTGTTCCGGGCCTTCCCCGATGCTGTTACCACGCCGGAAATAACCATAAATGCTGACGACAACAGCAAGTTCAGCATTGTTGAGCGCCTGATAAAGGCCGATTTCCAGGCCGGCAATATCAATACCATTGATGGCCTCCGTGTTGATTACCCCTGGGGCTGGGGACTGGTACGGGCATCCAATACCGGGCCGGTACTGACCTGTCGTTTTGAAGCCGACGACCAGGCCGGACTGGAAAAAATTCAGGGTATTTTCCGGGAACATCTGGCCCGAGTGGAACCAGATCTGGAATTGCCATTCTAAACACTATGCCCGTGTGGCCCCGTATGTGGCAAAGCTGCCGGCAGGGCCGGCAGGTCTTGAGAAGTAACAGGAAACAAAAAGTCATGACCGAGAACGTCAGCAACAATAACGACAGCCAGAGCTCTCAGATTGCCAACGTACTGACCGAAGCCCTGCCTTACCTGCAACGCTTCGCGGGCAAAACTTTTGTTATAAAATACGGCGGCAACGCCATGGAGAGCGAAGAACTCCAGAACAGCTTTGCCCGGGATATCGTGCTGCTGAAAGCTGTTGGTATTAACCCCGTTGTCGTACACGGCGGTGGCCCGCAGATTGGCCAGCTGCTGGAAAGACTTAATATCAAAACCCGTTTTGTCGATGGTATGCGGGTAACCGACAGTGAAACCATGGATGTTGTCCAGATGGTTCTCGGCGGGCTGGTCAACAAGGAGATCGTCAACCTTATCAACCGCAATGGCGGCCGGGCCCTTGGGATTACCGGCAAGGACGGCGACTTTATCTGGGCCAGAAAGCTCCAGCGCCATGCTAATCAAGGCAAGGTTGGTGGACGTGAGATTATCGACATCGGTCATGTGGGCGAAGTCAAAGCTATCAACACCGACATTATCAAAATGTTGGAGAATTCAGATTTTATCCCGGTTATTGCCCCAATTGGGGTCGATGAGCAGGGAGAATCCTATAACATCAACGCTGACCTGGTAGCCGGGAAACTGGCCGAAGTACTCCAGGCCGAGAAGCTGATTCTACTGACCAACACCCGGGGCGTGCTGGACGGCGATGGTAACACCCTGACCGGACTGACTCCGGAAGATGTCATAGAATTAATCAACAACGGAACTATTCACGGTGGTATGCTTCCAAAAATCCAGTGTGCTCTTGATGCTGTACGTTCCGGCGTTCAAAGTACCCATATTATTGATGGTCGGGTCACTCATGCGGTTCTGCTGGAAAGCTTCACAGAGCAAGGCGTAGGCACCCTGATTCACTCTTCATCCGCATCAACAACCCGAAACACTTAGTATTGAATGGATAAGGCACAGCAACAAGAATTGCGTAAGGAGCCAGCCTCCCGCAAAGAAAAGACCTCACGTAAGGACCAGATTCTTCAGACCCTGGCCCATATGCTTGAGACAAACCCCGGCGAACGCATTACCACCGCTCGTCTAGCCCAGGAGGTTGGCGTATCGGAAGCTGCTCTTTACCGGCACTTCCCCAGCAAAGCCAAAATGTTTGAGGGTCTTATTGCCTTTATCGAGGACTCCCTGTTCACCCGGGTCACCCGGATTGTGAACGAAGACACGGATGCGCTGACCACCTGCCACCGGATTCTGACCCTGCTGCTGCTGTTCTGTGAGAAGAATCCCGGCCTGACCCGTATTCTCACCGGCGACGCCCTCAACGGAGAAACCGACCGTTTGCGTTCCCGTGTCGTACAATTATTTGAACGGCTGGAAACCCAGCTGCGTCAGGTACTGCGGGATGCGGAAATCAAGGAGGGGTTACGAACGACTCTGACCCAGACAGCAACGGCCAATATGATTCTTGCCACCGCTGAAGGCCGGATCAGCCAGTTTGTACGCAGTCGTTTTCGCCTGCGCCCGTCTGAGAACTGGAATGACCAGTGGCGCTGCCTGAGCCAGGTTGTGTTCAGGTAAGTCTGCGCACGCCCAGCACAGTTGATACTGGCAGCGTGTCAGTATCAACTACTTACGGAATCGAACAACGCTGCCATCCCAGTAGATATAAAGATCACCCGCCTTCATATCCAGAATCTGGTAACGGTGTTCAATAGCCAGTGATTCACGGGATGTCCTTCCAAACCTGGTAACTTCTTTACGGGTATAAAGCACGACAATTTCATTGGTTCGGCTCAGGGACCAGCTGCCAATCAACTTCTCATGCCCCTTTGTCTGGCTGCCACTGCGGAGAATGAAATTTCCGTCAGCGTCCGCTTCCCAGCTCAACAGGTCACCGATACTTTCAACGGGCCTCCATTTGCCGACAAGCTGGGTTCTGTTCAGGCGGAGAGCTTTGTTCTTCTCGACAACCCGGTCACCTTCAATCAGGTGACGGACCCGTTCAGCCTGAACACCATATCTGGCCCTGACCTGATCCTTTTCCTGAATAAAGTCCGCAATCTGCTGCTGGAAACTTTCCCGGCTGGTATCGAGGTTATTCAGTTCCTGTAACAGGCTCACCGGCACAGCACGCCCGGCCCGTTCAAAGTCCGCAGCCTTGCTCTGCTTTTTCTCATATTGAATCTGTAAACGCTGGATGCTGCTGTTGATCACGGCAATGCGGGCATCTATCTCTTCCAACACCCTTTCCTGTGTGCGTTTCACATCCTCAACGCTACTGTAAAGGCGCAGCAGTTCAGCGTCTTCTGCAGCCTGCTTTTCATTCTGGATTTGCTTCTGGCGGTTCAGCTCCTGCTGGAAAGAGCGGGCCTGCCGGACATCTTCGCTGAGTTCAGGCTCTATAACCTCCAGAATCTGGCCCGAGTCGGTGACAACCTCATAACCACGGGACGTGGCCGACCTGGGAATCTGGGTTGCGATAACAATATCCCCTTTGCTGTCGGTATAACGGTAGTAACGCTGGCCGGAATATTCAGCACCCCAGCAGCCAGACGCCAGCAACCCTGTACAGAACAGGGCGGCCAGACGGGAAGGCTGAAAATACTTGTTACTTTTACTGGATTCCATAACGCTGACGATAGTCTTCAACTGCCTCGGCATACTGGGCTAGGGTATCATCTTCCTTTATGAACTCCATAACCTGGGCAAGGCTGACGATACTGATTACAGGAATATTATAATCCCTCTCAACCTCCTGAATCGCTGAAAGTTCACCCTTGCCCTTCTCCTGACGATCCAGGGCAATCAGAACGCAGGCGGGCTTTGCCCCGCACTTGCTGATCAGCTCCATAGACTCACGGATCGCGGTTCCGGCGGTGATAACATCATCAATGACCGCAATTCTGCCTTCCAAAGCCGCGCCGACAAGATTGCCTCCTTCGCCGTGCTCCTTGGCTTCCTTGCGGTTAAAGCACCAGGGCACATCCCGACCGTGATGGTCGGCCAGGGCCACAACAGCGGAAGATGCCAGGGGAATACCTTTGTAAGCCGGGCCAAACAGTACATCATATTCAACCCCGGACTCAGCCAGGGCCTGGGCAAAAAAGCGCCCCAGCTCCGCCAGGGCCTTACCACTGTTAAACAGGCCGGCATTAAAAAAGTAGGGAGAAATACGGCCTGATTTAAGCGTGAACTCTCCGAATCGTAAAACCTTGTGTTCAATTGCAAAGCGGATAAATTCACGTTGGTAATTTTGCATAGGATATTCCGGATTAATGCCGACAAGCCCCAGTATTCTACCAGTAATTGAGAAAAACACCCTGGATTGTGGTGAAGAGCAGCTCTTGCTCCCATTCTGATCTGAGGTTTTCGGAGGGCAAAACCTAGCCGCCAGTACTCCTGCCTGAACTCATAGTGGCCGGGCTTTTAAACCTGTAACATCAACAGAGATGGCAGACCACTCACTCTTTGCTGACATGACGTAAATTTTCCAGGACTCTTTGTTCCTGTGCTCTCCAGCGGTCCCTTTTTTCTCGTTTCATTCTCTCTGGATCAATAGCATTTGCTCGCCGAAAAAGCTCTGTCCATACGCCTTCTTCTTTTCCAAGCAATCTTAAACAGTGTGCCCACTGGCTTAAGGCTGGAGCGCAGGTCGGATATCTTTCACATATGGATTTTGCTATGGCCGATGCTTTTATACAGCATTCCTGTCCCTTTGTTTCCTTACTCTCTTCATAGCAACACAGAGCTTCCTGAAAATATCGGATGGAAATGGCGATCTGGATACTCTTGCTGTGAACCAGATCATCTTTATCGTGGCTTTTGATGTCATCAATTTTTCCGTCAAATGTATCCCATTGTCTCCGTTCCCCCAAACAGATGAGATAGATCTCAAGGTATTCAGATCTCATGGGGTAGTTTTCGATGCAAGCACCGATTAACCTGTCAGACAAGGTGTAATCCCCTTTTTCCTGAAGCAACCGAATCCGGGTGATATCTATGGTGTGGTTGTCACAGGGTGTGGCCCAGTCATCTCGGCCCAGGGCCGGGTTATGGCTCCGGGCCATGGCCTGCAGCAGCTGACCGGCCGAATCGTACTTCCCTCTACCCTGAAGCAAACGAACCCGGGCCAGGTCTGTAGTGCTGTTACCACAGAGCGTGGTCCAGTCATCACGGTCCAGGAACGGTTTATAACTCTGGGCCATGGCCTGCAGCAGCTGACCGGACGAATCGTAATGCCCTCTCTCCTGAAGCAGCCGAGCCCGGGCCAGGTCTATGGTGCGGTTGCCACAGGGTGTGATCCAGTCATCACGGCCCAGAGCCGGGTTATGGCACCGGGCCATGGCCTGCAGCAGCTGACCGGCCGACTCGTCATTCCCTTTCTCCTGAAGCAACCGAACCCGGGCCAGGTCTGTGGTGCGGTTGCCACAGGGTGTGGTCCAGTCATCACGGCCCAGGGCCGGGTTATGGCTCCGGGCCATGGCCTGCAGCAGCTGACCGGCCAACTCGTCATTCCCTTTCTCCTGAAGCAGCCGAGCCCGGGCCAAGTCTATAGTGTGGTTGTCACAGGGTGTGATCCAGTCATCTCGGCCCAGGGCTGGGTTATGGCTCCGGGCCATAGCCTGCACCAGCTGACCGGCCAACTCATAATTCCCTTTCTTCTGAAGCAACCGAACCCGGGCCAGGTCTGTGGTGTAGTTGTGACAGAGCGTGGTCCAGTCATCACGACCCAGGGCCGGGTTATGGCCCTGGGCCATGGCCTGCACCAGCTGACCGGCCAACGCGTAATTCTCTATCTCTTCCTGCAACCGAACCCTGACCAGATCTATGGTGTGATTGCCACAGGGTGTGCTCCAGTCATCACGGTCCAGGGCCGGTTTATGGCTCCGGGCCATGGCCTGCACCAGCTGACCGGCCAACTGGTAATTCCCTCTCTCCTCCTGCAACCGAATCCGGGCCACATCTATGGCGTGGTTGCGACAGAGCGTGGTCCAGTCATCACGACACAGGGCCGGGTTATGGCTCTGAGCCATAGCCTGCAGCAGCTGACCTGCCAACGCGTAATTCTCTATCTCCTCCTGTAACCGAACCCGGGACAGATCTATGGTGTGGTTGCAACAGGGCGTTATCCAGTCATCACGGCCCAGGGCCGGGTTATAGCTCCGGGCCATGGCCTGCACCAGCTGACCGGACAAATTGTAATACCCCCTCTCCTGAAGTAACCGAACCCGGGTGATATCTATGGTGTTGTTACCACAGGGTATGATCCAGTCATCAGGGCCCAGGGCCGGGTTATGGCTCTGGGCCAGGGCCTGCAGCAATTCTTGCGCTGCTGGCCATTGTCCTGATGCTTCCAAGACCCTTACAAGGGTTATATCAAGATCCTTAATACAGGAAAGGACTCCATCGCCAACCTTTCGAGTCGCACTTTTGCCCTTAAGGTCTGTCAATAATTTTTCAGCTTCTCTGTGATGTTGATTCCCCCCTTGCTTAAGCAGTGAACGAGCAAGACCAACTGTCGCGATATTCCCACATTGCTCATGGTGTACAAATCTGCGAAATATCCGTTCTGCGGTCTTTGGTTGAGGCGGAGAGCTTTTCAGTAAACCAAAGGCTTTGGTTATCTCTTCTTGCTGAGGGGTATTCTGGCAATAAGCCTGCGCAGAGGTGGAAGAGGACTGTGCACGGGGAGTCAATGACGCGGGAATAACCGGAATCACGGGAATACTATAAATGACGGGAATGCCAGAAATGACAAGAACGCCAGGAACGCCAGGAACGCCAGGAACGCCAGGAACGCCAGGAACGCCAGGAACGCCAGGAACGCCAGGAACGCCAGGAATTCTGGGTTGTGCACCAGGATTAAGCGTGACAGTTCTTTGCTCTAACATCGCCCGATTTTGTTGAAGAAAGCGCTGTTGCAACACAGACTGAGGAGTGAAACTGGGTGCATTCGGATTAAGTTTACTTCTATTCATCTTAATTCCATTCTAATTCTCAGAGCATAAGTTGGTGTCCAGACATCCTGGATAAAGTTATTTTTCTACAGAGTATTTTTTATTAGACAAACATCTGCTGTATTGCAGAGAGACACCCGTTATAACAGGACAGTACTCAGTAAACTGAGACAACGGAGAGAGAGAAAAATTTCAGTATGTCAGTTTTACTACCTTAATGGTTAAAACCTGGCGTCTATACTCAAAGCTGTCGTAAATAATACAAAGACCGTTCAAGGGTCTCGGTTAAACTGTAGTGCAGGGAATATAACCCTCCAGGAGGGTCTCACTGTCAGGATATATGTTCAACTTTCCATCCGGATTGATCCTGAAAAACGCACATCTGACCCACAATCCAAAAATGAAGCTAATAATTCTTTTTGGATACTTCATTCATAACTTCTTTACGCATCTTCATATACCTAATAAATAGGCATTTTGCTCCTATAGAATTAATATACGAATAAATATTATTTAATATCACCGTATGGCCTTACATCTACGTCAGCGGTATCATACATTGCAAATTGATGTGCACTTTTACAGGACATTATCACCCACACACACCGTGATAATCCTTTACTCCACCTTCTGACAGCCCCTGCCTGGGGCTGAGCAGGATGGTGAAAAAGCGCGAATCTGAGCCGAAAGTGGTAGATAGTACAGGACCTCAGAATGAGAATTATCAGTTTCAACTGCGAAGGAATAACGGAAGCAGCTGAACGAGGCTTTTTTTCCTGGGCCATTGAGCAGGATGCCGATGTAATCTGTCTACAGGATATTCGCGCCCGCGAGCACGATATCATTGACGCGCAATTCAACCCCAAAGATTATTTCAGCTACTTCTTTGAAGATTACGCCGATGCCGGCAAGGGCGGCGTGGCTCTCTATACCCGTATTCCCCCAAAAGCTATTATCACCGGGCTGGGAATTCCGGAAGTTGACAATCACGGCCTCTACCTCCAGGCTGATTTCGATAAAATCAGCATTGGCAGCCTGCTTGTTCCCCAGGCTGACAACACCCCTGATTCCCTGAACTGGAAATACCGGTTTATGGACGAATACCTGCAATACCTTGGGAAGCAACGCCGCAAGCGCCGTGAGTTCATTACCTGTGGCACATGGCATGTTGCCCATAAGAAGATTGACCTGGCCAACTGGCGGGATAATGAAGAAGTTCCCGGCTTCCAACCCGCAGAACGTCGCTGGATGGACGAAATCATCAACGGCCTGGATTATGTTGATACCTACCGGGAAGTTGACCGTGAAGGCGGTAAATACACTTTCTGGGAGAGTAATGACTACCGTGAACGGAATGAAGGCTGGCGTTTTGATTACCAGGTCGCCACTCCCAGTATGAAACACCGCGTCCTGAATTCAGGCATTTTCTCCGGAGAAGTTTTCTCCCGCCATGCTCCGGTCATTGTTGATTACAACTGGGAGCTTTCGTTCTAGCCTGGCACCTGTCGCCATTTGAGTGAATTTAAATAAATGGGCCTATTCTGGATAAGTGATTTTTCCCAGAATAGCCCCAAAGTAACAGAACCGGTTCAATACCAAAGTGTAAGGAACCGGTTAGACAGAAAGGGAAGAATAAACCCTTAAGGTGCTTCCAAAGCCTTGCGCTGAATATCCAGCAGGTTGTTCACCCCTTTACGAGCTAAATCCAGCATAGCGTCCATCTCTTCTTTATCGAAAGGAGCCGCTTCAGCTGTGCCCTGTACTTCGATAAAGCCGCCCTGCTCCGTCATCACGACATTCATATCCGTTTCTGCGTTGGAATCCTCAGCATAATCCAGGTCAAGAACCGGGTTGCCATTGTAAATACCCACAGAAACAGAGGCGATAAGTTGTTTGAGGGGATCATCACGGATAATTTTATTACGCTGCATATGACGCAGGCAGTCCACCAGCGCGACTGTTGCACCAGTAATGGAAGCTGTACGGGTACCACCATCCGCCTGAATCACATCACAGTCGATAGTAATGGTGTTGTCACCCATACGCTTCAGGTCAACAGCGGCCCGCAGGGAACGGCCAATTAAACGCTGGATTTCCAGGGTACGACCACCCTGCTTGCCACGGGACGCTTCACGGTTATTCCGCTCGCCAGTGGCCCGGGGCAACATGCCATATTCTGCCGTCACCCACCCCTGCCCAGTGCCTTTCAACCAGCGGGGAACACTGCGATCCAAAGAGGCCGTACAGATGACTTTGGTGTCCCCAAACTCAACCAGTACGGATCCTTCTGCATGTTTGGTGTAGTGGCGGGTAATCCGAATATCCCGTAACTCATCTGCGGCACGACCACTTGGGCGCATTTTTTCCACCTTTTAATAAAAACGGATACGGATTATAACGGTTCAGCCGTGACGCAGCCATGATCTGCCTTTATGACTGTTATTGTGAATAATTTATTAGTCTGGCATCTATCTCGTCAGCCAGTCTGTGTAAAAAACCATCAGTACTGGAACGCAGTTGAGTTAATAAGTGAGCCCAGGTAACCCCTTGATCCTTCTGCCACTCACGGAGCATCCATTCGGCAAGATTTTCACGTCTCTCATTCTCAGGCTTACGCGGCGTTGGATGATATTGGTATTGTTCTTTTACTGTATGTTCATACTTCCATTCATTCTCCTTTCCAGGAAGTTTTATGGCAAATTCCTGCAATTTTTCTGCATCCCAGCGTCCCAGTCTCTGGACAATATCAAGCCCTTTCAAATTGCGAAGGGCAGCCATGTGAGGCTTAGTCCTGAACCGCTGAGTAATGCTTTTCCCTGTACTCTTCTGGTAGGCAGAGACGACAAGGTCAGCATTTATCTTGCTGCGTAATTCATAATCACTATTCGTGACTACCTTCAGGTAAGTTTCCCACGTTGCCGGTGCTCCCAACCCCTCAAGCCAATACCCGATCAACCCCTTGAAGATCTGATCAGCCCCGTCCTGCTTCAAGTGATGCAATGAGCCATACTGGTGCGAATAGCTTTTCAAATCCAGGATAGTAACCAGTTCCGATAGATTACCCCTTATATGCTTATTTGGATAAGCTTTCCCTCCCGGTTGAAAATGAAACAGGTCCTCTGAACCTAAATAGGCTTTAGAAGGAAAATCTACCTTGAGGGGCTGATCCAAAGGGTGGGCAGAAACAGTTACCGTCGCTGAAGAGGATGTATCCATCTGAGCAGCCTGCAAAGCGCCTTTATAAGCTGCTCCCAGCTGGGGAGGAATATAATCAAGCTTATAGACACAGGCCCATGCCATGGCTTCTATCATGTCCGAGTCCGTGAGTTCCCCTATTATTCTTCCAAATTCATCCCGGGTATCCTTCTCAGCCACTTCTATACCATCATCGTCGTCTTCTCCATCTTCATTCTCATCACCGCTGTCATCATCCTCAATAGTTCTCTGTGCCAGAATAACATCCAGGACCATCAACGCCGGGCGTTCAAAAATCCCTTTACTCTCCAGTACCTGATACAGGCTGTATGCGGTCAGCATATTCTCAGGCTTACCAGCCATCAGCTCCGCCGCCGACAGACTCTTTTCTTCCTGAGAAGCCCTTTTCGCAAGCTCGGCTACAATAGTCTGGCCGTTATCAAGATATCTGTTGGCAAATCTCAACATCCTGTCGCTAACAATATTCTCAGCAATATCGTACTGGGTATTCAGTTCATCCCGAGTGTCATCATTATCGCTGGAGTATTTAAGACCCATCAGGTGAACAGCTCTATATAAGTGAGCCCACCTCCTGGCATTACTCACCCCATAAACATCAAATCCCTTACTTCTTTTAAACAGTCTCTGGAACATAGCCAGACTTCCACTCGTAGACTCTTCAGCCTGCAGATCCAATCGAGCCTGCTGTATTCCCATCAGCATTAATACCCCATCCGGATGACCAACCTCCTTAAAAAGTTTTTTCTTCTTTACAATTTTGTTCAGCTCACGCAGCTGTTTTATACGATCCCCCTTCACTTCCATAACAGGAATAATATCCACCAGCCCCAGGCCAGTACTCACTCTTAACATGTCCATCAGGTATTTAGTATTTAACTCCTTGAAAGCATTTCTCTGATATTTCAGTAATTTTGTGTCAGGATTTAACAGTCGCCCAAGCTGTTCCAACTCATTGATTACTACTCCGGAAGCATCTAACTTCGTTTTAACTTTACTTCTATCCACCTGAATACTCAGGTCAGACGGCAACCGCCCTTCGGCCTTAGGGAGAACATCCTTCCATTGAAAAGCAACAGGCACAGCAGAACGCATAGAGGCGGAAGCCATACTGGCAGTTGTTTGATGCGAGGCAGTTGCCGCTGATGAGTCCTGGTCCATATCCTCTGTATCACTCAAATCATCGTCATCAACTTCCATGCCTGAAATAGCCGACAATTGAACTGCAGGTTGTTTCAATTGCTCTGCCAGGACATCCATTTGGGCTTGATTCCTGCTGTACCTTGAACTGCTTTTTATCAGGGGCACAACTCTTCGAGCAAAATCTCCAGGCTGGTTCAGCGCATAGGTGATTACAGATTGCTGAAGGGCTTGGTATTGATCTTTTTTCAGCAGATAAACAAGTTCTGTAACCACGCCTGCCGTTACACTCTGGTGATTAGCTGCCTCTGGCAAAGATAAAACCGTATCCAGAGAGTCAATACCTTTATCAGGGCAAAACAACGCAAACAGTGCTTTGGCCGTTGTTTTTTCCGACTCACTAATTCCTGCCTGGGCAAAAACCGGAATCAGGCAAAAAACAAGCATTAGAAAAATCCGCCTGGGAATATATTCTGAAAAGAAATTAATGCCGGGAGCACTGCTGTTCATAACAACCTCAAAGGAACAATGATTATGATCTCTCCCTGGGATATTCACTCGTTCTGCCCTGAGGCCGGTAAGCGTAGCAGCTGCCTGCAGATGTTGATTAAAAATCACACACCACAATGCCCTGCACATGACCCACCATAAGCCTATACAATGGTTGTATTTGCTCAATGTTCCAGAAGAGACAACATGACCGCAAGCATGACCTCATTTGCCAGAGTAGAAGCCAGTCACAACTGGGGTTCTCTGATCTGGGAAATCCGTACTGTCAACCACCGCTACCTTGAACCCCACTTTCGCCTTCCGGACAACATGCGGGAAACTGAGACTCGCCTGCGGGATTTACTGCGCAAGACCCTGAGCAGAGGGAAGGTAGAATGCACCCTGAAAGTTATCCAGACCGATGCCAATGACTGCATATCCCTGAACCAGAGCCTGCTTAATCAATTGGATGAGGCGCTGGACTCCGTGTGCAATGCTATTTCCAAAGCCAAAAAGGCAGATCCCTTGGAAATCCTCCGCTGGCCCGGTGTAATGGAGCAGGTAAGCACTGACCTGACCCAGATACAGTTCCATGTTGTGGAAGCCTTTACCGAGGCTCTGAAGCAGATTCAGGAGTCTCGTAAAAGGGAAGGCGAAGAACTCAAGCAGTTTATTCTTCAGCGCCTGGGCCGCATTGCCAAAGAAGCCGCCATTGTTCGCGAACATATGCCCGAACTCCTCCAGGCCCAGCGGGATAAAATCACCCAGAAGCTGGAAGAAATAAAAACCGATATCGACAGCACACGGCTGGAGCAGGAGCTGGTCTTCCTGGCACAGAAAGCGGATATTGATGAGGAGCTTGATCGCCTGGAAACCCATATAAATGAAGTCACCAGGGTACTGAACAACAAAGGCGCAATTGGCCGCCGTCTGGATTTCCTGATGCAGGAGCTGAACCGGGAAGCCAACACCCTTGGCTCAAAAGCGATTGGGATTGAAGTGACTCAGTGTGCCGTTAACCTGAAGGTTTTCATTGAGCAGATTAGAGAGCAGGTCCAGAACATAGAATGATGTCATAGCCCGTAATGGCATGTAACAGCAAGCCCCCCGCATTTCGGGGGGTTCCATATATTTCCACCCTTGTTTGTCCTTTAAGGTAATGTGCTGTAAGTGGTGGGACAAAATGTGGGACAGACACATTTCCCACACCAAGAGAAAAAGAATCTGTAATTAATTATTAGCCCGAATGAAGAGAGCCAAAAACCACTTCCACTGATTCAGTCTGGGTGGTTTTTGTTGCTGTCATACGGATGTCATGGAAACTTTATAAAAGGTACGCTGTCAGAATCAAAAATGAATATGGACGGCCCATGGCTCTTTTTATAAAAACGGCGAAAATCACTGGCGGCCTGGCAGCTCTTAGCACAGCTCTTATGCTGACTGCCTGCAACTCTAAACAACCTGTTTCCTCCTCTGCTGCTTCCTCTATAGCGGCGGAACCGGCCAATATTACTCCGGTGGGTCGTTATGCTTCCGGACAGTACCATAAAAGTGCCGCTGAGATCGTTGCCTGGCATGGAGCCAGTCAGTCCGTTTTTGTGGTCAATGCCGCTTCTGGTACCGTTGACAGCCTCGATGCCTCCGGCCTGACCAGCACTCCCCTGGCCAACCCTCTGTCCGATGCCAACCTGCCCCTGCGTGGTTCTATTGATATTCAGCGAGACCTGCCCGGTCTGCAGCTGGGCGCTGCCAACAGCATATCCGTTCACGGTAACCTGCTGGCGGTAGCAGTTGAGAATGCTGACAAGCAGGCTCCCGGTATTGTCGTTCTGTATACCCTGGATGAGCAGGGCAAGGCTACCTACAGTCATAACGCGCGAGTTGGTTCCCTGCCGGATATGGTGACCTTTACCCCCGATGGTAAGTACCTTCTGGTTGCTAACGAAGGTGAGCCTTCCAGAGATTACAAGAATGACCCTGAAGGTTCCGTCAGTATTCTTACCGTAAAAGGTAACAGGGTTTCTGACGTGCGCACTGCTGGCTTCACCGACTTTAACAAAGGTGGCAGCCGTGCCGCTGAGCTGTCTTCCGATGTCCGTATCTTTGGTCGTAATGCCACCGTAGCCCAGGATCTGGAACCGGAATACATCACAGTATCCTCTGACTCCTCCAAAGCCTGGGTTTCCCTGCAGGAAAACAACGCCCTGGCCATTGTTGATATTGCCAATGCCCGCATCGACTCTATCGTGCCTCTGGGTTACAAGGATTATGGTCAGCATCCCATTGATGCCAGCAACAAGGATAAGGGCGTAAATATTCAGGCATGGTCCGGTGTTTATGGCATGTACCAGCCGGATACCATCACTTCTTTCGAGAACAATGGTAAGACCTTTATTGTCACAGCCAATGAAGGCGATGCCCGTGATTACTGGTACAAGGCTGCTGATAAGTCTGAATGCCTGGCGTCTGGAGGACTGAAATTTGACGATGAAGATGGTTGCCTGGGCTTCACTGAAGAAAAGCGTGCCGGAAAGCTGAAGATTGCCGCCAGCCATCCCCATGCCGCCGACGTGAAAGACAAGGCTAAGCTGGGCCGTCTGAAAGTGACCACCACCCTTGGTAAGAATGAAGATGGCAAGTTTGGCCAGCTCTATTCCTACGGTGCCCGCTCTTTCTCAATCTGGAATGAAGAAGGTCAGCTGGTGTTTGATTCCGGTGATGACTTTGAGCGCATCACTGCCGAAGTTCTGGGCAAGGACTTCAATAATAACGACGATAAGACCAAGGGTGACAGCCGCAGCGACGATAAAGGCCCTGAGCCGGAAGCCGTTGCCGTAGGTGAAGTTGACGGGCGCACCTATGCCTTTATCGGCCTGGAGCGTACCGGTGGCATCATGATGTACGACATCAGCAACCCTTCCAGGCCAGAGTATATCCGTTACGTTCATAACCGTGACTTTAACGTAGATGCGAAGAAAAAAACTGCCCACGCAGGTGACCTGTCTCCGGAAGGCATGACTTTTGTTAAAGCGGAAAACAGCCCTACTGGAAATGCTCTGCTGATTGTCGGCCATGAAGTGTCCGGTACCACCACTGTTTATGAAGTGAAGTAATCATCCGGGCTTAAGCAAAACGCCGCTGGAGCTGCGCATTCCGGCGGCGTTTTTTTATAAATGGGACACGTGAACACTTCTGCCTTTGACTATCCTACGATGGCTTTCTTACTCGACCATTTGTTCTCTGTCTGGAGTGCGGCATGCCATCTATTCAAAATGTTTGTGAAAGTGAGAGGGAAAAGTTTAACCAGTGTTTTATGGGGGCGTTTATCGCAGATACGTTTCTCCGGTATATATGGCCCGATCTTTCTGAATACTTTAAACACTTTGATCGCTTTCTAAGGGTTTATTACAGCAGTGCCATTGAAGATGGAACTGCGGCAACTATTGATGAGTTTAAAGGCTGTATAACCTGGCTTGCGCCCGGAAAAATCCAGGATATGGTTGCTCTGACAAAATGTCTTACCGAAACAGCCTGCAAAGACCATGTTGAAGAACTGCTTGAAGCCAAGGCCCAGATTGGGCGGGACAGCCCTAATGAACTTCACTGGTATTTCACCATGCTTGGCGTTGATCCTTTGTCCTGGGGAAAAGGCTATGGTCGTAAATTGTTTGAAGCGCAGCTTCAGCAAATAGATAAAACATCATCGGCACCAGTCTTTCTGGAATCATCCAATCCCCGCAATGTTTCTCTTTATAAAAGATTGGGCTTTATGACTGTCTCCGAAATAAAACTGGGTGGAGAGCCGGCAATTACGACTATGTTGCGAACAAAAGACTGATAAATCCCCTCTTCAATATTGTAATGAAAATCGTTCTCATTATAATCTCCCGAAAATATTACTATTTAAATAACTAGATAATCGGGGAAGGGAGTCATGGGAAACTTTCGTAAGACGCTGGCAGCCGTTGCTGTCTCAGGATTTGTTGCAAGTTTCATCGCAGGCTGCAGTCAGGAAGATAACAATACCCAGGCGGTAACAGAACCAGCTCCTGCTGTGGAAGCGCAACTGGTTGATGTTGCCCTGAGTGCTGCCGTTGTCAATCATTATGCCGATGTTGCCCATGCCACATTTGAAGATTCCCTGATCACCGCAAAGGCCCTGCGTACTGCTTTGCAGGTACTGGTTGATAATCCTTCTGAAGAAACCCTCAAAACCGCCCGTGAAGCCTGGCTGGCCGCCCGTGTTCCTTACCAGCAGAGTGAAGTTTTCCGTTTTGGCAACCCGGTTGTAGATGACTGGGAAGGTCAGCTGAATGCCTGGCCCCTGGATGAAGGCATGATCGATTATGTTGATGCCGGCAGCTATGCCGCAGAAATGGGTAATGAAGGTGCCTCTGCCAATATTATTGCTAACACCTCTCTGCAGGTGGGTAATAACACTTTAGACCTGACAAGTCTGACCCCTGAACTGCTGGCCGGCCTGAATGAACTGGCAGGCAGCGAAGCTAACGTGGCAACTGGTTACCACGCTATTGAATTCCTGCTCTGGGGGCAGGACCTGAACGGTACCAACCCCGGAGCCGGTGAGCGTAAGGCTTCTGACTATGCAAAGGGTGATGCCTGCACCAATGGTAACTGTGATCGCCGTGGTGAATACCTGCTGGCGGCTGCCGATCTGCTGGTCGCAGACCTGGAATACATGGAAGGCCAGTGGAAAGCCGGTGTTGCCGATAACTACCGCGCTGAATTTGT
This sequence comes from Parendozoicomonas sp. 209JJ7-1, assembly GCF_058147085.1. Taxonomy (NCBI): domain Bacteria; kingdom Pseudomonadati; phylum Pseudomonadota; class Gammaproteobacteria; order Oceanospirillales; family Endozoicomonadaceae; genus Parendozoicomonas; species Parendozoicomonas sp. 209JJ7-1. Next base: position 145,965 of record NZ_JBYVJU010000010.1, on the reverse strand, counting down.
GGCGCTGAACGAAGAAGAGTCCCTGCGTCGTATGTTGTTCGGCATGGGCAGCCTGGCACTGGGTGAATTGGCCGGTGAACGTATGAAAGTAGCCCTGGAAGCCAACTCCACTGAAGATGAACACGACTGCTTCAGTGACAACACCCATAACTCCCACTTCTACAATGCCCAGGGCGTGAAGAATGTTTTCACCGGTGAATATGCCCGGGTGAATGGTGAGGTGCTGAGTGGTCCGTCCCTGAAAGAAATGCTGGCCAGAAAAGACACTGCCGCAGCAGACAGTGTGCAGGTTCTGTTCGATAACACCACCAAATCCCTGCAGGCACTGGTGGATTCCGCCAACAATGGTGTTTCCTTCGACCAGATGATCGCCGCCGACAACGCTGAAGGGAATGAACTGGTAAAGGTTGCCATCAATGCGCTGGTAGCGGAAACTGGTGGTATTGAGCAGGTTGCCAAAGCTGTGGGTGTCAATAACCTCAATCCGGATACCGCAGATCACACATTCTAAAAATTCAGTGTCTAAGAATGATAAAACGTAGTTCATTAGCACTTGTCGGCGGGCTTTTGCTCGCCGGCTGCAGTGATACAACACCGCCAGGCCCGGAGCCTGGCGAAGCTCTTTCTGGGGGCGGCACAACGGTGTTCGATAAAAGCCGTAATGCCTACTCTCTCCCTGCTTCGAATCTGGACTTCAGCGGTCAGCTGGAATTCAAGGTAGGCAACAGTTTCTTCCGCAATCCCTGGGTCAGTTCCCCCGCGACAACCACGGCCCGTGATGGCCTTGGGCCTCTGATGAACACCAATGCCTGCCAGAACTGCCATATCAAGGATGGTCGCGGACATGGCATGAACCCTGGTGATGCCCACGCGGTTTCCATGCTGATGCGTTTGAGTCTTCCGGCGATGACCGAAAGTGAACGGGAACAGGTGAAGATTACGGGCGGAATTCCGGATGCTGTTTATGGTGGTCAGCTACAGGATTTCGCCAATCCCGGCATTAAACCGGAAGGCCGTATCGCGGTTGAGTACGAAACCATAAAAGTCTCCTTGGCCGGTGGGGAAACCGTTGAACTCCGCAAGCCATTATTTACCCTGGAAGACCCGGGTTACGGGTCCTTCCCTGATAACCTTGAAACGTCTGTTCGGGTAGCGCCGCCAATGATTGGCCTTGGGCTGCTGGAGACGATTTCTGAAAGGGATATCCTGGCTCTGGCCGACCCTGAAGACCAGGACGGTGATGGTATTTCCGGTCGCCCCAACTGGGTGCGGGATGTGGTCGCGGGCAAACAGGTTTTGGGCCGCTTTGGCTGGAAAGCCGGGCAGCCAAACGTACGACAGCAAAATGCCGGCGCTTTTGCCGGAGATATGGGGCTGACAACCAACCTGTATCCGGATGACTGTACCCTGCTGCAGAAAGCCTGCCGGGAAGCCCCCAACGGCGGCAGGGTAGAAGTGCCGGACGATATTCTGGACAAGGTCACTTTCTATACCAGAACCCTGGCGGTACCCGCCCGTCGGAGTGTGGATGACCCTGAAGTTCTGAAGGGTAAGCAGCTGTTCTTCAACAGTCAGTGTTCCTCCTGCCACGCGCCTAAATATGTGACTGCCCAAAAAGGTTCTCCGGCCCAGCTGGGTGGACAGGTTATTCGTCCATGGACCGATTTGCTGTTGCATGACATGGGTGAAGGACTGGCGGATAACCGTCCTGAGTTTCTCGCCGATGGCCGGGAATGGCGCACACCGCCCCTGTGGGGAATCGGTCTGGCTCAGACTGTCAGCGAAGAAGCCACATTCCTCCATGACGGTCGTGCCCGGACGCTGCTGGAAGCTGTGCTCTGGCATGGCGGGGAAGCTGAAGAAGCGAAGAACAAAGTGGTTGCCATGGCTCCCGATGACCGTAACGCACTGATGAGCTTCCTGGCATCGCTCTAAACACAGAAAGGTAGAAATGAAATACATGTTTGTACCTCTGGCCGCCCTGCTACTTGCAGGCTGCCAGCCTGAGGGAAATCCCGAACGGCAATTGGCGGAAAGTACGCTCAATGTCGTTAAACCCCTTTATGACAATCTGGCGGACAGCCTCGCCAGATTAAATGTCAGTGTGGATAAGCTCTGTCATTCTCCCAGCGATCAGCTTCGAAAGAAGGCTGAACAACAGTGGTTTTCTGTTATGACGGACTGGCAAAAAGCCAGTGTCGTTAATTTCGGGCCGATCACGTTGGACAGTATGGCCTGGAAGTTCCAGTTCTGGCCTGACCGCAAAAACCTGACCCGCAAGAAAGTTGAAGAAGCTCTGGCCAGCGATAAAGAGTGGACACTTCCCGTTATGTCCCGCTCCAGCGTGGTAGCGAGGGGGCTTGGTGGTTCTGAGTATCTTCTTTTTGATAGTGGTGCTTCAGACAAACTGAATGAGCCTGTCCGATGCCAGTATCTGAAAACTGTTGTCGCGGATATGAAGCGCAACGCCGGAAAATTGAGTAAAGGTTGGCAGACGGGTGAAAAGCGTTACTCCGAAGAACTGAACAGCCTTGCCCTGGAAAGTGAAAGCCAGGAAAACCATTTTCCGGTCAGTTCTCTACTGGTGGCCAGCATCTACAACTCACTGGAAGTGACCCTGCGTAAACTCCGTGCTCCTCTGGGTAAAAACGTGAAGGCAGCTGGCAACCCTTACCAGGCCGAATCCTGGCGCAGTCGCAGTTCACTAAGCAATGTGCGGGCGTCTTTATCCTCCGTGCAGACCTTATATGCAGGCGGCAAAGGTTATGGGATTGATGACCGGTTGGCAGGGAAGAATGAGGAAGGTCGGTTAATCGCCGAAGAAGTGAATACAGCCTTTCAGGAAGTTTCTAAATCCCTGAACAGCCCCGCCCTTGCTGAAACATCCCTGTTTGATGCTGTGACTGATAAAACCCGCCGGGAAGCGGTCAATGATCTGGCGGTCAAAGTCAGCCGCTTGAAAACTCTGTTTGGTGGCAAGATTCCGGAGAAGCTGGGAATACCAGTTGGTTTTAATTCCAATGATGGAGATTGATGCTCTATAGCATTAAGCAGTTTGATGTTACGTCGTACTTTTCTTGCTTCTGTTCTGGCTGGCGGCGCGGTTGCCGCTGTCGGCCCCCTTGCCGGTTGCCAGTCTTCCCTTTTTCAGCCCTTGCTGAGTGTGGCCCGTAGCCGCAGTGATAAAAACAATCCTTACTCTATCCGTGTGTTTTCGGGAGAGGGTGTTCAGCAGGTTGTTCTGCCTATTCCTGATCGTGCCCATGGACTCTCTCTGCACCCTTCCGGACGATTTGCAGTTTGTTATGATCGCAGGCCCGGTCGCAGGATGTATGTTGTTGGTCTGGAGAGGCGAACCCTTTTCAGAGAGTTGCAGGCTGAGCAGGGAAGGCATTTCTTCGGCCATGGTTCCTTCAGCCTTGATGGAGAATTGCTGTACGCAACAGAAAATGATTATGGGTCCGGGCAGGGTGTAATCGGCATTTACCGCACAGCAGACTGGCGTCGTGTGGGAGAGTTGCCGGCTCACGGAATAGGCAGCCATGAAATGCGCATTCACCCGGATGGAAATACTCTGGTTGTGGCCAATGGTGGAATTCTTACCCATCCAGCCCAGCCAAGGAAAAAGCTGAATCTGGACACCATGGCTCCCCGGCTGACTTATATCGACAGAACAACTGGCGAGTTGCTGGAACAGCGTAGCTTTCGTCATCACCAGCTCAGTATCCGGCACTTTGATATTGGTTCCGATGGAACCGTTGTGCTGGGAATGCAGTACCAGGGCGACAAGGGTGATGTCCAGCCTCTTGTAGCGGTACATCGTCGAGGTGAGGACATTCAACCGATGCATGCCAAAGAAAGCCAGTGGCTGGATTTTTCGCAATATATCGCCAGTGTCGCCTTTCTTTCCAGAGAGAATATTGCGGCAACCACATCTCCCCGGGGCAATATTGTTACCTTCTGGAATGTCTTAACCCGCAAACCTTTAGCCAGCTTTCCCCTTCAGGATGTTGCCGGGGCTGCTGTGACAGGACCAGAACAGATTACTGTAAGTACAGGTTCGGGTTATCTGGTCACCTATCAATGCAGCAGTGAAAAAATAACGGAACGCCTCCGTGTCCATTACCCGGATACCAGCTGGGATAACCATCTGACCGCCTGAACACCTTTCAAGTCATTACAGTGGCAATACCTCCAGGGCTTTTTTCGTACAGGGGCACAGGTGCAGAGGTTTTCCGCATGGCCCCCGCACACCGGCCAGCCCCAGGGTTAGCTGGGTACCAAAAAGCACCAGACTGGTGGCGGTAACAGCGGAGCCAAGCAGGAGTTTGGTCAAACCGTATTTGTCCACAAGGTCACTGAGAAATGTGCGGTCAGGGGATGAAATATCAATAGTCACGGTTTCTGCCGGAGTATGAAGCAGCATACTGTGCTCCCTGAAATCGGCATAACCCAGGATATTCAGCCACAGCTTTTCGGCTATCTCCTGTTCCTGCTCGTTTGAATCTTTGAGCAGAAGAATCCGGGCGGAGTGGTAATAGTGGGCATTATCCTGGTTATAGGTAGCGGCAATAGCGATTAAGTGTTTTGGTCCGTTGGGGGCCAGGCTGTTGGTGGCCCTGATAATTGTGCAGTTCTGTACGCCGCAGGGAATATGGGAGGTTTTCGTCACCTGCTCAAAACTGCGGTCCAGCTCATGGAATACAGAGTCATCGGTAATCTGTTCCGGTGAGGTAATAACGGTCAGTGATGGTGTGAGATAGCACTTCCGGCAGGAAAAAATATGCTGCCAGCCTTTGCCTTCTTTCTGGACAACGGTCGGTGACCAGTAGCGGTCAAACAGCCGGAACCCCTCGGCCTGGGATAAGCCTGTAAACAGGGAAAGCAATGTCAGTAGGAACAGTCCGTTCAAGCAATGTTTGTTTTTCATATGGAACTATGTTCTCACTCTGAATATGTGAGTGAGAACATAGTTCAAACAGATTGATGTCGCCTGTTTGGTTGTATTTCTGTTTTGCTCTATTTAAAGCTCAGTTCAGTATAAAAGGTGGAGGGTTGGAGGCGCAGACCGGGATCGGGATGCTGAGCAGTTCCAGCCAGCTCTCCCGCCAGCCGTTATGGTGTGTTGCTCCTGCAAGGGTATGGCCGGCCAGACAGTCCTGTTTACCAAACCAGGTTTTGTAAGCCCGATAGACTGAGGGTGGAACTATGGCATCATCCGAGCCGGAGAAGTGAATCTGGGGAATATCGTCCAGCTCCCGGGTAAATTTCACCGGGCTTAAGGCTTCCGGCATAAACGAGACATTATGGATTTTGTTGACATAGGCCGGATCAAGGTTACCGGCAATAGTACGTATTGAACGAACATCTCTCCGCTTAGTTGATACCAGTAGAGCGAGCGCAGCCCCACCGGAGAAGCCAACCAGTTCCAGTTGCTGGTAATTTCCTCTTGCTTTAAGTACATCAAGAACGTCGTTTAAAGAGAGAACAGCGGCTTTACTGAAGCGCTGGTCGGTCCATACTTGTCTTGAACAACTTTCCGTCATGACAAACTGACAGGGTCGGGCAATATAGACTTTATCTGTCGTCGGATCAGCAGCCATAAGATCAATCACCAGAAGGTTCTCCGGTGTCGGATCATTGGATGGCAGGGAACGTCTGGCCCAGGCCCGCCCGTCCCCTTCAATATAAATCCGCAGGGTTTTGCTGATTCCGGGGGTTACCTGAAGGGTCTGCAATGTGTATTCACTGGTGGCAATTGTTTCAGCGGTGGCACGCAGCTGTTGTGATTTTTTTAACAACAGGGGCTGGTAATCCTGAACACTGCATCCGTTGAGAAAAAGCAAGCTTGAAAGAGCTAAAGATGAGAGAGCTATAAAACAGGCGCGCATCATTATTGTTTTTATACCGCTTGTGGTATTACCCGGTTGATATTATCACGGCTCCTGGTGTTTTCCCTTGTTTCCTGGGGTTATAGCTTCACAGGGCCAGGGCTGGCCTGTTCTCCGGCACCGGCGCCAGAGCTTATATACAATATGGCAGGAACGGTCGATAGCAGAAATAATGTTCTGCACATACCATAAGGCTAGTTGGTAACCTTTATGATATTTCCTTTCTCATTGATGATGCAGTCATACTGGGGGGAGCGGATAAAGGGATTGCTGGAGGCGCGGCAAAAGGCGCAAAGTACAGCGCTGTATGTATGAGTACACAGAGAGCCTCCGGCTATACCTTCACGTTCAAGTTCTTTAACAAAGTGAACTACATCCTGCAAGGATGTTCCTTTGAACGAATACCAGGGTTTTTTGTCGATGGTAACCATTGCAATGGGGCGGAAGTCCTCCAAAGTATTTTTTGCTGGATGCCCCTGCTTGTTGGCATCTATCCAGGTTTGAAAATATATCGCCGCTCCGTTAATCAGTTGTTCTGATTCTTCAAAGTAACTCAGGTCGTAGTTCGGACAGTTTGAACCGGGTTTGTATATTTCGTAAGGGTAAACTTTTAGTTTGGCGAAGTTAATGGGATTGATGTCCACGAGTGAAGTGCCATCCGGACAGTAAAACCAGATGTCCATATTACGGGGTACAGTAAATGCGCTTCCGGCTTTCGTGCCATGGGATGAAATCAGCAATTGAGCAGCCGGGAAGTTAGGGTTGTAGGTAAGTGTTACGCCATTGCGGCTGATTGTTTGACAAAAGCTCATACTGCAGACTCCAGGGAAATTATTAATCTCTAAATGGTTTTTCTGCGGATGTAGCACAAAGCTAAACAGGAAACACCCGGAAGATGTAATCACATAGCGTGATGACATCATGTTAAAATCCAGGCTCGCAGGATAGATCATTCAACTTTAAGACGGAGATATATCCGGGATATATAAAATAGTTTCTGAGTTTGTTCTTCTCTGTTAATTGCCATAGAACGCCATTATGGCTATGGGGTAGAAAAAGGGAGCTCACCAGCCGGGTATGCGGACGACGATTGTGAGCGGGATTTTTCTTAAGCTACAGCCTGTCCGGATTCCAGTGACTGGTTGGCTGCTGCGAGCATGGCTTTTAACGACGCCAGCACGATATCCCTGTCGATTCCCGCGCCACAGTACCGCTGGCCATTGATGCTGGCATGGACATAGCTGACAGCCCTGGCATCGGAACCGTTGCCGAGGGCATGTTCGCTGTAGTCGAGAATGTCCATCTGTATTCCGAGTCTTTCCAGTCCACGGGCAAAGGCATCCAGTGGGCCTTGTCCTGTCTGGTTGATGGACAGGGTGCCATCAGCGCAGTGAAGATCCAGCTGTACGGAATCCCCTTTATCTGTGTGCTGGAGCTGGTAATTACCCATCTGGTAAGTACCGTCAATGCACATAAACCGGCGCTGGAAAATATCCCAGATCTGCCGCCCGGACATTTCCGCAGAGTTGTTTTCTGCTTCCTCCTGCACTGCCGAGGACATGGCAATCTGTAGCCAGCGGGGAGTCTGCAGTCCTTGCTCCTGTTCCAGGACAAACGCCACGCCACCTTTACCAGACTGGCTGTTGATACGAATAACTTCCTGGTAATCCCGGCCAATATCCGCCGGATCGATGGGCAGGTATGCCACATTCCAGGGAGCTTCGGCCTTGCGAAGGTTCAGGCACTTGCGGATAGCGTCCTGGTGGCTGCCGGAGAAAGCGGTGAACACCAGCTCCCCAAACCAGGGGTGGCGGGGGTGAACCGGCAGATCTGTGCATTCGGTATAAGTGCGGATAATTTCATCGGAACGGGACAGGTCCAGCTGAGGGGCAATGCCCTGGCTGTACAGGTTCATGGCCATGGTGATGATGTCCATGTTGCCGGTACGCTCACCATTGCCAAACAGGGTGCCTTCTACTCGATCCGCACCAGCCATAACCGCCAGTTCGGCAGCGGCTACGGCACAGCCACGGTCGTTGTGAGTATGGACACTGCAGATGACTGCTTCGCGGTTTTTCAGGTTATCGATAAACCATTCAATCTGGTCGGCAAAGACATTAGGTGTGGACATCTCCACCGTAGCCGGCAGGTTAAGAATGACAGGCTTTTCCGATGTAGGCTGCCAGATCTCCATAACGGCATCACACACTTCAACGGCAAAATCCAGTTCCGTGCCGGTAAAGCTTTCCGGGGAGTACTCGAAAACCCACTCTGTGTCCGGATGCCTGCGGGACTCATCCATCACCATACGGGCACCGTCACGGGCAATTTCAAGAATGCCGGCGCGATCCCGTTGAAATACCTGTTCACGCTGCACCCTGGATGTGGAATTGTACACATGCACAACTGCACGACGACAGCCTTTCAAGGCTTCAAAGGTGCGGGAAATCAGATGCTCCCGGGCCTGTGTCAGTACCTGGATGGTGACGTCTTCAGGGATACGATTCTCATCAATCAGCAGGCGGACGAAATCAAAATCAGGCCCGGAAGCGGCAGGGAAGCCCACTTCAATTTCTTTAAAGCCGATTTCAACGAGTTGCTGAAAAAGACGACATTTCTGCTCTACAGTCATGGGCTCTATTAGAGCCTGATTGCCATCACGAAGATCAACGCTGCACCACTGGGGGGCCTGTTCAATAACCTGGTCCGGCCAGCGGCGATCTGTTTTTCTCACTGGAGGAAACGGGCGATACTTTTTATGGCTAAACTTTTTATGGCTAAATGTGGTATGGCTAAACGCGACCTGTCGGTTGATTTCTGTCGTTTTCATAGAGGAATCCCCTGCTAATCCCTGCAACCACTAACCTGAAAAGACAGGCCGAAAATAAAGAAGGCTGGCATTTTGGAACCAGCCTTTCACGTATTCTGTTTTCTCTGAGCCTTTTGTGCTTCCTTTTCGCAGTCCCGGTAAGACCACTGACCAACCATGTTCGCTTGTGGCGGTTAGGTTCTTCCAACTCTCTATGAGACCTGTAAGGCAGTTCTCTCTGAAGGGTTGGGGTGTCACTTGTGGCGACGGAGATATAATAGAAAAAAACAAGAGATGAATGATTGCTAAAGTAGCGTCAATATGGCAATTGTTGACAATAATGCTCTCACTTTGTGGTTATTTTTGGCATATTATTGTTTTATGGTTTGAGAAGAGAGCAATAATAAATGGCTTTTGATCGTTATGACTTTCGTATTCTCGAAGAATTACAAAAGAATGCCCGGATTACCAACCAGGAGCTGGCTGATCGTATCGGCCTGTCCCCCTCACCCTGCCTGCGCCGGGTCAAGGCCCTGGAAGAGAGTGGAATTATCGCTGATCATGTCACCAGGCTGGTGCCGGGAGAGCTGGGGCTGAAGTTGACTGCCTTTATCAATATCAGCATGGATCGCCATACACCGGAGCGATTCGAGAATTTTGAGAGGCATGTGCGTGAATACCCGGAGGTGATGGAATGTCACCTGATTACCGGTCAGGCGGCGGATTATATGCTGAAAGTGATGGTGCCGGATATGGAGTATTATCAGGAGTTTTTGCTGAACAAGATCACGCCACTGGAAGGGGTGACCGGTGCCCATTCCAGTTTTGTTCTGCGGGCACCGGTCAGCCGAACCGAATTGCCGCTGGTTCACCTTGAACGGAAGGGGAAAAAATAACGCAGCCTGTTTGAAGAACAGGCTGCATTGAGTTTATAGCATTCAGTATGCTGGCTTGGTTTGCAGGAAAGGATGCTTCAGCAGAGTTTCAGGTGAGCTGCGTTCTTTCGGGTTGATTTTCAGCATGCCTTTCAGGAAGTCTGCAAATACAGGCATATTGTTGAACAGACTGTTTTTGAGCTTTGAAACCAGCCAGTCAAAATTACGATCTTTTCCGAAACCATCCCACACCTCCCTGTTCTGGGCCTGGCAGCTTTCCCCCAGACCATGATCAACATGAAGTTCTAAAGCAGATATTCCCAATGACCAGATATCGGTGATTTTCGAAAACTTACCGCTTCCCAGTTTATCCATGCTGACTTCGGGGGGGGCATAGGACGGAGACATGTTCAGAGCCAAACCCTTGCCGCTGGCATCAAGTTTAGGACTGCCTCCAAAATCAATAAGCCTTACCTTCATATCTTTATCAATCACCATATTGGATGGCTTAAGGTCAAAATGGGCATATCCGGCATTGTTCAGATCCTTAAGACCAAGCAGTGCGCCTTTAATAACCTGTCGTAACTCATCCATGGATTTGATTTTATGTTTGTACTTGGGACCTTGTGCGGTTAGAGCTGCGTTAGCTTTTGCAGGGTCCTGACGAATAAGCTTCAACAGTGAGAGTGAATGGTAGCCAAGATCCTGGCCACTATCTTCCATCAGCATTACCAGTTTTGCGGATGATGAACCGGCATTTTCAAGCCAGGCATCATGAAGGTTGCCGATATGGTCGCTTTTCACATTCTTTAGAAGGGACATCTCCATAGCACCCTGGACTGCATATCCCAGAAGTGCTCTTCGGATATCAACCGGCATTTCTTTCCTGATCCATATTTTTCCGTTGCTGTCTTTGACCCTTGATGTTGTTGCGCCATTGTTATCCCAAAGCACTTCAATAGTTTCATACTTACCCTTGAAGTATTTCAGGGGAAGATCCAGGGCAGCGCCAACGGTTGCGTCTGCAAGGTATGACAACTCTCTGTTGATTATGTATTCGCCAATATGGGCAAGGCTTCGGGACATCCTGTATTGGCCAGAATCCCTTCGATGGTTTTCATCATCAAGGGAAGAAGAACCAGATATAACGATTGACCCAGGGTAACCCGGATGCCAGCTGGTGTTATTCAGAACATGCAGGAATGTCGGGCTGTCAGCGGACGACATACTGAATGTTCTGGTTTTACTTTCTGCCGTGTCTATAGCCGTCAGGCCCGATAAAGGGGAGCATACAGCGTTTGAATCATGAATTTTTGCACGGATGCAGTGAAGTCCTTCCGGCTCCAGAATTGAAAACAGGTCTTCATCGTGGATGGGGTGCTTATAGGATCTTTCCAGCCAGCGGGGCAGGAACTCTTGTTCATAAGCGGTGCTATAAAGCTCGGAATCTTCCCAGGTTCCGCCTTTGGTGTGTGTAGACAGCATGATGGCTTCACCATACCCGGGATATTCGATGTGAATAGAGTCAAGATTATTTTCCAGAGCATCATTCACCAGCATGCCTAATGATTTATGCCATGGGGATGTCAGGGCATTCAGGTCAACTGGCCTTAAGGGGGTTATTTCCAGTTGCAGACGGTAGCCTTTTTGAAATGTGATTTCCCGGGTGTGAATAAGGAAATCAATAAAAACGGAGCGATCAAGGGGGCTGCCAACATAAATGGGCATTCTGCCCTGCCTCTTGTATCCGGCAGTATTAAAGGCTCTTTCTATTTGCTGACTTGCAATATTCCTGAGCTTTGGCAGCTGGTATAAGAGGTACCAGAGGTTTGTGGCAAGTGGTATACCCAAGGTGGCATAAGCGATAAAAGATTTATTTCCAAAGTAGGAGCGGGCGTGGTGTAGTGTCATAAATATCAGGTGATGTACAAGCTTCCGATAAATAACTTCCCCTCCAGCCCTGAGCAGCGTTGATACCATTGAATCTGGAATCTGCACTCCTGGAATAAAGAGCGTGCGTGCTCCCAGGGTCATATATGTTCCTAAAGGCGTAACCTGAATTGCGGAAGCCTCCGGCATTCGGGGTTCGGCTGTATCTAAAGCAAATATATTCAGGCTAAGCAGGGACAGGGATACAACAAGGCACAAACGTATACATATATTTCTCATAGTCTATGGCCAGAGAGTAGGGAAAGAAGGAAAAGATTAGTTAATAGTTCTGAAAGTGAAGGCCAGAAATGCAATCTGTAACATACAAAGTACAGATGCTTAATCAAAGACAGGCACAGCAATAAAACACATCAAAAATTTTCCTTTTTTGCGGAGATGAATTAACTTAGACAACTGTAAATATATACAGTTATACAGGCTTTGTTTCTTCGCACATGACAGCAAGAAAAAAACATAACAGACAAAACGGTTCCTGCCAGAACCGTAGCGGAAGAGAAAGCGCGCCTGGTAAGACCGTTAAACCTATTGTTGTGCTGGCCGAAAAGCGGGACCAGGCCCGGCAGATTGCTGAAGCCATGGGTTGGCGCATTCACGGGGATTACGGCTCCGGGCAGCTCAACGGCAGGCCGGTAACCGTTGTGTGGGCTTCCGGGCACTTGCTGGAACTGATGGAGCCGCAGGAATTGAAACCCGATGCCAGCTGGAGTAATCCTTCAACTCTGCTGCCTATTCCCTGCAGCTTTGATATCCGGGTCAGTAAACCGGGCAAGGGTCGCAAAGGAAAAACACCCGCCCAGTATCTCAAAGTTATCCGCCAGCATTTAAAGGGTGCCGGGGAAGTGATTGTCAGCACCGACCCGGACCGGGAAGGCACAGCTATTGCCTGGCATTTATTAGAACACTGTCGCTTCCATGGCCCTGTTCGCCATGCCTGGCTGGTGGACGGACTGGATAAATCGGCGGTTAAAAAAACCTTCAGTCATCTGAAAAGTGGTGAGGAGATGAAGTCCTGGTTCCGTGCCTCAGAAGCCCGGGCACGTTCAGACTGGGCCTACCAGTTTGTGGTCAGAGCACTGACCTGTTACGCACGCCATGGAAAGATGGGAAAGCATCTTGGCCAGGGGGGTGGCCGGGGGTCAGTTGTTTCTGTGGGCAGGGTTCAGACACCAACGCTGGCTCTGGTGGTAGAACGCTGCCGGGAAATCCGTAATTTTGTTCCTAAAGATCACTTTTTGATTAATGGCCACTTTGATCTGGCCGGACAAACTATCACCGCAAGATATAACCCCCAGATCAGTCAGAAAATTATTGACGCCCTCCCCCCGGGAGTGGAATGGGAGCCTTCAAAAAAACTGGTGCGGGAAGGGGTTCCTGAGCCACTGGATTCCCCTTTATTTGTGGGGGAAGTCGAGGTGCAGGCTTTTCGAGAACGACTGCTGGCCGTTGGCGACCGAGCAATTGTTGTGGGTAGCAAAACCCGTGAGCTGAAACGTCAGCCGCCCATGCCCTGTGATCTGGCGGAATTTCAGGTGGAAATGCATAAAGCTGCGGGTTTAACGGCTTCTCAGGCCCAGAAGCTGCTTGAGAAACTGTACAACGATGGACTTGTAACCTACCCGCGCACCGAGCATGCGGAACTGCCTCTGTCCCTGTATGAGGCGGGTGAGCGTAATCCTGTTCTGGAACATCTAACCAGTATTCCCGCCGTCGGCCAGGCCGCAGTCCGGGCGCGGGATATCCATAATGGCCAGGACACGTCTTACGCATCATTCCGGCCCGCGTGCTTTACCAGCAAGCCCATGGAGCACTATGGCATTATTCCCACACAGAAAGCAGCCCAGATAAACCGTATGTCCCGGCAGGAACAGCAGGCTTACGAAATTGTAGCAAGGCGTTATGTACAAGCGCTCTGGCCTCCGGCACAGATACGGGAACAAAAGCTGGGTATTGCTGTTCCCGCCCGGGATATGCTTGGCCATGAGTACAGCCGCTTTACCACAACCCTTAACTGTGTACTTGATCCAGGCTGGCAGCAGGCATTTCCTGCTGAAAGGGAAAAGCTTTCCGATGTTCAGCCAATACCCGTACAGAAACATATGCCCGCTCCTTTGCGGGACGTGGATTTGCAAACCCGTACCACCCGGCCGCCACCCTGGTTTACCGACCGCTCACTGATTAAGGCGATGAAATCCGTTGGCCGCCATGTTAAAGACCCTAAACTGAGACGATTGCTTCGTGAGAGTGCGGGAATCGGCACGCCAGCCACCCGAAGCAGTATTCTGGAAACTCTGTTAACCCGGGAATTTATCCAGCGCAAAGGCGGCCGGCTGGAGAGTACAACCAAAGGTGAAGCCCTTGTGGATGACCTGCCCCCATGGCTGGTGCAGGTGGAGACAACCGCTGTCTGGGAAGACTGGCTGAACCGTATCTGTGAATTGCGTAGCGATGACACCACCGCAACCGAGCAGCGCAATAAATTTGTGGGTAAACAGCTGAATCGACTGGAGGAATATCTTAAAGAACTGCAATCCCGCCATGGTCCGGTATCCGGAAGTGCGTCCCGTGGTAACGAAATCTCTGGCCCTCGTAAACCAACAGTGAAAATGCTCAACTTTGCCAAGGCTATTGCCAAAAAGATAAACCAGTCTTTACCGGAAGGAGCTGATAAGGATGGTCGTATCTGCAGCCGTTTTATTGAGTCCAATAAAGCGGCTCTTGAGAGCAAAAGCCGGGAGAAAAAGGCAGCCCCCAGTCCGGAAACTGGCTAGCCTGGAGAAGGGGCAGATAACTCGGGAACTGGATTGGTAAGTAGCTCTGATACAAAGCCTCCACAAAATAAAACCATCGTTCTTATTTGGCCTCACTATATTGTTCTGGTAATCATTGTTCCGGTATCAAGTAACACCGAACCCTATGGCTGTTTTTTCCACTTTGCGTGCAGGTATCCTGATCCTTCTGGTGGCAGTGAGAACTTGCAGTCTGTGGGCGGCTGATGTCCGTTATGGTGATATTCCTGTCGAACCCGTGACCAGTCTTGACGCAGATTGGGGGGCGGATCACATTCCCGGTAATGGCTGGCTTCTGCCGAACTCTGCCAGTAACAGGACCGGGACTTTTGTTCGTTCAGGTAACCGTATCCTGTTTATGGATGGGATAAGCAGTGACCTTTGGAGCAGGATTTACACATCTGCAATTTATGGTGGTTTGATTCCTTCTTTCGTTCTTGGTTCGGCTTATTTGCTGATGGGCGCTACCGGCTCTTTGGGGGGGATAAGTCACACTGTAAACAGTGCAGCTGTTGTGTATGCATGGTTCTGGCAGTTGAGAAACCTTTATAACAATGGTTGGGGGGCAGGAAAGGCTTATCTTGGTGCCCAGTTTCTGGGGGGCATAGAGAGTTATTATCACACTGGAACAAGACTGGTTAACCTGACTTTTGAATTGACCTTCCTGAGCGCAGCTGCGGCATCAGGCATACGTTCATTTCGGCGCTGGTACTGGCAGCAGATGGTGGATGGTGTTGCAGTACAGCTTCCTGCCTGTCTGGCGGAGCGGGCATTTATTGATATACAGGATAATGACCGGACGATGGGAGGCGTGACCACGCGCATACACCGTATTCCCCGGATATTGCGCAGGGACGACAGAAAGTCCGGTCCCCCTGAATGCGTGCCCTGGCGACCATTGCTGAATGTTATGGATACTTTGCGAATAGACAGGATAACCCTGAAGGCCGGTGAAAACGGTAGCAGGTTACTGGCCGGGTTTCTTGACCATAAATCCAGACAAGCTGGAAAAATTATCTTCAATTCTGAACTGGGCGATACAGGCACTCCCTGGCTGGAGCATCAGATTGCCAAGAGACAGAGCCGACATGAAGTTGATGATTTTCGCACCCTGCTTCACCCAAAGATTATAGAGCAGGTTCATGAAGCTTTGGCCTGTTACAAGGCGCTTTCTGAAGGTTATGCACAGGAATGCCAGGGTGGAACCCTGTACCGGGCAAGCCAGGAAGGGAGAGAGTTTGTCTGGTCCCCAAATGAAGCAAAGCTGGATATGGAAACCTGGGTACAGCAGCATCCAGGAGTGGCTGTGTTTTATCTTGGGCGACCGGGTTGTGGGCCCAAATTGTCATGGGAAGGGCCGGGAAGCCCTGTGTTACGATTACGCCCTGATAGTGAAACTGATCCCGAAGTCATCAGTCAGTACTGGCTTGATGAAAAGAACAGTCTGACTTTGTCCGGGCAGCTGGATTACTTTGTCCGTTACCTTC
Source organism: Parendozoicomonas sp. 209JJ7-1 (assembly GCF_058147085.1). NCBI lineage: Bacteria > Pseudomonadati > Pseudomonadota > Gammaproteobacteria > Oceanospirillales > Endozoicomonadaceae > Parendozoicomonas > Parendozoicomonas sp. 209JJ7-1. The sequence continues at coordinate 130,167 of NZ_JBYVJU010000010.1, read as the reverse complement.
CCCATTATCTAACGGGACAGCTGGTATCCCGTTTCATTCCACTGGAGAAAAAGCCAAAAGTAACCGGCACCATGAAGGAAACACAGGGTAGAATGAATAAATACGCTCCAGGCTGGTTATCCAATGTTTACTCTGTTACTGAATTGCTGAAATGGCTTCTAGCTGGTCAGAAATAACGGTCTTTTCCACAGCGGGTAACGCCTGCAGAGTTTCCTGATCCGGGCACTCAATCTGGTAGCCGGAATCCCTTACCAGGCGACAGATATGACCCGATGCGATTTTATGCACACGGGTTGTGGCATGCACCTGATCCCAGAACAAATACTCATCGGGGTTACTGCATACGGAGGCTTTGGACATGTCGAAAATGGACACCATGTTTTCATCCCTGTCACAGCCCGGCAGGTAAACATTGATGCAGGGCTTGTGAATTTCCTTGAACTTATTGGCCGGGTCATAGGCAATTTCCCGGAAGATATGACCGATATCTCCCATTATTAACTTCACTTGGGGCCAGGCTTTGGAAAAGGTGGCGGCCAGTTTTTTTACATTGGCATTATGCTGTCTGCCCCAGTTTGTGACGAGGTCTCTGCGGGGGCCTTTGTGGAAGCAGGGGGCCATGGAATAGTCGGGTACCAGCCCCCAGAAAATATGTCGTGCTCCGGCATTGATGAGATCCCGGATTTTACTGAATTGCCGTGAAGGAACTATCAAGGTATCACTAAACCCGTTCAGGTAATCATTTCCACTGAAATACACTGCATACATGGTATCCGGGTTCAGTCTGGGCCTGTTCTGCAAAAATACATCAACCACATGGCTGAAACTGGGGGGCATAACTTTGCCCTGGAACATCAGCCTCAGGTTGGGCATCTGCTTTTGGTTCCAGAAATGGCGCAGGGCATCACCGAAGGTTGTGGTCCAGCTGGCACCAAAGGCCAGGTTTAAATACTGATTTGGGTCTTCACGGTTAAGACCGAGGTAATCGACAACGTATTCCGCTGTACTCGGCCCGTTGGAAAAGAAGCCGTTGTAGTAAGGTGCTGATGGAAAGCTGGGAAAGGAAACAAACTGTGGGCCAACCGTACCAATAATGGTCGACAAAGTATCCTGAAAAAAGTCCAGAAACATATTTCCCTGGTAATCTTTTCCAAAAGGGTCTGGCAAACCCTGGTAGTAGTGGCTGAGCCGCCAGGTATTGCCGTTGTCGGAGAGGCTGTCCCCAAAAACCACCAGGCCTTTAATGGGAATCGCCTCTTTGGCAGAAGTTTGCCCGCAGACCGGTAAAAGCAGCACGATAAAAACAGCCAGTTCACGAAGTGCTGACCGGAGCCAGAAAAGATACGGTTTGTCGGTTATGCTATCTGCCATGGTGTACCGTCGCTGGTTAAGACGGATAGCAGCCTAGCACCTGTTATTTATTTGTCAGGTACGCTGTGTGGTCATTTATTTTTGGAAACCCATGGATTTTTATCGTTATTACTCAAGTACAACCAGCAGTGCCGTTCCTACCAGCAATAAGCCCATGATATAGCCGAACAGGCGGCGGTGCTGGGGGGTTGAAAGTACACGGCTCATAACGCTGCCAAATCCCACCCAGATGGCAATGGATGGAAGGTTGATAACCGTCATGATAATTACGACGATGGCCGCGTTTTCAACGTAATAAGGCCCGTGCTCAGGAAAGATACTCAGGGATGTGAGCGCCATCATCCATACCTTGGGGTTCATCCACTGCAGCATAAATGCCTGCCGGAATGTTACGGCATGGTGCAGGTGCCCGCCATCCAGGGCTCCTCCAAACGCGCGGGCAATACTGATGGCGAGATAGATAAGGTAAGCAAAGCACGCCCACTTAAGGGTTTTGGGCAGAAGTGGGTGCAGTTGTATAAGTTGACCAATACCAAGGGCAGTGATAACCAGAACCAGGAAGATACCAAAGTTCACCGCGAACATGGGAACCAGGGTTCGTCTGGCTCCAAAGGATATGCTGGAACAGGCCAGTAACAGGTTGCTGGGACCGGGGGTTGCTGAAGCGACAAAAGAAAAACCCACGACTGCCAACATAGTGGTTGCAGACATCAGCATAAAAACAGCTTCCTGAAAAGTGACGTTTGTGAAGTGTTTGTATAGCGGAAAATGGCTTGTATATATGACTGATGTAAAGTCCGGAGTAATTGTTATCCATGCAACAACTGTCGTTATTTGGAGGGCTGGCAAAACGCTCTCTGAAATATCAGACAGATGACAACAATATGCATACGATATAAAGTAAAGTAAGCGCTAATTTTTTCCCGTAAATGCTCCTTCAGGCCGAGTGCCACCAAACTAAGTGGACAAAATAATAAAAAAGGAAAAAACACAATGAAATCAGTACTCGTTGTTGATGCAGGATGTGAATTATCTTCGGATTACATTAAAGAGAAAAACATTGTTGTCCTGCCCCTGAAAATTCAATGCAAAGATGAGATACTGATTGATGATCGGAATGAGACCTTTATATTGGAACAATATAAATCTGGTCGTCTGGATATCAGTCATGACGCAGATATTATTCCTCCCAGTGCAGAGGAGATTGAGGCTTTTGTTCTGGAGTCGCTGGCCGTAGATTACGATTACATCAGTATACAGACAGTCTCCAAAGCGAATAATCGGGTCTACGATTGTGCTCTTGAAGCCGCTCAGCGTATACCTGTCAGTTATAAAACTTTTCGGGAAACTGCCGGAGTTTCCGGTCAGCTCAGCCTGCGGGTATTTGATACCCGAACGGCTGGTGTTGGCCAGGCTCTGATTGCCAGATACACCTGTGATCTTATAGATGCCAATACACCTCGTTCTGAGCTTTACAACAAACTTGAAGAGTTCCAGAAATACGTTTGGACCTATGGCATTCCAAAAGATGTTGGTTATGTCCGTGAGCGCGCACGTAAACATGGCGCAAAAAACGTAAGTGCTTTCAGTGCATTCTTAGGAAAAGTTCTGGATGTTCACCCGATTATTGCCATCCATCAGGGGGAAAACACCCCGGTGGCCAAAATTCAGGGAAGGGCCAAGGCTGTTGATAAGCTGCTTAATTATCTGATTCGCTGTATCAATGAGAAACGGCTGATTACCCCTGTTATCTGTTTGTCCTATGCGGGCCCTCTTGAGAATGTGAAAAAGTTGGAGTATTTCAAAAAGCTGGAAGTAACAGCCTCAGAGAATAGTGTGACTCTCCATCTGGCTGTTACCAGTCTTCCTATAGCCCTTGCGCTCGGTCCAGAAACTATTGCAGCTTCTGTAGCTGTCCGGAGTAATGATTTCTCATAATCTGATTACAGACACTGTTACGGTTTTAGCGAAACTTCGTACTAACAGATTTGTTGCCACTTCATTTTGGAGAAACATCAATAATTCAGGTTTCTCCTATGGTATTTATGGGGACTTTTATGGTGTGTTAATATCAAAAGAACGGATATACCTATCGAAAGTTCAACGTGAGAATTCTCAGTGACAGGAAGTTTCCCACCCTATATATACATCCTTCCAGTAGTCGGCGTACTGTTGATTGCCTTACTGGCTTTTATCCTGTTACGGCACAGGTCCAGGGTCAGTATGTATCTGCAGGACCCGCTGTTTAACGGAGCATCCCGCTCTTTCTATAGCCTGCTGGATGTTGCCGTACGTGATTATTTCAATATTTTCCGAAATATCCCGGTTAAAGATGTATTACGCTCATCTGGCTCAGTCAGCCCATTGCCGGGGAAAATAAAGAACAGCGCGTTTGATCTGCTGCTGTGCGATCGCCGTAAGATGTTGCCCAAATGCGCCATCGTTCTGGTGGAACGGAATAATCCGAAAACCAAACAGACGGATTGCCTGCGGGAGTACTGTGACAAGGTTGGCTTGCCCCTGCTGGTGTACGAGATAGGTGGAATACTGGACGTGAGCAGTCTGCGTCAGGCGGTTATGGAAGCGGCAGAAATAGAAGCGAAACTGGATAACTGGACGTCCGTAGGGGATGTGCGGGAACAGGAAGAAGAACCCGAGGATAAGAGCCTTTCCGCCCAGGAATCCGAAGCAGACAACAGTGAACGCATGTGCAAAAAGTGCGGCTCCGGCATGAAACAGCGTGCCATTACCAAAGGCGAACATGTCGGACAGAATGTCTGGGTGTGTGAAGAATTCCCGAACTGCCGCTATGCCGTATTGAGTGAAGCCTGATTTGATACCTGCGGCTAAGGAAAGAGCTGTAAAATCAGGTCGTTATAATATCCGCGACCCGGATCAGCTCTGGATCCATGGCCGGGATTTCTTTACAGGCTTTTTCCAACCCAGTGAGGGATATACGATTGTCCCTCAGCCCGACCATGACTCCCGATGTCCCGTCCCGCAGGGCATCAACTGCTGCGACTCCCAGTCGGCTGGCGAGAACCCGGTCGGCACAGGTTGGGCGACCTCCCCGTTGAAGATGGCCAAGAATAGTGACCCGGGCGCTGTAGCCGGGCAATTTTTCTTCAACTGTTTTGGCGATCTCAAAGACGGTTCCGCTTTTCCCACCTTCAGCAACAATGACAATGCTGGAGGTTTTCCCTGCCCGGTTGCTGCGATCCAGTGAGCTGATCAGGTAGTCAATACCTCTGTCCTGTTCCGGAATAAGGATTTCTTCACTGCCCGCGCCAATGCCTGCATGGAGGGCGATATAACCGGCGTCACGGCCCATCACTTCAATAAAGAACAATCGGTTATGGGATGTGGCTGTGTCACGAATCTTGTCAATGGCTTCAACCACAGTATTGGTGGCCGTATCAAAACCGATAGTCAGGTCAGTGCCATAGATATCGTTGTCGATTGTGCCCGGAACACCTACGACAGCTATCTTGTGTTCCCGGGCCAGTGCCACGGCGCCAGTAAAAGAACCATCACCACCAATCACCACAAGCGCGTCAATGCCTGCCTTCTGCAGTTCTGCTGCGGCCTTGGCACGGCCTTCCGGTTCATAAAATTCACGACAGCGGGCAGATTTAAGAAAGGTGCCACCCTGGTTCACAATATTGGAAACCGACCGACTGTTCAGCTTTTCCATCCTGCCGGTCAGCAGGCCGGTATAGCCTTCTGAAATGCCGGTGATCTGCATGCCGTGAAAAATGGCTCCACGGACAACCGCTCGAACAGCTGCGTTCATGCCCGGCGCGTCACCACCGGATGTGAGTACGCCAATATGCTTGAGTGAATTGGTCATCGTAATACCCCGGTTTTTCTGCAGGCGAGTATGGGAGCAGTTGCCATAATTCGCCATAATTGCTCCTCAAATTGCCATACTCTCGCCACGGCTCTGCCCCTTTTGGTGGGTTTAATAAACCTGTCGAAACCAACAACCCAAGAGGGGCAGGATATGAAAACAGATATCTCCAAACTGATTATGGTTTTAGGTCTGAGCGCAGTTTTTGCTTTACCCGTTCAGGCAAAAAATCTGACCAACAGCGAAGAATGGACCAAAGAAAAAACCGGAGTGATGGCGGGCATGTCTATTGCCGGCGCAGTGCTTGGTGGCCCCATTGGTTTTGTACTGGGTGTGGCTGCCGGAGACTGGCTGGGTGACAGCGTAAACACGGCCAGAAGAGCGGAGATTCTGACAACAAAAGTGACAACTGAGCGGGATGAAGCTCTGGCAAGATTAAGCAGGGCGGAAGAAGAGCTGATGCTGGCCAAACTGGAAGCTGGCCGTTACCAGAATCTGGCCCTTGATTCCCTTCAGCTGAACGTTATGTTCCGCACAGCTGAAGATTCACTGTCCATTCGAGATAAAGCCCGTCTGAATGTCCTTGTTCGTTTGCTGAATGAAAAAGGAAATGTACAGGTACAGCTGGCCGGTTTTGCCGACCCTCGGGGCAAGGATGTATACAACCTGGAACTCTCCAAGCGCAGGGCTGAGAGTGTTCGTGATTATCTGGTAAGCCAGGGTATTGAGGCAGAACGTATTGTGACATCAGCCTACGGTGCCCGTCGTTCAGAGGCGGAAAAAGGCAATGTGGATGCCTATGCTATGGAACGGGTCGTGACTATTGAACTCAGGGATGGAGATGACCAGTTTGTTGCACACCAGTAAGACATTGTCAGTCGATGGCCCTGTGATTAAGGGCCATCGGGATAGCTTTAAAATATCAGCATTTAAGCAACGAGAGTCACAATGCCAAGGACGGCAAACAACGCAGCGGCGGCCCGACGAATCCAGAGCAGGGGCAGCCGTTCAGCCAGGCCATTGCCCAGGAAGACAACGGGGATATTGGCCAGCATCATGCCCAGGGTTGTTCCGATAATCACCATGGACAGGGACTCATAGCTTGCAGCCAGTACGACTGTCGCCACCTGTGTTTTGTCACCTATCTCCGCAAGAAAGAAGAGTACGAATGTGGCAAGGAAAGGGCCGTAACGGTGGAAGCCGGTATCTTCATCGTCCATCTTGTCCGGTATCAGAGTCCATGCGGCAACTGCCAGAAAAGACAGACCCACAACCCACCCGAGAATATCCAGAGACACAAGGCCGGCAAGCCAGTTACCCACCCACGCGGAAATCCCGTGGTTGACCAGAGTGGACAGGAAAATAGCCAGGGTGATGGTCCAGGGCTGGCGGTAACGGCAGGCAAGCAGAAGGGCAAGGAGCTGGGTTTTGTCACCAATTTCAGCGATCAAAACCATAAACGTTGCGATCGAGAGTGTTTCCATAGTTTTTAAGCGATACCAGGGGCAGGAACAGGTTCGACCGATACACAGCAACACAACCACTCGTCCCGCCCCGGTTCAGAATGGTTATGCCGCAGGTCTCGTCAAACCCGATATGGTCGCTTGAAAATGCGATATATGCAGGTTGTGGTTACCACAGGCATTGAGGCCCGATTATGTTGATAACCACCCGGCTTTCCCGTTCTGTTGGAACAACTGTGAACAAAGAAAGCGGGAAACTACTCCCCCAGAGCCGGTGCAGGGTACCAGAGTTTGGTTGCTGTGATAACCTTGCGGGTTTACAGGGATTACCGGTGATTCCGGGGGCAGGAAAAATGTCTCGCCATATAGCAATAGTTGAAGATGAAACCGCCATTGCGGAGAACTACCGGGATGCGTTTCGGCGTTACGGATACAGTGTCAGCCTGTATTCAGACCGCTCATCGGCCATGGCCGGTTTTCGCCTTGGGCTGCCAGATCTGGCAGTGATAGACGTTGGCCTTGGAGATGAAGTGGAAGGTGGGTTTGAACTGTGCCGGGAACTGCGAACGCAGGCTCCCGGGCTGCCGATAGTATTTCTTACTGCTCGGGATGATGAGCTGGATGTGATTTCCGGCCTGCGCCTGGGAGCGGATGATTACCTCACCAAAGATATCAGCATCGCCCATATGATGGCCCGGGTGCATGCTCTGTTGCGCCGGGTGGAACTCTCCAGCAAGCCTAAAGAGCAGGATGAAGTGGTGGAGCGAGGAGAATTGCAGATCAATCTGGATCGTATGTCCGTCACCTGGGCAGGCCAACCGGTAGATCTTACGGTCACCGAGTTCTGGATTGTTCACTGTCTGGCCCGCCATCCCGGACAGGTGCGCAATCGCCAACAACTTATGGATGCCGCAAGAACGGTTCTTGATAACAATACCGTGACCTCCCATATCAAACGTATCCGCAAGAAATTTCAGTCAGTGTCCGGTGATTTCTCCTCCATAGAAACAGCCTACGGAATGGGCTATCGCTGGAGTACCCGGTGAGGCTCAGTCGTCAGCTGCTGATAGTCAGTCTTCTGGTTCTTGCACTGCCTGTTGGGGGTATTCGCTGGGTACAGGAGATGGAACTTACCTGGCGGGAGCAGCAGGTTCAGGTTGTAAATGCCTCCCTGCGGGCCACAGCTTCAAGCCTTGCCCTGGAGGATTTACTGCCAGCCCCTGTACAGGGAAAAAACGCGGTTTATGTTGAACCGGTCAGCGGCCATCTGGTAATGGATGGTTACCTTGATGACTGGCGCAGCAATGGTATTACCAGCCGGGAATATAAGTCCCGGCAGAATCCGGATGATACTTTTCAGGTTTCTTTTTCCGCCGCAACAAACGGCTCCAGTCTTTATCTGGCCTTTCAGGTGGAAAATAAATTGGATGTCGTTTATTACAATCCTGTTAAAGAAACCCTGGAAAATGGCGACAGAATAAATCTGTCGTTTGATAGCGGGCAAGGTGTAACGTCATACACAATAGTGACAGAAGCTCCGGGGCCGGTTATTGCCAGAATCATAAAAGATTGGAATGGCATTCACCACCTGACCCGGGAGAGTCGAATTCGCGGTGTCTGGCGGGACACTCCCGATGGTTATCAACTGGAACTGACTATGCCCCTCTCCATGGTGGGGCAGCGTGTGGGCTTTTCCGTGGTATCGGGCAGTGATAATCAGAGAGTGGCCTCTTTTGAATCGGGAACAGAACCGGGCCAGTTAATTCTGCCGGATATGAACCTTAGCGAAATTCTGCAGGCTTTCCTCGAACCGGATATGCGTCTGGGAGTTATCGACAGTGCCGGTTGGCAGATTGCGGAAACCGGCGCAAGAAGCAGTGTCCATGCAACAGAAAATAATGAAGCCTTCTGGCTGATCAGCTGGTTTTACCAGTCCATTCTGGACTGGGGCCGCCTGCCGGAATACAAAGCTTACTGGCGGGGCGGTGGCTGGCAGAACAGTGAACTGGTATCGGCACTGGAAGGACAGCCTCACTCGACATGGCAGCGGGATGGGGGTCAGTACCGGTTGCTGGCTTCCTGGCCCTTGCGAAAAGAGGGGGAAGTTGTGGGAGCCTTAATAGCGGAACAGGGCAGCCAGGCAGTACTCTCTCTGGCCAGCCGCACATTTGACCGGTTATTTTCGGTCAGCTTTCTCACTATTCTTTTGGTGGCTGCGGGCCTGCTGGGTTATGCCTCGTGGCTGTCGGTGCGTATTACCCGGCTGAACCGGGCGACTGATCGCTGCCTGGGGCGTGATGGTCGGTTACAGGCTGCATTTCCTGTGAGTGATTCCGGAGATGAGCTGGGGGAATTGTCCCGCAGTATTGCCGCTATGCTTGGCCGCCAGGAAGAACATGCGGATTATTTAAGAACCCTGGGCAGCAAGCTTTCCCATGAACTGCGTACACCTCTGGCGGTGGTACGTTCCTCCCTGGATAATCTGGAGCATGAACAGGTCAGCGAACAGGGGCAGGTGTATGTTTCCAGAGCGCTGGCCGGTGCCGACCGTTTAGGCACACTGTTGAATACCATCAGTGAAGCCACCCGACTGGAAAATATGTTTGCCAGTACGGTGGATGCCGGTGACAGGGAGTTTGTAGATCTTGCCCGGATGCTGGAAGATTTATATCAGGCATACAGCGGTGTTTATCCACAAAGCCGTTTTCTGCTGGATATACAACAAGAGTCTTGTGTTGTGTCTATCTTTCCGGAACTGGTGGTTCAGGCGATGGATAAACTGGTTTCAAACGCAGTGGACTTCTGCCCGGTACAGGGAACCATTGTCTTACGTTTGCAGCTGATTGAAGGGCAGGCCGTTATCTCTGTGGAGAATGATGGTGCCCCCCTGCCGCAAGCTATGGCCGGGCGACTGTTTGATTCCATGGTATCCGTACGTAAAACCCGGGGAGATAAACCTCATCTTGGATTGGGACTTTATATTGTCCGGTTGGTAATGGATTGCCATGGGGGCAAGGCAATTGCCAGAAACAGGGATGATCAGACCGGGGTGATCTTTTCTCTGAGCTTTTGATAACCCAGTTAGTGAAAGCGTAGAAAAATGGCCCGGATAACTTTGCTATATAACCCATGTATTCTTTCTGCCTTCTTGAATCACTCCTTCCAGGTCAGTAAAGGGCCAGTTAAAAAAAGAGCCGGTAAACCGGCCCATAGTCCAGGAGGTTAACTTAAGATATTCTCAGATCCTCAATACTGGTGGGACACCCTGAGAAGAACTGATTTGAAATCCAGTTAAAGGGATTACCCCAGGTTGTCTTTGTTTCTTCAGTCTCTTTAGCTAAAGAAGTGGATACCGCTTTGTAAGAAGCTTTTTCGGAAGGAGATTCCTCTACTATATCCCCACTTTTTTCAGCTTGATCTTCTTCTGTAACCGGGTGAACTGGATCATTGCCCGGCATGTCTTGCGGGGCGTCTACGAATACCTCATTGCTATCTTCATCGTCTTCATCTTCAGCAAGTACCGGCACAATGCCACCTTCAGCCTGGGGGTTCCGTTGGGCCAGTTCCTCCTGCAGTTGGGCATTGTGCCTTCCCAGAGAGTTAATGGTACTTTTCATGTCGTGCTCTCGACTTCTATTCAGCTTTTGCTGCTTTTCTTTTTCTTCCTGAAGATTGCTGAACAGTGTTTGTAATGCATCGACCTGTGCTTCAAGCTTACTGATTTTCTCCTGCATTTGTTGCTTATTGGCTTCATAGGATGCACTGCATTTCTGCAGGTTTTGAAGATGTAGCTGTGTACGCTTTTTCTGTTCCTTGAGCTGTTTCTCTGACACAACGGCTTTCTGGTACAGGGCAGCTGTACTGGCCAGTCCATCAGACTGTTTTTGAGTGGCATGGGCCATAACCCTTTCCCGCCAGCTATCAAAGCGATTGGAGGCGTAGCGGAACACAACGGCAGTGGTCGCCAGGGCCAGGGCCGCGGGAACACCTATCTGGGGAATAACAAGCAGAGGAGCGACAGTAGTAAGGGTATAACCAATTACATCCCCCAATCCGGTTTTAGCGTTGACCTGGTTTAATTGGTCTTGCGCTCTTTTGTTGAGGGTACAGGCACGTTGTCGAAGAATAGCCGCTTTTTCTAAAGGGTCTTCAACCTTGATGGTCTGCAGCACAGCCTGTTCATTTGTATGTTGTTGCAAACGGGAGATGCCGGTACGTCGGGCAATTCTGTATCCTGTGCTAAGTATTGGGCTGATAAAAGGCGCTGCGATTGTACAGACCGTACCAACAGAGTATTTGCCAGCTGGAAGTACGACAGCGGTTCTTTCGGCCAGTCTGGTAATGGCAGGGTAAGACGACAATGCGCTTTTCAGAGCCGCTTGGACGCCGGCTATCTGTCCGCTGACGTAGGTTCCGCCAACGTTTACAGCCTCACGAACAGGAGTGAACTCGGTGCATGCCCGGTTGAATACAGTTTTTAAACCGCTCCTGGCGGCTGAAAAGCCGTTGAGCAGGAATTCTTTGGAGCTGACAGAAGCTATCTTCTCCAAAGTGGACATTGTATAGCTGGGGATAGCCAAAAAAGCCTGATTAATATTAGGAAAAGACATAGCAAACCTCCATGTTTACTGCTTTCTTATACGTCCAGATTTAAAAGGCCTTTTTAAGACCCGCTTTATATAAGACCCGCTTTATATAAGACCAAAGTATTAGCAGCCTCATCCATGAAACCACCTGTTACCAATATTGACTGTGTTGCCAGGAAAAAGTTCGAAAGAAGTAACCGGAAAACGGGAAAAATCTTATATTCTGCGTTATGCCGGCTTTCCGAAGAGGGGTTAACCGGGCTTTTTCCTTATAATACTGCCGCATCAGCTATCACTGCCTGCCCCTGGAGCCTTCGGCTAACCGGAGGGCTGTGAATTACCGGTTTCTGGAGGGAATGAATCCTTGTTAGCGATAGAGCGCCGTGAACATATCCTCACTTATCTGAGACAGCATGAATACGCCAATGTTGAGACTCTGGCTGAGCATCTGAACGTGTCCAGCATGACCATCCGGCGAGACCTGAACAAGCTGGAAGAGCAGGGTGTTGTGCGCCGTACCCATGGCGGCGCGACCATCGGGCAGTTTATTAATATCCAGCCCCATACTGAAGAACGCCGTGGCCAGAGTCCGGCAGAAAAGGCATCCATCGCCAGGTATGCCGCCTCCATGGTACACGATGGACACTCAATCCTGCTGGATGCCGGCACCACCTGCATGGCGCTTGCCCGGCAACTGACAGATCGTAATATTCGTGTTGTTACCACTGATCTGGCCCAGGCCCAGTTCCTGTGCCGGTACAGCAATATTGAAGTGTATGTGCCGGGAGGGCGAGTGGATGACCGTACCCAGTCTTGTCTGGGGGGGAAAGTGAGTAATTTCCTCGACCTGATTCATGTGGATATTGCCTTTGTTGGCTGCACGTCCTGGGATCTGCGCCGTGGCGTAACAACGCCTACAGAGCGTAGATGCGTACTTAAGCAGAAAATGATTGAGCGGGCGGATACTTCAATCCTGCTGGCCGACAGCGAGAAGTATGGCCGTTACTCCTTCCATAAAATCAGTGAACTGAAAGACTTCGACCTGATTATTACCGACGGTGGCCTCGGGGCAGCCAATGAAGAGCGGATCAGTGAAGCGGGCGTAGACCTGTACTGCACCGAGCTTGAGAAGTAGAAAACGGATATCTGATATTCTTCTGGAACAAACGCCGGGTCATGCATGGCCGTTTCTGCCAGCATGGATCGGGTATTGAAAGGGGTCTCAAAATAACCGGAAGACACTACTCCTGATAATGATATATTGGTCAGGCGTAACCCCTGCCAATTATGATAATTATGGAGTTTTGCTGTGAAGATATATGAGTCCCGTATAGCCCCGAACGCCCGTCGCGTCAGGGTGTTTCTGGCGGAGAAAAGCATCAGTGATATTGAGTATGTTGAGCTGGACTTGAAAGCCGGAGATAACATTACCCCGGAATTTATGGAAAAAAGCCCATTTGGCAAAATTCCTGTTCTTGAACTGGATGACGGTACCCATATTTCTGAATCAGTTGCCATATGTCGTTATTTTGAAACCCTGTACCCGGAATCACCACTTATGGGTTCAACACCCCTTGAACAGGCCCAAGTGGAAATGTGGCAGCGTAATACCGAGATGTATTTTATGAATATGGTGGGCATGAGCTTTCAGCATACCTCCGGATTCTTTGCCGACCGTATGACTCCGGTAGCGGAATGGGGCGTAGAAGCGGGGAAAAATGCCGCCAAAGCCTTCCAGGTTCTGGAAAACCAGTTGGGCAAGACCTCTTACCTGGCGGGGGAGAACTTCAGCATTGCTGATATATCCCTTATGTGTGCTGTGGATTTTGCCCGGGTTATTAAGATTCGCATTACCAACGAGTACCCTAATCTCCAACGTTGGTATGCGCTGGTCTCCTCCAGGGAAAGCATGCAGGCGTAACTCACAGCTCTGGTGTTGAATGGCACTCCGTCAGCTTGCGCCTTGTCCACTGGCACATGGGGTTGTTGTGATGGCGGGCATGCCAGTACATAAAGAAAGTGACTTCCCGCCCTTGCAGCTCATAAGGGAGCTCTTTCAAAACCAGGCTGCGGTTTTTGGTAATACGTCTGGCAAACCGTGACGGAAGGGTGAACAGCAGGTCTGAACCTTCACAGAAATCCGCCACCGACATAAAACTGTTCAGTCGCAGAGAAACTTGTCTGGTTCTGCCCTGGGCTTCCAGCATCGCATCCATGGAACCGGGGCCTTTACCGGTTATTGATACAAGACCATGGCGAGCCTTCGCGTAGTTGTCCAATGTTAGCTCCTGATCTGCCAGAGGGTTGCCCGCATCCATCAGGCAGAGTGCATCCATGGTTTGCAGAGCCTGCCGGTAATACTGATCCGCACGGAGGTTAGGCTCCATACCAACCAGCAGGAAGTGTGCGTCACCATTTTCCAGGGCAGAAAAGGGTTCGTCTGGCTGACGGACAATCTCAACCCGCATATTGGGAGCGATGTTTCTCAACATACGGGTAAAGCGTGGCAGAAACAGTGCAATTTCCAGGTCCAGCCCGCACAGGCGCAAAGTGTCTGTTGATGTGGCCGGATCGAAGGAGGGTTCCGCGATAAGGCGGGATACGCCCCCAAGTAGATTATTCAGGTCTGGCAGAAGGACTTCAGCACGGGCCGACAATTCATACCCTTCCGATGAGCGAACCAACAAGGGATCCCGGAATGTCTGCCGTAAACGCTGAAGAGCGCGGCTAACAGCAGGCTGGCTCATATTTAATTCAATAGCGGACTGGGATACATGCCGATGGGTCAGAAGAGCCTGCAAGACAACCAGAAGATTCAGGTCTATGGAGCGTAAATTCACTTCGCGCATGAAAAGTATACTAATTATGCATTATATGAATCCAAGGTAATTCCGTAGAGTGCGAAGCACAAGCTATTCCATATAAACATGTCAACACAAAGATGAATGGATAAGGAGAGAGACAGTGCCAGCGAGCCGTTCAAATGAGTGCATTTGCTGCCCAGCAGGGTATGATCTGGGCGGGGCTGGATCTGTTACCGGGCAACAACAGCAGCACAGGCAGTGAGAATGACCTGAACCGTCTGGGCAGCACCTTGGGGTTAATGGCCCAAAGTAATGTTGACGAAAGTGCTGAAGTCGCGCCGCCGAACAGTGACCACAGAACCGCCAGAGTCTTTGGCAAACGTGTGGCCGACACTACATCCCACTGGCTGAATTGAATTCCAGATAAACAACAAGTAAAGAAGTAAAAAATGGCTCTTCCCCTTTTGACCGTAATGCTGGCCATGCTTGTGGCCGTAGCGCCACTGGCGATTGATATGTACCTGCCGGCTATGTCGTTTATGGCCGCAGACCTGGAGACACCCATTCATCAGGTGGAATTGTCGGTCAGCACTTTCCTTATCGGCTTTGCCGCTGGTCAGGCTCTGGGAGGTCCATTATCCGACCGTTTTGGTCGTAAGCCACTGGTGGCTATCGGCCTGGTTATCTTTGCCCTGGCCAGTGCCGCGCTCGCCTTTGTTTCTTCACTTGAAGGTTTACTGGCTTTGCGGGTTGTGCAGGCCATTGGTGGCGGTATCGCAGTGGTGAACTCGGCGGCTATGGTTCGAGACTTGTTCTCTGGTGCACAGGTTGCGAAGGTTCTGTCCATGATCTCCATGGTTATGATGGCCGCACCGCTTATGGCTCCTGTGCTGGGGGCTCTGGTGCTGGAAACCATGGGCTGGCGCGCTATCTTCGGGACTCTGGCGGGTTATGCTCTGCTGGTGCTTGTGGTGTTTATGGCGAAGGTGCCGGAAAGCAGGAAAAGGAGCCTGAATAATCAATCAGGCTTTGTCGGCGTATTATCTTCTTATAAAAGAGTACTCAGCCACCGCCGAGCTATGGGTTATATACTGGCTGTGTCGTTTGCCTTCAGTGGTATGTTCGCGTTTATCACCACATCTCCGTTTACCTATATGGAATATTTCCAGGTTGAGGCTTCCGTTTTTCCTCTGCTCTTTGGTGCCAATATTGTGGTGATGATGATTATGAACCGGGTCAATATTCGGGCTCTTAATCGTTTTAAAAGCGACCAGATTCTGAAGGTGGGTCTGAGCCTTCAGATAATAGCTGGAACAGGACTGGTTATTGCCGCCTATATGGGAGCGTCTCTCCCGATTGTTGTGGCCCTTAATATGCTGTTTGTAGGTTCCCTGGGATTAATCGCTTCCAATGCCATTGCCGGTTGTCTGAGCTTTTTCCCGGATATCAGTGGCAGTGCCAATGCGGTTGTTGGCGTAATGGAATTCTGTATGGGAGCGCTGGCCGGAATTGTCTGTGCGCAGTTGCACAACAATACCCTTATGCCTATGGCCTGGGTTATGCTCGCATGTGCTGTTATGGGACTTGTTTCCCTGACCACTTTTCAGGGCAGAGTGAAAGAGTCTGTTGATGGGATTACAGTGGAACCGATAACGGATGAACTGAAAAAGGCATCTTAACGTTTATGCAGATGCCCGACCTCTTCCTCAATAAAAGAGTTTATCTTGTTAAAAATATCTTCGGCATTCTGGGCTGAATAGAATTTGCCTTTATCGGCACAGCGATAAAGGATTTCATTCAGACTCGCATCATAGTCAAAACCGATAATCGCTATTTCTGCCTGAACGGGCTTGTTATCAGGAGTGACCTGCTGGTTGAGGGTGTTACGAATAATATCGCAGTAGCCCCGATCCTGAATCTGCAGATGAAACTTATCGCTCAGGTCCATACCATCGGATAAAACCAGAATCAGGCGACGGGGATTCCTTGTTTTTGCCGCCAGCTGGGCGGCCCGGATTATCCCTTCGTAAGAAGCGGTTCCTCCATTGGGTTTCATGGCATTAATAGCCTGTATCAGGATATCGGCACGTGTGGTTGGTTGAATCGTATAATTCATGCCCATAGCGAAAGATTCAAGTTGTTCTCTGGTCCATGTTTGCGTGCAGGTTTTTTCTATAAACATATTCGCAACAGTCCAGGAAGGGTTCTGGTAACAGATTTGGGAAAGCTCGCAGACTTTGTCGCCGGGTGGCACCAGATCCTGGGTCTGGTCATTGAAGGGCACCAGTGCCATTGTGTTTTTATATTCCGGACCCGCGTCGGCGGTACTGTTTTCGAGGCCGCTGGCAATACGTCCCAGAACATTCTTAAGCATCTTTATTTTTATTATTCCTCCCCATTCCTCGTTCATGGAGGAAGAAAAATCCGCAACAAAAATAACATCTATGGCTTCACGGCCTGTGAATCTTCTGGCGACAGCGCTGTTGCCAACAGTCGTTTCCCTGTCGAACACCGGAGCCATACCACTGGAGAACCAGCTGGTATGTCGGCTGGAAACCTGTACCCGATACTCCACAAACGGGCGGGCTGAGGTTATGTCGCACTCATAATTATCTTCACACTTCACCCGTTTGATTCGGGAAATGATTCCCTGAGAGTCGGGAATCATGGCCTTTACCCAGTTGTTGACCAGATGCCGGTTCTCCGGACTGTTGCCCCCGTTTTTAGCGCTGAGGGCAAGGGTGGCAGCCTCTGCCGCGTCACCAAGGGCCGCGCTGGTGCGCAAATAGCGGCTGCTTTCAAGGCAGAAGAACATAAACCCTGCCAGGGTCGGAATCATCAGCATAAATATAATAGACGCGACGCCCCGCTGACTTTTGGAAGATATGTTCACGGTGTTGTCCTTTAACGTCCCGGCATCAGTGAACTGGCTCGTATGATTCTGTCTCTTCGCAATCCATTTTCTATCTGGTAGCAGAGTGTTACCCGATAAAGGTTGGATGCGATGGAAGATTTTTTCATAAATAAATCCGGCATCTTTTCCATCTTTCGTTCCGCTTTACAGGGAATGCCACGTTTGTAGTGGTGAACTGTAGGTTTGTCGGGCGTGCTTGCATCTAGATAACCTCTCTCCAGATGCATTCCCAGGGAGAAAAGATGAAAGCCTCCGTAGGTACGCTCCATGGATTGTCTGATAAGAGTAAACAGCTGGTCGGCCTGGTTATCGGTAATGGCTGGATTCTTTCCATAGAGCTGGCTGCGCTCCTTGATAATATTGGCCCCCGAATAGCTTAACCGTTGCAGTTGCCCGTGAATGTTCTGTCGGGTAACGACGTCTATTGTGAACATCAGCAGCAGGGCCAGCACTGATGCAACAAGGGCGAATTCAATCATAAAGGCACCCCGTTGTCGGGACGGCCAAGAGCTATTAGCGCATACCACTGCGTTCGTACTCCTGGACAGCGATAATTTCCCTTTTGATTGTTGGTGGCGTAAGGGAGCCGAAGGTAAGGGGCATAAAAAGAGGCTGGTAAGGGTAAGAAACCTGATAAATCGCAAGGGGGCTGTTTAATGCCTTGGATTTTTTTACATTCAGCTTGTCGTCTGTGAACAGGCTTTTTATATCTGCGTAGTAGAAAGTCTGGATATTCAGTTTACTGGTATCGACAAAGCAGGACCATAACGCCTTGTCGTTTTTCAACAGGCGGGCAAAAACCTCTTTATAGTCATCGTTAGGGGATGTACGGGCTGTTCTACTGGCTTCCGCCACTGCGTAATCCACCATGGCGGAGACATAACCCAGATAGTTCATCTCCATCCAGAACATAATTATTGTCAGGAAGAAAAACATTCCCAATGCTGTTTCAACAGTGACAGCTCCCCGTGATAACTTACGCAAACCCATCATGTTTATTTTTTTTCAGGTGAAACCGGCTTGATTGACGACAGAGCAATAAACAGGGAAATCCGTTCCTGTTCAGTTTTGGCGCCGGCGTAAACGGTTTTGAACTCGCTGTAAAGACCGGCCCGTACCAGGGCCAGCAGCAGATTGGCTTTAATACGTTCATCAGCCTGGCCGCTGGTATAAAGGGGCATCAGTCGCTGCACAGCGGCTGTATAGTCCCTCTCAAGAATATCAAGCATGGCCAGATTGTTTTTCACCACCAGGTCGTCAAGCATGGCGTGCCTGGCCTGGTTTATAGAGTCCCGGGCGGCTTTGTAGTTCCCCATATCGGCCTGGATCAGCCCCCGCTGGTTGAGAATATCGGCCCTGCCAGGAGCAAGTATTTCCGCAGTGTTAACAGCTTCCAGAGCTTTTGTGGCTTTGCCCATGTTTAGCAGTGCCTGGGATTTCAGCAGCCACGTATCCGCTCCGGGTTGGTGGGGTGAGGTAAACAGGGGCTCAATAGTGAACAGGGTGGATTCCGGGTCATGGGTGGCCAGATACGCCTGACCAAGCTGAAGACGGATGTCGTTTTTTGTGTTCTCCCCGGAGGCTTTAGCCAGCCTGTCTTTATAAAGCGCGATGAGTCCGGCCTGATTTCCCGCCGCTTTCAGTAAAGTTTCATTCGGCGGTTGTTCACTGACTTTCTGTGTTTTTTTCGAACCAGAGTTATGGGCGCAGCCCGCCAGAGTACACAGGATAAGCACCAGCACAGCAACAAGTCTTAATGTTCTGTATAGGCAGGAAAACTCTTTCGTCTCAGCCATTGCTTATCATCCTCATAATTCCGGGGGCTGTAATTAAAATCACCAGGGGCAGCATGATGAACAGAATCAATGGCACGGACATTTTGGCTGAGAGTTTGGCGACCTTCTCTTCCAGGGTAAGCATCTGAATTTCCCGAAGGCTGGCGGCCTGGGTTGTCAGCACATCGTATATGGAGCTGCCGTATTGCAGATTCTGGTTCAGGGTGTAAACAAAACTCTTGATCTGTGCGGAAGGCAGCTGTTCCGCTAAATCCTTGAGAGCAAGTTGAATTCCCGACAACCGGGAAACGGACGTAACTCTTCTCATGATGTAGGCAAGGTCACGGTCAAAGCTTTCCAGCTCTTCGCCGAGATAGCCGATAGAGGCTTCAATAGTCATACCTGTCTGAATACAGATCGCCATTAAATCCAGGAGGTAAGGAAGCCGGGCCGAAACACGCCTTACCCTGTTAAGGGCGAGTTTTCCCAGGATCATATCGGGAAGGATGATCACTGCGGCAACAGCCACAAGAGCGGCAATCATCTGCTGGTTAAGGGCCGCCAGATGGAGGGTGTCGGGAAACAGGAAAATACCGGCAACCAGCAACAGGGCGATAATAAACTTGATTGGAAAATAGATTCTGGCAATGGCGATATTGTAAATCCCGGCCTGAACCAGCTTCTTTTCAATATCCTTAAAAGGGAGAGACAGGGTGTTTATGATTCGGTCAATTAATCTATTCCAGTCGTTTACCGCGCTGTGGGGTAAATTCAGCCACTGACGTCTGGTTTGCCGGGCAAAGATACCCTCAAGAGCCAAAATCATGAAGGTGGCCAGACTCAGGGATGTCAGCAGGGGGAAAAGATATGACGACATGGTTACCCCTATTCCTGCACCCGGCGCATCAGCAGCCAGATAATAAAACCACCCAGAAGTTCGCTGCTTGCCACGTAATAGAAGATGAACTGGCCGGCGGGGTCATACATCACAAAGTTGAAATCCACCGGGTTTATATATTTCATAAAAATCAGAAACAGCAGGGGAATGGCTGCCACGATCTTTGCGGACAGCCGGGCTTCCGCGGTCATGGAGGATTTCTTCTTCTCCAGAACCTGGCTGCTGAACATAACTTTGTCGAGGTTGCTGATAATGTTCTTAAGTTGTCCACCCCGGTTGATATTGGCTCGCAGAGCAATAATAAAGAACACGAACTGGGGATAAGGAAAACGCTGGCAGGACTTGAACAGTACGGCGTCTACCGGTTGCCCCATGCTTAACCTTTGGCCCATGCGTTTAAATTCCTGTCCCACCAGTCCGTCCAGGGAGTCCCCCACAAAGATAATGGCGTGCATCAGGCTTTCTCCGGAACTGATAGCGCCAGACAGCATGTTAAGAGCATCGGGAAAAAAGCGTTCAAAGGTTTTGTGTTGCCAAGTTCTCAGCCCCACGATTGTTGCGGTAAGAGTGATGGCTGTGACCGCAAGTAGAAGGATGACCAGCGACACCTGTTCAAAGGCCAGGTGCAGCCCCCATGTTGCAATAGGGATGAATCCGGCAAGCAGGGCCAGTTTCAATTCCAGCCTGTTCCCAAGGGCAACCTTTAAATTATCCAGTTCAAAACGCAGCCTGCTTACCAGTGACTGGTCTCTCAGGCTCATCATATTCACCGCGCTGGTCTGTTCTGAGCCGGAAGATATGGTTTCAGAAGCAGACTGTAACAGGAAACTGAGGGGTTGCTTCCGGGGCCAGAGGACAACCAGAAATATCAGCAACGCAAGGGAAATAAAAGCCAGCCAGATCATGCCCCGTCTTCCCTGAAAGCGTTGCCAAGCAGCTCTTCCATACCGAAGAACAGGGATTTTTTGGTCAGCACGGAGCGATTCATCAATCCTGCGCAGGAAAACTCGCCGGTTACGGTGTCTCCGGTCTGGTGTGGAGAAAGATCAAAGTGAAAAATCTCCTCCATCACCACGTTCTCCCCTTCAATGCCCATAACCTCACTGATACTCATAATTTTACGGTTTCCGTCGTGCAATCGGGAAACTTGGATAATCAGGTCAACGGCGCTGGCTATGTTGCGTCGAATAGATGTGATGGGCAGGTTGGGTACTGCCATCATTACCATGCTCTCCAGACGAGCCACGGCATCCCGTGGGGTATTGGCATGGAGGGTGGACATGGAACCGTCGTGGCCGGTATTCATGGCCTGCAGCATTTCAAAGGCTTCGGCTCCCCGGCACTCCCCGATAATAATTCTGTCCGGCCGCATCCGCAGGGCGTTGATGAGCAGATCCCTCTGGGAAATGATCCCGGTGTTCTCTGTACCCGCCGGGCGGGTTTCCATACGTACGACATGGGGCTGCTGAAGCTTCAGCTCTGCGGCGTCTTCAATGGTGAGGATACGTTCTGATTCGGAAATATGGCTGGAAAGGGCATTCAAAAGGGTGGTTTTTCCTGAACCCGTACCCCCGGAGACAAGAATATTCAAACGACAATGGGCGGAAATTGCCAGAACCCTCGCCATAGCCTGGGACAGGCTGCCAAAGTTCACCAGTTGTTTGAAATCAATGGTGCTGTTGCTGAACTTCCGAATGGAAATGGCCGCGCCATCCAGGGTTATGGGGGGAATGGCGATATTGACCCGACTGCCATCGGGTAGGCGGGCATCGCACAGGGGCATGGATTCATCCACCCGGCGTCCGGCATCTGCGGCAATGCGTCGGGCAATGGTCTGCAGCTGCAGATCATCAATAAAGGTGATATCGGTCAGGGCCAGTTTGCCCTGGCGCTCCACGTATACGCAGTGGGGTCCGTTCACCATAATGTCTGAGACTTCCGGGTCATCAATCAGGGGCTGGAGGGGGCCAAGGCCGGTCACTTCATGAACCAGTTTGCGGGCGAACTCGGCCTGGAGGGGTGGCGGCACCTGAATGGATTCTTTTTCCACAATGATTTCGATGGCACCGCGAATCTGACTGGTGAGGGTTTCAACCGGCAGATTCTGTACGGCTTCGGCATCCAGGGCATCCAGAATCCGTGTTCTCAGCTTCAGGAATAGTTCCTGAATGCTGTGGCTGGCATTTATCCGGGCACTGGAGAGCATCAGGCTTCACCTCTTGAGCGCAATGCTGTGAAGCTGTTGAGCATTCTTTGCACCAAAGATTGTTTCAGCTGGTTTTTACCCAGAATTTGTCGTGAAAGCTGCCGGAAGGGCTGCGCCATTCTGGAATTGCTGTCCCGGAAACTTTTGCCGGTGGTCAGATAATCTTCACAGGATGGATACCAGGGCAGTTCAATATCAATCGGCCTGTTCAGATATTGCTCAGTGCTTTTGCCATCAATATCGCTGGATGGCAGGTTGTTATTCAGCACCAGCAGAATACGGGGAGGCTTGCCGCATCGGGCAACCTGTTCCTGTAACTGCTCCAGTAACAGGCGGGTCTGGAACAGGCTGGAAAGAGTCGGGTTGACCATAACCACAATACAGTCCAGCAGTGGCAGTCGGGTTCCGGCAGTTATTAGAAAAGCGTCCCCTGTCGGATAGTCTTCAACGATGAAATTATTGTCACGTGTCAGGCTGACCAGGGCATCATAGGTGTAAGTCGCTGAACCACAATTAAGATAGTTCAGCCTGTCCCCTATTTTGACCAATAGACTGCTGGCTTGGATATATTCAACAGGCTGCCCTGCCGTATATTCTTCAGGCTCCGGATTGAGGTGCTGGCACAGGTCAGCTTTGCCCAGCATGATATGCATATTGCTGCCGGTGTAACCGTGGTCGGCAATAATCCCGGGTTGCCCGCTCTCTTCCGCGAGATTTCTGGCCAGTTCGGCGGCGGTCATGGTACAGCCGCTGCCCCCTTTGGCGGCGACAACGGCAATACCCATGGCTGTATGGGCGCTGCGGACAGCCTGAGTGTCTGTCTGGCCATGATGGAAAGTGCGCAGAATATCCACAATATCCTGACAGGTAGCTGGCCAGAGCAGGTAGTGGAAACCCAGATGATTCAGCTGGCGAACTGTGCTTATGCGGTCATCGGAACCAATAAATACAATCCGGGTGTGGCTGGCAGTCAACCGACCAAGCGCTTTGAGTTGCTCGGACTGTTCTTCAGACACAAAATTTTCGTTAGCTTCAACAAATACAATTGATACCGTAGTTCCGGCAATGCTGTCGGCCAGCATGTCCGGAATATACTTCTGCCCGTCCGGGCAGGGCATACCTTCGTATCGGAGGGCTTCCTGCAGAAGATGAAGGCATGCATCGTTCTGATACAGAATAAAGACGTCGTCTTTACCGTGGACTGTGCTGCTTTGTTGGGTTTTAAGTGCGGTAATATCTCCAAAATCAAGCATTGGATTACTCATTCTTTGAACCCTCCGGTCATCATAATCTCCTGGGCCTGGCTGGCGACGGATGCCTGTTCCTTATGCAAATCCAGGTTGAAAAAGCGCAGCAGGGTGTCTGTGCGGTTCATATGGGGCAGTTGAACGACACCGGTTGGAACCGGTTTCACCAGATTGACCGTCGCGACAATAATCAGTTCTGTTTTCCGGCGCTGGTTGTCAGTATGGCGGAAAGCTGCTCCCAGAATGGGGATGTCACCGATCAGGGGGATTTTGGAGAGGGCTTCCCGGTCTTCGGAGCTGATCAGACCTCCAAGAACAAAGCTTTCTCCATCAGCCAGTTGAATGGTGGTGCGGGTTCTGCGGGTTTTAAATGCGGGTATGCCGGTTCTGGTATTGCTGTTGCTAACGTCGATGGAGCTGACTTCCGGCTCCAGGGACAGATTAATCGTGTCGTTTTTCATGACTTTGGCAGCCAGGGTCAGGCGCACCCCGAACTCTTTGTAATGAATATTCTGGGAACGATCTACATAGGTGACGATAGGCATCTCACCACCGGCCAGAAATGAGGCTGTTTCACCGGACAAAACAGAAAGATTGGGTTCTGCCAGGATCTGCCCCATAGCATCGTCATCGGCGGCACTGATATAACGGGCAATTGTGCTGGAGCTGAAATGGCCGAGGCGGTTGTAGAACTGTCCACCGCCGAGGAATACCGCGCTGGCCCCACTGCCGATTTCCGTGCCGAACTTCACACCTATCTGGCGAATAAATGAGTGGGAAACTTCGGCAACGGTCAACTTCACGTTAATTTGCTTGATCACGCTGATCTGCAGGTTGTTAACCAAGCCTTCGTAGGTACGCCGGGTAAGAAAACGGATGGGGTCTTTGTCCATTGAGCCGTCTTTCCAGCCGACTTTGTCTTCCGTAACCTTTTTGCCCAGCAGCTCCCCGGCCAGATTGTAGATATCCTGGCTGACTTCTTCAGAAGACACTGTGCCATTCAACACCGCTTGCTCCCCGATATTGGTCAGCTGAATTTCGCTGTCGGGGAAACGCATATTCAACTGCTGGCGGACAGTTGTCAGGCTGCGGGTTACTATCAGCGTTTTTCTGTCGATGGCTTCGCCGCTGGCATCCATAACCAGCAGGGAAGTGCGTCCGATACCTTTACCATAAACGACCAGCTGCGTGTTATTGATAACCTTGTAATCAGCGATATCCGGGTCTGCGATAAACACGGTATCAACAGGGGTTTTATAAACCAACGGTGAAGCTTCGCTGATATCCAGATACAGGGGTTCTGCGCCCTGGCAGATCAAGGTAAAAGAATAGAGAGCCAGAGCTGTCAGCGCCTTTGTCGCTGTTGTTGTATATCCCATAACGCTACCTGCCTGGCTGGTTCCTGTTGGCGGATGTGTTGCCCCGGAGCTCAGTCACACTGGCAACCAGAGGGAGAACCTTGCGAAGCCGCGCTGCTTTAACAGGCTGGTTGGTAGAGCGGGTGACATCCAGAAAGCCGACATGTCTGGCCATCATAAGCTGGGTGGCTTCCTGGGACGTAAGAGCCAGGGTCAGTGTTTGTAATTCATCGTCATTCCAGGATGGGCCGGGGAAAGATAACTCCAGCACTTTTTTTCCGGTCAGCAGAGGTGTTGCGCTGATATCTTTGTAACTGCCCATTAGCTGCTGGCTGGTCAGGTTCTTTTCGGGAACAGAGATAAGGGTTACGTCAACCTTATCGCCGGGCAACAGAGGAATACGCAGCTGGTTCTTTTTCTCAAAAGAGATTGCGTAGGGAACAGTATCCTGTTCGTAAAGGAGTTCCCCATAGCCAGGTTCATTCGGGGTTAACAGATTATAACGGGTAAGTACCGTGCCCTTGGCAATATCCTTTATGGCGAGAGCTCCCTCAGGCAGAGCATCAGCCTGTTTCCCGGTTATGCCGTGTGATTCCGCTTCTTCACGGGACATTGTCTGGAAGGTGATATCAGTTAACGACACCCGTTCCCCCTTTTGCAGCGCACGATTGGCGACAAGTACAGAGATTCGTGGAGATTCTGAAGAATCGGGTGCTTGCGCATCTTCAGAACTTTCACTGGTGAGCAGGCCAAATAATCCGACGGTGGTTAAAATAAAAGCGGCAGACAATAACCACCGACGATCTATAGAAAGATTCATTCACTGTCACCCGTGTTTCTCTGTTTCTGATTTATACAAACAGCGTTAAAAACACCCCGGTAAGCCCGGCAATGCCAATGGGAATTCCATAGGGCAAACCACGGCAGCGCACTTCTGGCAGACATTTAAATGCCCAGCCGTACCCCAGATACATCAAAGCCATAAACCCGCCGCTTATGGCCATAGTGAAAAATACCTCCGGCCACCATCGGGTGTGAATTCCCGTCAGAAAAGCCAGTGCCAGTTTGATATCTCCCCCGGCAAGAAAACGACAGGCGAATAAAATACAGCCAGTTATCAAAGCCATCAGCCAGGGAAGAAGGGAAAAAGCAGTGCCATTAGTCGCAATAAGCGACAGCAATGCGATCACCCCTGTAAGGGTATTGCTGATAAAGCGCTTCTTCCCGTCGGACCAGAAGATATATCCGGCCATAACGGGGAGAAGAATCTCAGCCATCATTTTGTGAAGCCGGAAATCTGGCTCGACAGTTTCGACATGGCACCTTTCAAAGCGCCTTTCAGTGAATCTTCTCCATCTCCGGAAAAGACAGTGACCACAATGCCGGCAATAGCCACGGCAACCAGGGCATATTCAATGGCTGTTACCCCTTTCTGGTCTTGAATCAGTGAATCAAGGAACAGCTCACTCTTTACGTACAGGGACGTTATCTTCTCGCTTAACATTCGCTTAACTCCACGCTTTTTGTGATAGCGCTCTTTTGATAGTGTCCAGCCGGTTTAGTTCGTTGATTTTTGTTTTCTGTGTAAGGAATTGTTGTTTTTCAAAGGGAAATGGGAATCAGCAAGCAGGGAAACGTTTTTCATTCAGCTCTTGATTAAGGTGACAATTACGACAACGTAATGGGGGAATGTTGTGAATCTGGTCGGTGCGTTTGGTCTTATGCAGATTCTGCGGGTGTTCAGGTTGCAGATTACCGTAACCTGGCTATTGGTGGCCCTGGAGAATATCTGTCTGGCCCTTATCCCTCTTTTAATAGGTTTTACCATCGACGGTCTGCTGGCCGGAAACTACGAAAAATTGTTTATTCTCGCGGCTGTGCTGGTGATCCTGACCCTGATTATGGTTGTACGACGTATTTACGATACCCGGGCCTACGGCAGCATTCGTGTTGCCCTGGGGCTGGAGGTGGATAAACGTCATCAGCAGGAGCCGGTTTCTACCCGCAATGCCCGGCTGGATATGGCCCGGGAGCTGGTTGATTTTCTGGAAGAGCAGGTTCCGGAAGTACTGACAGCCTTTATCCAGATCATTGTTGCTCTGGTTATCTTATTAACATTTCACTGGATGCTGTCTGTGTCGGCCATGGCTATGGGCCTGGGCATGCTGGTGATTTACTCGCTGTTCCATAATCGCTTTTACCGGCTGAACTCGGTTTTTAATGCCCAGATGGAAGGACAGGTTCATATATTGGGTGCCGGTGGCCGGAAAGGCCTGACTGCACATCTTCGCGCCCTCAGGGGGCATGAAGTTCAGTTATCCGATACAGAAGCCATTGTCTATGGCCTGATATTCCTGATGGCCATTGGTTTTATTCTGTTCAACCTTGCCTGCTGTGCTGATCTGCCGGATATGACCGCAGGTACGATTTTCTCAATCGTGACCTACTCCTGGGAGTTCGTTGAGTCAGCCATCATGCTGCCCATAGTGCTGCAGAGCATTACCCGCCTGACAGAAATCTCCGCACGTTTAAACGGCAGTGATACTGTTGTGAAAAGCGAGCATGTGGGAAGCGAATCTGTGGAAAAGATGGATGAAAACGGCTCTGCGGATAACGGACAGGACGTTTCCCGGGGCAGGCCGGAACTCTGGCTAAGCGTCTCTGGAATTGTATTTGCCCTTGTGGTGGGCTGGTTGATTTTTGGGGAAGACAACCGTGTTACCCAGGATACCAGGCCTCCGTCTCTGCTTCCTGTCTCTGTGGTGGAACTTTCCCCGGATACCCGGCAGCTGACTGTTACATCAACAGGTGTCACGGAAGCCCGCTGGCCGACATCGGTTGTGGCGGCTGTTTCCGGAAGGGTTGAAGAACTGAAAGCAAACTTTGAACCCGGAGAGCTAGTCAGCAAAGGTCAGCTGATAGCCAGCTTGCAGGCGGTCAGTTACCAGGCGGAAGTTGATGCCGCTGCCAGCCGTCTGGCGGAGGCAAAGAAGAACCTTGCCAGGGCGCTGCACGAGCAGACTGTAGCTTTGAGCACCAGCTCACGGCTGCAAACCCCCTATGCCCGCCATGAACCACAGGTGGAAGCCGCCCGCCTTGAGGAACGGGCTGCTGCCAGCGCTTTGGCTGATGCTCAACAAAGGCTGGAGGATACTCAGGTTCTGGCCCCCTTCCCGGCCATTATTCTGTCCCGCAAAGCCACTCCCGGCCAGTGGGTGCAGGCCGGGGAACAGTTATTTGATGTGGCGTCCAGTGACTCTGTAGATGTACGTGTGGAGCTGTCGGCCACGCTCTGGCAACGGCTGGGTGATGTGAAACAGGGCATGGAGGCCACCATTAAAACTCACGCTGGTGACAGCTGGCCGGCCACTGTTCGTTATCTCAGTCCTGTACGAGACGAGAAAACCCGTCAGCGCAGCCTGGTGCTGAAAGTGGATAACCCATACCAGAAGGCCGTGCAGCTACTGCCGGACCAGCAGGTCAATGCAGTGTTCTCCGGTAAACAACTGACGTCTGTCTTTGAAGCGCCTGCTTCAGTGCTGACGGAAGACGGCAGGGTCTGGACAGTGGACGGCAATGATCAGCTGCTGCTGACTAACGTTGAGCGGCTTTATGAGAGCGTGGATAAGGTCTGGATACGTTTTCCAGATAATTCAGAACAGTCTCGCAGGCTGGTGCTGTATCCCCTTGGCTCTATGCTGGAAGGGCAGCAGGTTCGCCCTGAGTTTGAGGGGGAAAAGACTGAGCAGAGCGGGGATAAACAATGAAGTGGCTGACGGGATGGTTTCTGGATAATCCTGTAGCCGCAAACCTGCTGATGGTTATGATTCTTGCAGGTGGTGTGCTGTCGTTTAATACCCTGCGGGTGGAGAGCTTTCCTCAACTTCCGCCTTCCCAGCTGGTGATTTCTGTCTCTTATCCGGGCGGTACAGCCCGACAGGTGGATGAAAGTATTACCCAGCGAGTGGAAGATGCCATCAGCTCCATTGCCGGAGTGAGCCGTATCTCCAGTGAATCTTCACGGGGGCTGTCCACTGTTCGGGTCAAGAAAACCGCTGATGCCAGTCTGAATCGCCTGCTGGAAGATGTACGCAATCAGGTGAACAGTATCGCCAGCTTTCCTGACCAGGCTGAACGGCCCCTGATTTATCGGGATGAATTCACCAATCTGGCCATGTTTGTGATGGTGGCTGGTGATGTCAGTGATGATGTATTGCAGAAGTCCGCTACCCGTGTGGAGCAGGCCCTGAAAAAACATTCGGCCATTTCCAAAGTCAGTAATCTGGGTAAACGACAGCCTCAGTTAGTGATTGAGCCTGACCCGGACCAGCTTCAGCGTTACGGATTGAACATCAGCGATCTTGCCGCCCAGGTGAATGAATGGTCTCTGGAATATCGCAGCGGTGAGCTGAAAACTGCCCAGGGCAATCTGGTTCTCCGTGGGGATGGCTACGCCAATAACCTCGTTGAACTGAGGGCATTGCCGGTGGTGAACACAGGCAACAGTACGGTCACCCTAGGGCAGGTTGCCAGGGTTGCTCGAGGCTTTTCGGATGATGACTCCGTCGTGCGCTTCCAGGGCAAGCCTGCTATTGCCATGATGGTTTCAACCAGCCAGAAGGATAACCTGTTTAAGGTACGTGAGGCGGTTGGGGACGTTCTTGGGGATATTCAACCCCTGATGCCCGTGGCCATTGAGCTGGATGTGATGGCGGACATGACGCCCTATATCAAAGACCAGCTTAATCTTCTCGGTACCAATGCCTGGCAGGGACTGTTGATTATTCTGGTTATTCTTGGCCTTTTTCTGGAAGTAAAACTGGCTTTCTGGGTGGCCGTAGGTATTCCGGTTTCCCTGGCCGGGGCTTTGGCGCTTATGCCCGGACTGAACTACAGCATTAACGATATAACTCTGTTCGGTATGATTCTGGTGCTGGGAATACTGGTAGATGATGCAGTTGTGGTAGGGGAAAGTATTCACACAGCACGGGGAAAAATTGCTGATCCGAGAAAAGCCGCCCGTTCAGGTGTGGAAGCTGTTGCCGTAGCGACAACCTACGGTGTGTTAACGACCATTGCCGCTTTCTCTCCCATGTTGTGGATAAAAAACGAGCTGGCCCAGGTATTGGCCGGTTTTTCTGTTGTGGTGATTCTGGCTCTGGTTTTCTCGTTAATTGAGAGCAAGTTTATTCTGCCAACTCACCTTGCTATGAGCCATGACTCTGGCGAGAACACCAAAGCAGGCCGTTGGCTGAAACAGCTGCGTGAATATTGTATCGGAGGTTTGGAGCTGTTTTCCGAACGTGTTTACCAGCCGGTTCTGCGTTTCTCCCTGCACAATAAACCTGCTGTTCTGATGCTGTTTGTTTCCATGATGGTGCTGGCCTACGGCATGATCTTCAAAGGAACTATCCGCAGTGCCTTCTTCCCGGAAATTCCTGGTCGTTATATGCAGGTTAAAATATATATGGATCAGGATGCTCCGCTGGAACTGACCCGTAAAAATGCTGTAAGACTGGAACAGGCTTTGAACAATGTACAGCAGAGCTTGCAGGAGCAGTATGACCTGGAACAGCCCCCGGTCACACGGCAGCTGGTTTCGGTGGATGGTGCCTATGAAATTGAAATAACCGCTGAACTTTCCTCGGAAGCTTTAAGCAAAATTCCTGGCTGGACTCTGCTGCGGGCCTGGGAAAAAGAAACGGGAACACTGGAGGGCAGTTACTCAACCAGCTTCTCCTCGGGGGAAGAGCTGGGAGGCGGAACCTCTATCGCGATTTCTGCCCCGGACCGGGAAATGGCACGAAGGGTATCCCAAGCCCTGCGGACTGAGCTGGAAACCTTTCCGGGCGTAAATAATGTTTACGATGACAGTCAGGGCGGCCAGCGCCAGTTATTGCTGACGGTCAATGACCGTGGTCGTCAGCTGGGCCTGACCCAGAGGCAACTGGCAACCCTTGTGGGTGGCGCATACGGTAGCATGGAAGTTTATCGGCTGCTGGAGAAAGGTGAAGAAACAAAGGTTCAGATTCGTTTTCCGGATGACCTGCGTCGCAATCAGGAACAGCTGATGGAAACCCCAATTCTTTTGGGTGATAGCAGTTATGCCCGCCTTGGAGATGTGGCTGAAGTGACGTCAGAGCGTGAGCCGGAAGTGCTTTATCGCCGTAACCGGGAAGAAGTGGTGACCGTAAGCTGGCGGCAGAACCGCAGTGAAATGTCTCCGGAAGAGGTCTGGCAGGAACTCCAGAACGAGGTGGTGCCCAGGCTTGAGCAGACTTGGCCGGGAGCCTCTATTCGTGCCGTTGGCGAGTTTGAGGACATCAGTGAAGTACAGACAGGTTTTCGCAAGGCTCTGCTGCTGACACTGCTGCTCATTTATATTCTTATGGCGGTGCCCCTTAAGTCTTACTGGCAGCCAATCATCATTATGTCGGTGATTCCCTTTGGCTTTGCCGGGGCGGTATTTGGCCATGGTCTTATGGGGCTGCCGGTCAGTATGCTGTCCCTGTTTGGCATGATGGCCATGACTGGAGTAGTGGTAAACGATTCTCTGGTGCTGATGACCCGGTTTAATGATTTGTACCGGGAAGGTATGCCGGTGAAGCAGGCACTGCTGGAAGCCGGTCGCAGTCGTTTACGGGCAATATTCCTGACCACGGTCACAACGGTATTTGGACTATTGCCTTTGTTGAGTGAAACCTCAGAGCAGGCGCAATACCTTAAGCCAGCGGCTGTTTCCCTGGTATTTGGTGAGCTGTTTGCGACACCGATAACCCTGATTCTGATTCCCGTACTGCTGGCCTTTGGCCGCTATCGCCAGCCAACGGTTAAGTCTGAATGACGGCGTGCAATGCCGGAGCGGGCTGATATACGTATACTCTGTATTGTCGCCAGTGGAGAAGTAGCAGGGAAGATGCAATATGGCTGAAGTCCGTCCGGTTAACCTTGTACCAGAAGAACGCTTGATTGAGGTGCTTTCTCCCCACTGGAGAGAGCGCTTTGAGCGGGCGCTGACGTTTATTCTGGAAAACCTGGATAAAACGCCTTTCCCTTCCTGGGATGAAGTCGCTAAGCAAAGTGCTGTTTCCCCTTACCATTTTCACAGAATGTTCCGGGCGATCTTTAAGGAAACTCCAGGGCAGTATGTGCGGCGCAGTCGCCTGCAGATAGCAACTTATTACCTGCTGGCCAGTAAAGATATGAGCGTTACGGATATTGCTCTGGAATGCGGTTTTTCCTCTTCACAGGCCCTTGCCAAAGCCCTGAAACGGGATTTGGGCAGTACTGCCAGAGACATTCGGGCTTTACGGCAGGGGAATTCAATAGAAGCTGTTGACGGTCTCTTTCACAAGCTTGGGCATCCCTCTGAGAACAGTGATAACTGCATGGAAAGCGACCTGCTTGCCAGTCTGGAGTTTCATGTCGGAGAACTGCCCGATATACACCTGAAAGGTGAATATGTGACTCCACCTGATGAACAGCTTATTGAAGAGGCTTACTACAGGCAGGATCACACGGTGACAAAAGAGCTGTATATCGTTACCACAGCTGAGGAAGAAGAGAAAAACATCGATGACCAGACAGTGTTTGTCGGGGTGCCGGTCATCGGAGAGAGTGCAGGGAATAAGAGTTATCCCGGTGGAACATTCCTGTATTGCCGAATACTGACGGGGAGTGAAACAGCGTACTTTGGAGCCTGGGATGCTATCTTTACCTACATGGTGAAAGAAGGCCTTGAACCTGCCGAAGATGGCTTTGGAATAGATATTTTCCATAATGCCGCAGAGTTCCTGACAGCACCTTCTGACATGACACTGGGCTTAAAACTGAAAACCTGAACCAAACGAAAAAGCCCCGAAACCGGGGCTTTTTTACAGGCTGGCTGCAGAAACTTACAGCTTAGAACTGCTTGGTCTGCACCAGATCAATAATTTTCAGGGCACCATCAACCTTTTCCAGAGTGAAAATATCGGCGCTCTTGATCTCGCCTTTCCAGGGAGTGCCTTTATAGTCCATCTCGTAAACGATGGTCTCTTCAGCTTTCACTTCAAAGCCAGTACCCTTCCTGGACACAGACAGGATTTCGCTGGACTGGCCCAGCTGTCTGTAACCCGGCAGCGCATCGTTATTTGACAGCAGAGCAGGATCGATAACCTCTTTCAGTTCAGCGAGAGAGAATTCGGTGGTTTCATCGGGCTGGCCATAGCCGTATTTCCAAGTGGACTTGAAGCTTGCCATGGGATCAAACACTTTTTCCAGTGCGGGCATATCCAAGGATCTGGCGTGACGATAATAGTTATTTACAACTGTCTTCGCTTCATCTTCAGATGCCTGTACAAATGCGCCGGCACACAGGATCAGGGGGAAGAGCAGGATAACTTTCCAGTGGGCAAGACTTTTCATTGCGTGTCCCTTCTCTTTTTTCATCCTCAGGGGATGTATTTTTCTTAATCGGCAAGTCACGCCTGCCTTTCTAGCAAATTCCTGCCGCTATTGTACGACAGGAGCTGGATTCAAATACACAGGTCAGCTGCTGATAACTCCAAGGGGCTGGTATCCGTTGTCGCCTTTGTAGAAGTTCTCTATGTTGGGGAACAGGGCCGGAAGGTCGGCTTTGCTCGCGCCAAACCACAGAGCCAGCTCAGCATAGAGCTCGTCAGTGGCGGTTGTGGGAATCAGTACACCGTCACCAACATCCAGTTCATTACCCAGATTCAGAGACGGATATTGACCAAATACCTGGCCACCTTCTACTGGATCACCCATTACCAGAGTGTTGCCACCCCAGCCGTGGTCGGTGCCGTTGCCGTTGGAAGTCAGGGTACGGCCGAAGTCGGAACCGGTAAAGGTAACAACCTTGTCGGCAATGTCCATATCATCCAGAGCGTTCTGGAACTCGCCCAGGGCCTGGCTGACAACTTTCAGCATACGGGCATGGTTGTTCAGCAGCTCATCGTGGTGATCCCAGCCGATGTAACGGACAAAGAATGTCTGCTGGGGCAGGTCCAGCTTCTCGGAAGCCTTGATGGTACGGGCAACCATTTCCAGCTGACGGGACAGCGGAGTGTCGGAAAAACGGGTAGTGCTTCCCACACGCTTCAGGGCTTTGCTGAACTTCTCGTGCTGAGTCTGGGACTGAGCAGTGAAAGAGGCAAAGGTCTGCTTGAACGGATCGTCGTAACTCTTGCCCAGAATCCGGTCGATACTGCGCTGGAGAATCCGGTCAAACTCAGAGTTCTGGTCTTTAAAGATCATACCGACACTGCCTTTGTCGGTAATGGCGTAGCTGGTGTCTTTGGCACCGTCCTGCATAATGTTGCTGCCCGCCATGGAGATATTCATGGGAATATCGCCGACGGCACGGTTGGGCTGCAGGCTGTCGGCAAAGGCACCGAACCAGCCACGGTTTACCCGCTCACCGGGGCGGGAGGTTTGCCAGTGACGGAACTGGTCTGCGTGGGACAGCAGACCGACCGGCAGACGGGCACTGTTGGCGTAGAACTGGTCTTTGCGAACCGGTTCTACCAGGGGGCCGATATTGGCAACAAACGACAACTTCTTGTCATTAAACAGCTTCTGAACTTCCGGCATGGATGGGTGCAGTCCGAATGTACGGCCATCGTCGTCGGAGAAACCATTAAGGGACAGCAGATCGTCTTTTTTATGTGCCAGGTTGCTGCGGGACTTATTGTACTGGTTGTAGTGCTTGCTGGAGGTAGGCACCAGCATGT
The DNA here is from genome assembly GCF_058147085.1 of Parendozoicomonas sp. 209JJ7-1. Classification (NCBI taxonomy): domain Bacteria; kingdom Pseudomonadati; phylum Pseudomonadota; class Gammaproteobacteria; order Oceanospirillales; family Endozoicomonadaceae; genus Parendozoicomonas; species Parendozoicomonas sp. 209JJ7-1. The sequence goes on along the minus strand of NZ_JBYVJU010000010.1, from coordinate 95,961 downwards.
TGTAACTGTCGTTACCGCCATCCAGCATCAGGAAAACCATGGCGCGGTCCTGACGACGGATATTCAGCGGAGCGCCTGTTTTGCTGTCACGCAGCAGTTCGGCGCCAGACAACCCGGACATAAACAGGCCGGAGCTTGCCATGGCGATACCTGTGTTTCTCAGAAAGCTCCGACGGGAGAGCTCTTTCTCACTGAAATGCTTCTTGCTCATGCTGCTCCCTCCTGAACGGCGAACTGCGGTGAAATGGCGATCATAAAGGCGACGGTCTGCACTACCCATTTGGATTCACTGGGGTAGTTTCTGATGGCGGCTTTAATTTCCCGCTTTACATCACACTGTTTGGTTCCGTTAAGGATGAGGCTGACCCGTTCAATCAGGTCATCGAATTTCTGGCGGCGGGCAAGTACCAGTTCTTCAGAGAAGTTGAGGTAGAGCGCGTCCTGTTTGTTCTCAAACAGCACGTCCGGGTCCAGCTCCGGCACGTTCTTGACAGAACTGCTGATCTGGGTGCTGACCACTGGGTAGTACTCACCAAAGAACCAGCTGTACATTGTGTTGATAAAGGCGACAGAGGTTGACGAGTTGTGCAGTTCAAACTCGGGAGCGACCTTCCCTTCGTTGGCGAGGGAGCCGTGGGGGCTGTAATCCGGTTTGTAGAAGTTGAATACTGTGGGAGACGCCATGGGGTGCTGGGACAGCTGCTCCTTTATGTCGTCCCCAGTGAGCCACAGTTTGTCGGATGCGTTGTTCACGTTAAAGGCCCGCAGCAGCTGGGTTACACGCAGTACCGGAGACTTCAGTTTTTTCGGATTCCTGGCTTCCGGGTGGGTGAGAATCTCACGAATCACGGCCTTCATATCACCGTTTTCACCCCACTTGGAAGCAACGGCTTCAACATAGGCGGGGGACGGGTTGGAAGTTACCAGCTGCTGGATCAGCTTGTGGGCGATATAAGGCGCGGTACTGGGGTGGGAAACCAGCGCGTTAACGACCTTACGGATATCTTTCTTGCCAGATTGGCGGGCAGGAATCTTGATATAGCCCTTAAGCAGCTTCTTGGCACCACGGTCATGGAACTTCTCGTCCACAACCATCGGGTTTACCATATCGACAAAGGGGATGCTCTTGTAGTTTTTGGCGACCCCATCATCAAAGGAGATTTTCTCACCGCTCCAGGGGAAGTAGTCTGTATCCCATTCGTACAGGTAGCTGCGGGCTTTCAGGCCGGTGAATACCCGAGCCAGCTCTTTTATATCCCGGTTGTCATAGGTGGGAATATCGTTGCCGTTGGCGTCTTTCTTGCGGGTACCGTCCATATTCAGTTCAAAAAGACCGATACTGAACAGCTGCATGATCTCCCGTGCATAGTTTTCGTCCGGGTGAATATTGCGGGACGGGTCTGCCTTACGGTTGTTCAAGTGAGACAGGTAAACGCCCATGGTCGGGTGCAGGGACACGTCATACAGAATGTCGGTGTAGTTACCGAAGGCATTGGTATAGAGAATATCGTAGAAGCTGGCCATGCCCACTGCATCCAGTTCCAGCTGGGAGTTCTCGGAAATAACCAGAATCTCACTCAGGGCCTGGGCCACACGATGGCGAAGCAGGTTCTCGGTGTTGGGGGACAGGGCCTTGTCCCACCAGGCCATGCGGAAGTACCACTGGTAAGGCAGGGCCGGGTTGTTACCGTCACCGTTCAGGGTGCTCTCGCCATGGGCCTTGATCAGGCGTTTTTTGAAAGACTGCCAGATATCGCTGGTTTTTTTCTGGAAACGGTCATCGGAGTCAAGGGAGTCGTTCAGCTGTTCATCCAGCCATGATGAAATGCCCTGATCGGCCACTTTACCTATGGTGTTGTAGTCAGCCCCGAGGGTTGCCTGCATCAGGAAACGGGAGGCTTCCTGTCGTGTATCTGCCACTACTTCTTCTCCTGGTTTGCCTTGCGACACGGATCATCGGTATGAACGGCGCTGTAGCAATTTGTAGTTATTGTCTTGCAGCTATTTTCAACAGCTTCCTGCCAGATAGGCAGTGAAGAGTATAGATACAGTGGAGTCTATGCATTACTCCTTGAGTCATTTTTGTCTCAAAAAGTCTTTCAATCAACCTTTTTTGTATTTCTTCCCATGAAATTGCTGAAAATCTATCTTTTCCGGAGTTATCACTCCATATGGAATTCCTGAACGATGACTACGCAAATATACGCTTTAAGAAAGGGGTGATAGTAAGAAGGAGGTTATACGTTACCCGGAAATCCTGAGTTCGATCATAAAACCTCAACAGGCCCTAAGCAGACATTCTTTGTCTGCATGTTTCGGCAGGAAGGGTGCGGCGTTAAACTAATCTCCAGCCAGACACGCATATCGTCGGATAACCGGGAGAGAAAATAATGAGTGCTGAATTTATAAAATCACGGGCAGCCATTGCCTGGGGGCCTGGAAAACCACTGACCGTTGAAGAAGTTGATGTTATGCCTCCCCAAAAGGGTGAGGTGCTGGTGAAAATAGTGGCGACAGGTGTCTGCCATACTGATGCCTTTACTCTTTCTGGCGAAGACCCGGAAGGTGTTTTCCCCGCAATCCTCGGCCATGAAGGTGCTGGTGTTGTGCAGGCCGTTGGCGAAGGTGTGACCAGCGTTGCTGTTGGCGACCATGTGATTCCCCTGTACACACCGGAATGCGGAGAATGCAGATTCTGTCTGTCGGGAAAAACTAACCTGTGCCAGAAAATCCGGGAAACCCAGGGCAAAGGCCTGATGCCCGACGGTACCACCCGCTTCTTTAAAGATGGAAAACCCATTTTTCACTATATGGGTACATCGACGTTTTCCGAGTACACGGTAATTCCGGAAATCTCCCTGGCTAAAGTTAATCCCCAGGCACCGATGGAAGAGATTTGTCTTCTTGGCTGCGGTGTTACCACCGGTATGGGTGCGGTTCTTAATACAGCGAAAGTACAGGAAGGAGATACGGTTGCTATCTTTGGCCTGGGTGGTATTGGGCTTGCCGCAATTATTGGAGCGGCAATGGCCAAAGCCGGACGGATTATCGGGATTGATATTAATACCAGCAAGTTTGATCTAGCGAAAAAGCTGGGCGTGACTGAATGCATAAATCCGAAGGACTACGACAAGCCTATTCAGGAAGTTATTGTTGAGCTGACTGATGGCGGCGTGGACTTCTCCTTTGAATGTATCGGCAATGTGGATGTTATGCGCTCAGCGCTGGAGTGTTGCCATAAAGGCTGGGGGGAATCTGTAATTATCGGTGTGGCTGGTGCAGGGCAAGAGATTTCTACCCGGCCTTTCCAACTGGTAACCGGAAGGGTCTGGAGAGGTTCCGCTTTTGGTGGTGTAAAAGGCCGTTCCGAGTTGCCGGGTATTGTTGAGCGTTATCTCGCCGGTGAGTTCCCGCTGGATGACTTTATCACCCACACAATGGGCCTGGATGATATTAATAATGCATTTGACCTGATGCATGAAGGCAAAAGCATCCGTTCCGTTATTCATTACAGCCAGTCTTAAATCCATATAGTTTAAATCTGCATAGCTTAAATCCGTATAAAGAGGGGGAGGAAGTCAGGTGAGCCTGGAATGCGTGAGTGAGCAGAAGTGTTTTGGTGGCTGGCATAAACAGTTTACCCATAACTCAGAAGCACTGAACTGTAATATGCGGTTTGCGGTATTCCTTCCTCCCCAGGTTGATATGGGGAAAAAGGTGCCTGTGTTGTACTGGCTGTCCGGCCTGACCTGCACAGATGAAAACTTTATGCAGAAAGCCGGAGCCCTGCGTGCGGCTGCGGAGCTGGGCCTGGCCGTTGTTGCTCCGGATACCAGCCCCAGGGGTAACGAAGTGCCGGATGATAAGGATAAAGGTTGGGATTTCGGCCTTGGTGCAGGCTTTTATGTCAATGCCACGGAAGAGCCATGGAGCCGACACTATCGCATGTATGACTATATTGTGGATGAACTGCCTTTGCTGATAGAGAACAACTTTCCGGTATCTGAGCAACGATGTATCAGTGGTCATTCCATGGGGGGACATGGAGCATTGGTGATTGGCTTAAGAAACTCCGAGCGGTATACATCGGTTTCAGCCTTTAGCCCAATCTGTCACCCTGTTGATTGTCCTTGGGGCGTAAAGGCATTCAGCAATTATCTCGGAGATAACAAAAAAACCTGGATGTGTTACGACAGTGCAGAGCTTGTAAAAGCCAGCCAGGCGGAAAACTTTTTGCCGGTACTGGTAGACCAGGGGGATCAGGATGGTTTTCTTGACAAGCAATTAAAGCCCCAAATTCTGACGGCAGCCGCTAAAGAGAGTGGTTATACCCTGACGGTACGTATGCAGGAAGGCTATGATCATAGCTATTACTTTATCGCCAGCTTTATAGAAGAACATCTGCGTTTCCACGATCAATATATCCGCAACACGTAAATCAACAGTTGAGATACACCGGCCAGAGCTTCCAGTATAATGCTCTGGTCGTTTTCTTCCTGAGTGTACATTGTTCATGTCTACCGCCTTTTCCCGCCGTTTTCAGCAAATAGTTGACCAGCTTGCCGGAGGGAATAAAAAGCAGTTTGCCGAGCAGACCGGTAAATCCGCTTCCCATGTTTATAAAATCTGCCGGGGTATCAGCCGTCCTTCCATGGCGTATCTGGAGTCCCTGTACGATGAGTTCAGAGTTGACCTGAACTGGCTGCTGACAGGCGAACAAAGCGATAACGGTGAAGTTGCCGGACAACGTAAAGTTGGTGAAATCGTCTATGCGCCAGTGTTTGACATTCGGGCCAGTGCCGGTATGGGAGCAGTGGTACAGACAGAAGATGTGACGGACTACTTTGCCTTCCAGAAAAACTTTCTTGCTAACCAGTTAGGCGTTTCTGGGGAGAGTCTGGCGCTGATTACTGTTAGCGGTGACAGTATGTTGCCAACACTCCGCAGTGGTGACCAGGTGCTGGTGGATATGAACCGTAAAACAGTCAATGGCGAAGGTATCTATCTGCTGCACACAGATGATGGTTTGATGGTGAAACGCTTGAAGCAAAAAGTAGATTGCTTGCAGGTGAGCAGTGATAATCCCGACTATCCAAGCTGGGAGGTGAGAAGCTCATCCCCCGGGCAGACACAAATCGTGGGTAAGATCGTCTGGTGTGCCCGGATGATGTGAGGACTTTATACCGATATGTCAGCATGAAGCTTTTGGTGGTACATTCCGGGTTCTGGCAGCGATAGCGTTGAATACCATGTACAGCTAACTGGTTGGGGCTGAAGCTTGACAAACCTGAAGAAACTGAGTGGGTGGGATAACATCAATCTCGGGGTTCGCATCTTTGAATATCATCCATGTGTCGTAATCTAATGCATAGAGTCTTTCCATAGCCTGAAAAACCGTCTCCTCACCCACCCTGACATCAGAGAGTTCTGTCTGTGATCTTAGGGCGAGTTCAGGGTCAACATGCACTTTCCACCCGGAACCCCGGCCTGCCCATTGGACCGCCACATCCCTGCAGGTATCATTACCGCAACCCACAATATAAACGTCTTTTATGTTTTCACGTTTGAATGCGTTATATACTCTCTTCCATGACTTATAGTTAGGATGAGACTCAAAGGTTATTCTTTTAGCTGCGATTCTTGACTGATCCACGTTTGTTAACATAACTTTGAAACGAAACCTGGCAAAATTTTCATCAACAGCTTGCCTGAAAGATTCAACCAGGAATTGATGGGGAGCACTTTCTTCATTAGAAATATTAATATTGAAAAGAGCAAAATAAACACGATTGTTTTCTCTGTAATTTGTTACTAGAGCGGCGATATCTTTCAGTTTTCTTGGGTTCTCCAGAGCTTCAAATATACGTGCATTGGCCGCCTGAACATTCATTATAACTATAGCGACCATATCCGAACCTGGAGTACTCTGTAACTTCTGATCAATGCTTGCCATCATTCTCTCCAGACCCGCTTGTGAATCACAGGAGAACAAACAAAGAAATATGACTGCCTTCCAATTAAACATATCCCGGACCCTGTAAGGGTTGAACAAGACGTTCTGGCTTGTTGCTACTGCCAGGTTGTTTCTCTACATAGTTCCCGTGCTTACATTGGATCCACCCCTTCTCCTCGTTTACCCTGCCCTCGGTCTTCAGAAACTGTCTTTTTGATCATGACTTCTTACCTCCGGACTCACTGCTGCCCAGTTAAGCATAACTCAGCTTCAGGGTTACGTGACTCTAAGAAAAGCCGGCCCTTTTTACCTAGGGGCTGTTCCTTGCTCGACAGGTGACGTTCAACCTTCTGAAACTGGACACCTCAGTAAAAACAGGTATCGAGAATAATCGGAAAACCTGTGTCTGGAGTGAAGAATACATGATCTGTGATATTAGTTGTCACTGATATAAAAGGTGAGCTTGGTACTGAAAGAAAGAAATGTAATTTCCGCTTTCATCAAGGCGGTGTCGCACGTTTTGAGCGGGGGAGCTTTGCTCTCTACAGCGGGAGCATTCCGGGTTCTGGCAGCGATAGCGTTGAATACCATGTACAGCTAACTGGTTGGGGCTGAAATTTGACAAGCCTGAAGAAACTGAGTGGGTGGGATAACATCAATCTCGGGGTTCGCATCTTTGAATATCATCCATGTGTCGTAATCTAATGCATAGAGTCTTTCCATAGCCTGAAAAACCGTCTCCTCACCCACCCTGACATCAGAAAGTTCTATCTGTGATCTTAAGGCGAGTTCAGGGTCAACATGCACTTCCCACCTGGAACCCCGGCCTGCCCATTGGACCGCCACATCCCTGCAGGTATCATTACCGCAACCCACAATATAAAGGTCTTTTATTTTTTCATATCTGAATGCCTCATATACTCTCTTCCATGAATGATAGTCAGGATGAGATTCAAACCTTATTCTTGTAGTTGCAATTCTTGTCTGATCCACGTTCGTTAACATAACCCTGAAACGATACCTGAAAAAATTGTCATCAACAGCTTGCCTGAGAGATTCAACCAGGGATTCATGGGGAGCACTTTCTTCATTAGAAATATTAACATTGAAAAGAGCAAAATAAACACGATCATTTTCTCTGTAATTTGTTATTAGAGCGGCGATATCTTTCAGTTTTCTTGGGTTCTCCAGAGCTTTAAATATACGTGCATTGGCCGCCTGAACATTCATTATAACTATAGCGACCCTATCCGAACCTGGAGTACTTTGTAACTTCTGATCAATGCTTGCTATTATGCTCTCCAGACCCGCTTGTGAATCACAGGAGAACAAACAAAGAAATATGACTGCCTTCCAATTAAACATATCCCGGGCCCTGTAAGGGTTGAGCAAGGAATTCTGGCTTGTTACCACTGCCAGGCTGTTTCTCCACATAGATCCCGTGCTTACATTGGATCCATCCCTTCTCCTCGTTTACCCTGCCCTCGGTCTTCAGAAACTGTCTTTTTGATCATGACTTCTTACCTCCGGACTCACTGCTGCCCAGTTAAGCATAACTCGGCTTCAGGGTTACGTGATTCTAAGAAAAGCTGGCCCTTTTTACCTAAGAAACTGTCTAAAAAAGTAGTGCATTCAAAGACAAATTCTTGAAAACAGACCTTTTTGTAGCTGTCCCTTGCTCGACAGGTGACGCTCAACCTTCTGAAACTGGATACCTCAGTAAAAGCATGTATCGAGAATAAGCGGAAACCCTGTGTCTGAAGTGAAACCAGAGCATCCCCCATAAAAGCGGGGGCTTTGTTCTCTGCAGCAGGAACATTCCGGGTTCTGGCAGCGATAGCGTTGAATACCATGTACAGCTAACTGGTTGGGGCTGAAGCTTGACAAGACTGAAGAAACTGTGTGGGTGGGATAACATCAATCTCGGGGTTCTCAGCTTTGAACATTATCCATGTGTCGTAATCTAATGCATAGAGTCTTTCCATAGCCTGAAAAACCGTCTCCTCACCCACCCTGACATCAGAGAGTTCTGTCTGTGATCTTAAGGCGAGTTCAGGGTCAATATGCACTTTCCACTTGTGTTTCCGGCCTGCCCATTGGACCGCCACATCCCTGCAGGTATCATTACCGCAACCCACAATATAAATGTCTTTTATGTTTTCACGTGTGAATGCAACATGTACTCTCTTCCATGACATATAGTTAGGATGAGATTCAAAGGATATTCTTGTAGCTGCAATTCTTGACTGGTCAACGTTTGTTAACATAACTTTGAAACGAAACCTGGCAAAATTTTCATCAACAGCTTGCCTGAAAGATTCAACCAGGAATTGATGGGGAGCACTTTCTTCATTAGAAATATTAATATTGAAAAGAGCAAAATAAACACGATCATTTTCTCTGTAATTTGTTACTAGAGCGGCGATATCTTTCAGTTTTCTTGGGTTCTCCAGAGCTTCAAATATACGTGCATTGGCCGCCTGAACATTCATTATAACTATAGCGACCCTATCCGAACCTGGAGTACTCTGTAACTTCTGATCAATGCTTGCCATCATTCTCTCCAGACCCGCTTGTGAATCACAGGAGAACAAACAAAGAAATATGACTGCCTTCCAATTAAACATATCCCGGGCCCTGTAAGGGTTGAACAAGACGTCCTGGCTTGTTGCCACTGCCAGATTGTTTCTCCACATAAATCCCGTGCTTACATTGGATCCATTCCCTTCTCCCTCACAGCCATAAGCCTGTCCCGCATCCTGTACGCCTTCTCCTCGTTTACTCTGCCCTCGGTCTTCAGAAACTGCCCCAGACTCCAGGCTTCCTGTTCGGTTAATTCTACGGTGATAGAAACTGTCTTTTTGCTCATGACTTCTTACCTCCGGACTCACTGCTGTGCGGTTAAGCATAACTCAGCTTCAGGGTCACGTGATTCTGAGACAAATCAGCCCCTTTTACCTAATAAACTGTCTGAAAAGTAGTGTATTCAAAGACAAATTCTTGAAAACAGGCCTTTTTGTAGCTGTCCCTCATACGAAGGACATTAAGCATACTCCATAGCCACCAAACCAAGAGCTGTTCGCCCGGTTACCGTCCAGCAAAGCCAGCACGACATTGCCATACAGGTGTGCCCCATAAGCAGGTATTGAACAAAATTGCAGTGTTAATTTGAATTAATCGTTATCACCTTTTAAACGCTCCTGGCGTGCCTCCTCTTCCGCAATTACAGCCTGGATATCTATGAGCATGGCATCAAGATCTGCTCTCTCAGTGCTTTCCTCGAAAAATCCAGTGAGTTCGGTCTGCTCCGTTAACTGGCTGTTTTCAAACAGTTCCCACATTTCACTGGCGTAACGGGTCTGCAGCAGTTCCGGAGCAAACTGGCCGTAATACTGAGTGATGTTTCTTACATCCCTTTCCAGCATGGATTTGGCATTGTTATTGGAGGCCGCGTCTACGGCCTGGGGCAGGTCGATAATCACCGGGCCATCTTCAGCCATAAGCACATTAAATTCTGAAAGATCACCATGAACCAGCCCTGCGCACAGCATACGCATAACGTAGGTCATCATGATGGTATGATCCTGTTTCGCCTGTTCAGCGGACAGGGTGATGTCATTCAGGCGGGGCGCCACATCGCCGTCTTCATCAACCACCAGTTCCATCAGCAGAACACCGTCTACACAGTCATAGGGTTTGGGAACCCGAACCCCTGCGCTGGCAAGTTTAAAGAGGGCATCAACTTCGGCGGACTGCCAGATATCTTCCTGCTGCTGGCGACCATATCTGGAGCCTTTCTCCATGGCTCTGGCGCGGCGGCTGTTTCTGACCTTGCGGCCTTCCTGATATTTAACCGCTTGTTTGAAGCTGCGCTTGGCAGCTTCTTTGTAGACTTTGGCGCAGCGAATCTCATCACCGCAGCGAACAACATAAACATCAGCTTCCTTACCACTCATTAACCGGCGCAGAACTTCATTTATAAGCCCTGCATCCATAAGAGGGCGTAATCTTTTTGGTACTTTCATGCTCTTTTTTTATCTTATTTCAGTAAAAAATAACAGCAATAAGAGTTCGCTCTTGTTAAGGTACTTGAAATAACAATGACAAGAATGAGTGATGAAGAAAAACATTATTGCCCTTGCCTTCTCTTTGACTGTATCAACTTCCGTCCAGGCTGCTTTCTGGGATTCCTGGTTTGGTGACACACCAAAAGAGACTGCTTCAGCAGAGGCTACAACAGCTCCCGCGAAAACCGTAACAAAGGCTGCCGTCAATGCGGGCAAACAGATTATCGCAGACTTGATTCCCACAGTGACTGAACAGCTGGGCGTCTCCCGGGTACAGGCCAATGGCGGTATGGGAGCGATTTTTGAGGTGGCGAAAAAGAACCTGAGTGTTGAAGACTTCTCCCAGTTAAGCCAATCCATTCCTGATATGAGCAGCTTGCTGGCTTCGGCACCCCAATTGGAGGGAAGTCAGGCAGATAGTCCACTGGGTGGTTTGCTTGCCCAGGCAGGTTCTGTTGGCAAGGCGTTAAATGAACTTTCCCAGTTGAAAGCCAAGTTTGAGGCTTTGGGGCTGAATACCGAGATGATGGGGAAGTTTGCCAGCATCGCTATTGAGTATCTTCAGAATGCTGATGAGCAAAGTGGTGCTGAGTTGTTGCAGAAGGGCCTGGGAGTATTGATGGGCAAAGGCAAAGAGGTTTGATCAGACTTTGTGTTCTTACCTCGAACAGTACTCGCCCCAAACAGTTAGCTCGCAGATGTCCATCTGTCAGAGGATTTGCAATGCATTGTTTTTGGCGAGTTTGTCTGAATTACCCGTTATGAGAAGATCATCGCAATATATCCAAGAATAAGCACTATGGCTGATGTCAGGGCATAAGGGACAGGGTACCCAATGGCTGCAATGGCACTTTCTGAAATGGTCTGAATACCATTGAGGCCCGGTGTGCTGTTTCGGGAACCGGAACAGGCTCCGGCCAGGATAACCGGGTTCATCCTGCGGATATAGTAACCATACAACCAGGAAATAAACGGCGGAATCAACGCGCCAGCCATACCCAGAACGGCTATCCATATTACCACTGTTCCCTGGAATGAATTCAGAATCTTGGGGCCGATGGAAGATGCCAGAACAGAGACAAACATGGACAAGCCAATATCATTAATAAAAGCCCGTGCCCCTTCACTGGTGGGCCCGCCCAGGCTTGGATTGCGGGTACGCATCCAGGACACCAGAATACCCATCAGCATACATCCCGCCGATGTGCCCAAAGCGAATGGAATTCCTTTCAGCGTAACACTGAGGTGCCCGGCCAGATAACCAGCGATCAGGGCGAGGGACATAAAGGAAACCTCCGTATAGGAGCTTTCTACAACAGGAGTTCCGTCCAACATTTTTGCAACCCGGTTAATACACGTCTCTGGGCCAATAAGACGCAAGACATCTCCGGTCTCAACGACAGTGTCTGGCAGGTGAGGCTCAGGAACACCGGAACGGAACACGGCCTTGATACTTACGCCAAATCCGATGACCTCTTCCAGCTGAAGAAGAGTTTTGCCATGTATGCTTTTCGAGCCGATATGAATATCCGCGACTTCTACGCTGATAGTGCGTACACGGGGTTCATCCACCTCATGGCCAGCAACCTGACTTTCTTTGAGTAAATCACTGTATTCGCCCATGATGCCGATGATGTCCCCCATTTCGAGCATGGAATCATCCTTGGCTTCCATAACCTGATCGTCCCGAAGAATCCTGAGAATGCTGGCGTCGGGGCAGTATTGGTGGATTTTGGCGACAGGTTTGCCTGTTAGTTCTGCGTGTTCAACAAGGAAAGATCGTATTTGCTGGTCGGAGAGCCCCAGGGCCGATGATCCTACTGTTCCCGGGAGGGCTTCCCTGTCACTGCCAAATGAGGCTTCGGCTTCCCTGGCAGATTGAACAGGGTCGTGACCAAACATGGTTGGCAAATATTTAATGAGCAGGATGATAAATATTGATGAGAGTACATAACTCACGGCATAACCGGCTGCCATATTCGCTCCCACAATATCCGCCGTAAATCCGGCGGGCATTGTAAAGGCACCAGTGCTGACAGCGTTCTGCGCGACACCAAGAACTGCCGTAACGGTATAGCTTCCTGAAATAATTCCTGCGGCGTATCCCGGAGCCAGACCAGCCAGTTTGGAGCCGAAGAAAACTATCAGGAAGTTGGTGAAAACGGTGATAAGCCCAATAACAAAGAAGTCCCAGCCTCCACGTTTAAACCCGGAGAAAAACTGGGGGCCAACCCTTAAACCCAGGGCATACATAAACATCATAAGAGCAATGTCTTCTATTAATCCGGGAATATGGAACTTGACCCCAAACAGGGTGCTGGCAGCCAGTGAAATGGCAATGCCTGTAACCAGCGTGCCTGCTGTTGAACCAAGGTTAATACCATGAACGGTCACCCGTCCAAGGGGGTAGCCAATCGCCATGGAGAGGAACAGATAGGCAAAAGGATTATGGCTTAGCCATGCAAAGGACGAATGTCCGATAGATGTTTCTGCCGCGCAGGCAGTTTGGACGAAGAGACAGGATAAAGAGATCAGGCTGCCCAGTGCCAGAGGCCATATTCGTATGGGCCAGGCGCACTGATGAACAAAGCTGGTAAGCATTGGAGCACCCTCTTTCGCAAGAATGGTTAACTGAAGAACTAATGTGTCTGCGAACAGTATCTAGCCGTGCTTGAAACTGCCGGAGTCTTTTTCATTGCTCTTGTTAACGACAGGGTGACGCTCAAAATGCCTGATAGAACGATAAAGGTCGTCTATCAACAGGTTGGCGAGGTCACGGCTGAAACCATGACGGATGAGAATGCGCATAATCACCAGATCTTCACGATTCGGAGGCATAGAGTAGGCCGCAATCTGCCAGCCACGGCTGCGGATACGATCTGACAAGTCATATAAATTAAAACCAGGGTCGGTGTTTTTTTTAAGGGACCAGCTAACCGCCGGAATACCTCCCTGGCCTTTATAAATAATATCGAACAAGCCGATACGATTTATTTCCTCAGCAAGGTAATTGGCGGTGTCATAACAAGCCTGGTGTATACGACGATAGCCCTCTTTTCCAAGGCGCAGGAAATTATAATACTGGGCAATAATCTGGCCGCCAGGACGGGAGAAGTTGAGGGCAAAGGTGGGCATGTTTCCACCCAGATAATTAACGGAGAAAACCAGGTCTTCCGGTAGATCGACTTTGTCTCGCCAGATAATCCAGCCTACACCCAGTGGCGCGAGGCCGAATTTATGCCCCGAAGCGTTAATTGATTTGACCCTTGGTAAACGGAAATCCCAAACCAGGTCCGGCTCAACAAAAGGCGCGAGAAATGCGCCGCTGGCGCCGTCTACATGGACAGGAATGTTCAGCCCGGAATACTCCTGCAGCTTATCCAGGGCTTCGCAGACCTTCTGCACAGGCTCATACTGGCAGGTAAACGTAACCCCCAGAGTTGGTACAACGCCAATTGTATTTTCGTCGCAGCGTTTGATGACTTCTTCTGGGGTCATCAGTAAACGATCCCCCTGCAGGGGGATCTCACGCAGTTCCACGTCCCAGTAGCGGGTGAATTTGTGCCAGCAGACCTGGACAGGGCCGGTTATAAGGTTTGGCTTATCTGTTGGCTTCCCCTGTGCCCGCATTTTTTCCCGCCACCGCCACTTCATCGCCAGACCGCCCAGCATAGCAGCTTCGCTTGACCCTGTTGTCGAACAACCCATGGTATTGGTGGATTCGGGTGAGCTCCACAAATCTGCAAGCATGTGTACACAGCGTGATTCAATTGCCGCGCTTTGTGGATACTCATCCTTATCGATCATATTTTTATCGATACACTCATCCATCAGGCGGTGCACATGATCGTCAAGCCAGGTCTGGCAGAAGGTGGCAAGGTTCTGGCGGGAGTTGCCGTCCAGCATCAGTTCATCATGAATAATCTGGAAAGCATGTTCCGCTATCTGTTCATCGTTGGGCAAACGATACTTCGGCAGGGCAACAGCCAGGTTGCTTGATGCATAGATATCATCACTTAATTCATTGCGAATTGTGTCTTTCTCATGACAGGGCATAGGAACTACTCCATGCTGAAAACAGACTTGGGTCATTTTCTGAAAATCAGCTGTTTATGCCTAGAAAATTGACCATTGAGTAGTGGGTAGAATTGTCCACTGGCATCTCAGTATAGTCACCTGAGAAGTGACAGCAGGCTGTGAACACCAGAGCCAGAGAGCTTTTTACAAGGTTTTACAGCCCCCGTGACTTACAACATCATCCACAGTATTTTTCACTTCAGCGGTTCAAGGCTACAAGTGCCAATGCCTAAACGGGGCATGAATATTGAAACATGGTAGTCTTGTGAAAAGTAAAAGCTGCCACAGCTGGCTGCAGGCCCGAGGGCATAAGTTTTCCAGCTGACTGATACTACTTGATTGATTAATTGTGCCGTTGACGGGATGGTGTTGGGTCCAAGTGTATAACTGTTGCCTGGGGCAAGATAACCTCCATATGTCAGACTGACACCTGATTTCGTTGTGAATGTTACTGAGCCTATTCCCAGATCTCCTATAGTTCCTGTATTGGATATTTCCAACTTAAAAGGCTTCGGGGGAGGGGTCCAGTTACCGTATGCTGTTGTAGCATTACTTGTATCTTTTTCAGACCATATTGTTTCTTTTAAACCTTCTTTCAATAAATTTTTAACAATGTAATGATAGGAAAAAGAACCAGAACAAGAAGCTCCACTGATTGGTAAGCCTGTTTCACACTCTTTAGCATCCAGATCTCCTGGTACAATTTTGCTTGATGCGGTGACAAGAGAAAACAAACCGGAATACTGACCTTTGCTAATATCAGCCAAAGCGCGCCCATATGCCGGGATTCCTAAACTTATATGAGAGACTGGAACGCCGGCATCGAGCAGTGCAACTAATGATTTATCAATACTAAACTTATTTTCAGTTGAAAAAGGGTCTTCAGGTGAGGTTTGTAAATAGAGATTGGTTAAGAACCCCGTATGATTATCAACACCACCTGTTGCATAATCAAATGCGCCGTGGAAGTCATAAGTCATCAGGTTGATTCTTGTGGCATTTTCAGAAATCTTTTTTAAAGCACCTGGAGTAAAATTATCTCTTATATAAGTTGGGGAAGATAACATCGTTACAGAAATTAATTTTTCGGGTAAGGCTTCATGCAATGCTTCCACCAAATCAGCGTAATCGTTTGACTGTTCTTTGGTCATGTGGGGGTTTTCATAATCCAAATCAATGCCATCCAGTCTGTAATGTTCAATGATTGCCTTGGCTGAATGAATAAAGTTATCTACATATTTTTGATTTTTGAAAACATCTTCAAAAGTGCTATCGTGGGCATAACCACCTACAGAAATAATACGCTTTAATTCTTTATGAGTTTTGTTAAGGTTGGCAAAAGCCTCAAAATTCCCCATTGAAGCTGCGGGTTGTTTTTTTTGCTGTAAAAAAGCATACCAGCAGGTCATTTTATTATCATCTGAACAAAAACTATCTCCTGGGGATAAGTCTGCCCATGGGTCGTTAAAATAAAGTGTGCCCGGTTTCGCCCTTGCAACTTTAGAGTTGGCAGGTATGGCTTCCAGAAAAGCGTAAGCAAGGATGGAAATATTTTTGAGTTTTCCATCCATATCTTTATTATTTGCTTTATTTCCAGCAAACGTGCTGCCGGAAATGCTATATGGAAGTGTAACTTGAGCACGTCCAGTTGTGTATACACTCCAATCAGTCCAATACGCCATAACGGATGCATGGGGCTCAGCATTTTTCTTTAAAGCATCCAGAAGAGAATGTTTATCTCCAGACGGCATGTCACCACTGATTTCCCATAGGGTATATCCGGCTACCTTATGGCTGTTGCCATAATGTACCAGACTTTTGACATTGTCTGGAGATGAATAAGAAATAAACATGTCGTTTATTTTTGCATAAGAACTGCCGATAAATATAAAAGTGATTAATGTTATTATTTTAAATAAAGAATCAATGTGATGTGATAGATTAATTTTCACATCGAAAATTTCTCTTATCGAAGAATATTGTTGTAAGAACATCTCTCGTTACCCGCCACTAATGATCTTTTATATAAAAAACCAAAAACGACGGCGTTTGGCACACATGACATACTAGAGCCACTGAGTCGATCATAAAATTTCAACAGGCCCTAACGCATCTATACCCAAACGAGTCGTTCAACCCATGTAGCACAGAGTGTAGTAAGCAGGCACTTCAGTGGCAAAGTTCCAGCGAACGAATAGTGTTGTGGTATATAGTTGTCGTATATTTCCTTGTATTTTGGACTCTTTCCCTGATCGAATAGACAGCTTAACCACTACGGAGTAGCAAACATTCTTTGCCGGTTTCACCAAATTTGCTCAGGCGGATTTCTCAGCCACAGCACCTAACCAGAAATGGGCGGGAGATATCACTCACTCAGGTACAGCGACTTTTTCGGTTTGGCAAAAACACGCTCAACCATGGGAATGAAAAATGCCAGGGGCTCACTGTCGTAATCCGGATCAAAGCAATTCTGGTCGTATTTATGACAAAATTCCTCGCAGGCCCGGTAGTAGGAATGGTCCTTGAATTCATCCCGGACGTCGCGGTTTAACCCGAGGTGCTGGAAGAAATAATAGCCCTGGAAAATGCCGTGGTGTTTGACGATCCAATGGTTTTCTTCGGATACATAAGGCTCCAGGATGACGGCGGCCACGTCGGCATGGTTGGCGGGGCCCAGAGTATCGCCGATATCGTGCAACAAGGCACAAACCACGTATTCCTCATCACGGCCGTCACGATGGGCGCGGGTTGCAGACTGCAGGCAATGAGTGAGGCGGTCGACGGTAAAACCGCCATAGTCGCCGTCCAGTAGCTGTAAATGCGCAATAATGCGCTGGGGTAGTTCTGCGGCGAGGCCCATCATATGTTCGCCGATCACTTGCCATTCTTCAGCGGTTGACTCGCTCATCGCTTTGAATGTGGCTTGTTGTTCTGTCATAGCATCCTCCAGTGTTATGTCAGTGGTTCGCTTGATGAAACCGTCAGGGCAACGATTTCATCACCGGGGCTTCCGGCGGCCCTTATTGCTTGAATCCAGCCTGGATTATTGCTTTGGCTGATTATACAAGGATCAGTTTGACAGCAATAGCCAGCGTAGTCAGCACGATCAAGGGTTTCACGATCGTGGCACCCCATGCGATCACCAGGTTCGAGCCGAGCCGCGAGCCGGGCACCCACCACCCTTGTCTGTAATGCCTTGAATATGGCGCTCTAGCGGCGCAAATTCCCGGAAGGCGTTATCTTCCACAGTGACCGTAGCAGCCAGTAGTGCTCTGACGCATTCAAGAGTTTGCTGAAACAACATAGCCTGTTACAAAGCATGAGCCGCAAGGGCAACTGTTGGGACAATGCCTGCGTGGAAAGCTTCTTTCATTCATTAAAGGCAGAAGCCGTGTTTTATGAACCGATGATGAATCGTGAACAAATACGACAGGCTGTGTTTGAATACATTGAAGTCGATTATAATCGCGTACGTCGGCACAGTTCTTTGGACTATCACAGTCCAGAGAAGTACGAGCTGGTAAAGTTAGCTTAAAGTGGTGTCCATTTTCACTGCCTCACATCACAACGAAAAAGGCCCCGGAGCAAAAATGCTTCGGGGCCTTACTTTCTTGAGCCGCTCAGGGCTGAATATGGTGCCTAGGGACAGAATCGAACTGCCGACACGCGGATTTTCAATCCGCTGCTCTACCAACTGAGCTACCCAGGCTTAGGCTGTTTTATCGCAGGGAGAGGAGAAATGGTGCCTAGGGACAGAATCGAACTGCCGACACGCGGATTTTCAATCCGCTGCTCTACCAACTGAGCTACCCAGGCTCTGCGATAAGTGCGAGCGTATTAAACTGTTTTCGTTTTGCAGAGTCAACACCCGCACACGAGATTTGCAGCATCATAGCCTGAATTGGGAAGAATGTTTCGTTTTCCCCTGTAAATCAGCAGGTTATTTGGTTTCTGGTACGTAGCCTTCAGCCTGATCGTAGTCATCGCCCTTCAGGAACTTGTCCATCTGCTCGCTCAGGTACTTGCGTGCATCTTTGTCGATCAGGCTGAGATGCTTCTCGTTAATCAGGCGGGTCTGGTGTTCCTGCCACATATTCCAGGCTTCCTGGGAGATGTTTTCGTAAACCCACTGACCTTTTGCCCCGGGCATTGGGGGAACGGTCAGGCCATCGGCTTCGACACCAAGTTTTACGCAGAGAACTTTCCGGGCCATGTTTTAACTCCGTGAATTATCCCGGCAATAGTAACCTGTATTGATCGGTTGCGGGAGTGAGTTGGAGCTTTGGGCAAAGTGGTTAACGGGCATAGAGCTCAATTGGCCAGTAGCACTTGTAGGTTGTGCGCAGTGTGCTTCCTGTGCCTGTTTCAGACCTCGTGCAGCAATTAGCCGGGGCTGTGGTGATCGGGCCATCTGTACACTGGGAGTAATTTATATAGGCAAGCCCTTTAAGGGTCGATGGGTTGTTGCCCGGAACAAGGCTCACCATCATTTGCTCCGTTACGCTGTTGGCCCAGATATCCATTATATAATTGTGGTTGTTTACCCAGATAAAAACGGCGGCTCGTACATAGTCAGGAGCACCATTGAAACTCCCTACAAATTCATACTGCCCTTTTGGTATCTGTGTCAGAGGCATGTAAGGATCAGGGAAAACAGGATGGGTGGTATTTTCCCTTGTTTCTGCTCCCCATAAGAAACCTGTGTTTATTTTCCCATCGGTGAAATTCCCAAGGTAAACCTCTGTGGTAATTTCTGCCTTATTCTCCGGCATGGATGAAAATAAAAACGGCGGAAACATAAGTGTCAATGAGAAGGGGAGTAACACTATAAGAGCAGCTTTTGGAAGAACATTTGTGCTCATAGAACACCTGTAGAATATCGGCCTGGTTGGTTAGTCGTGAAATATAGCTCTTGCAGGTGCAGAAGGTAGTTTTTAATGAAAGCCGATCATAAAACCTCAACAGGTTCTAATAATTGCTGAGGGTGGTCTGAATATCTGTTTCGTCACACTTAGCCGGTTTAGTGCCATCGTAACGAATGTTGGCGTTGAGGCTTCCGCAGTGAAATACCAGCTCCTCATTATCAATGGCCCAGCCGAGGGTCAGCATTCGGTGATGGACGTTGTTATTGTTCAGAACCTTTTTTGATACTCCAATGGCGTAGAAGGCATATCCTGGTTCGTCTCCTGGTCCCGGCATACGGTAAAAACGCCGTTGTTCGATGACTGTGCCATTATCAAAGGAAACATTTTTTGTAGAGCTTAAGCCCCGGATTTCCACGGGGAGGCTACCTGTCAGCGAGTAATGACTTTTCACTTCATGTTTTGCGAAAGCCATCTCATTCAGTATTTCCGAGAGGTAACCCCGCTCTTTATTGCCCTGAAAGTAGCTCACAACTGCACCGGCCAGTATGCCGAGTACAGCTAAAGCAACCAACGCTTCCAGAAGCCCCCATCCCTGAGCAGCCTGCTTCATACAGTTCCTGCTTAATGCTTACACCTGTTACCAGACTATATCGCCTCTGCAGGGGAAAAATTTACCTGTGTTACAGGTCCGAATCCGCAGCTCGGTGCACCATTAAAGGCTCTTCTTCAGACGGGCTATAAGCTTTTTAACCGGAGCCGCCAGTCCCAGGTTTGCAGTGGTTTCCAGTGGCTGCCAGTGCCAGCGGCTTTCTGCAATGCACTGGGGAGCTGAATCGGTAAAGGCTTTTACCGGGAAAATATCCAGATGGTAATGGCTGAAGGTATGCCGGAAGGAGTCCCATTCTTCCATCGTTTCGGGTATGTAGCCTGTGAGCTCTTGCGCGGCGGTTTCAACATTTTCATCAGAGCTATTCAGTTCCGGAAAGCTCCATAATCCTCCCCAGATTCCTGTAGGCGGGCGTTTCTCTAGAAGAATCTCGCCATACTGGTTTACCAGCATCAGCATGCGGGTCTTGCGCTCGGGCAGGACTTTTTTGGGCTTTGGATGGGGAAAGCTGGTTTCTCTCCCCTGTGCATGGGCTTCGCACCATTGTTCCAGGGGGCACTGTTCACAGGCTGGCTTGCTGCGGGTGCAGAGGGTGGCTCCCATATCCATCATGGCCTGGGTCCAGGCAGGTAGCCTCTGTGATGGTGTGTATTTCTCAGCCAGCTCCCACAGCTCGTTGGCGACGGAGGACTTACCCGGCCAGCCGGGAACAGCATGAAGCCGGGCGAGTACACGTTTTACATTGCCATCAAGAATCGGCGCTCGAATTCCCATGCTGATACTGGCGATAGCACCGGCTGTTGAGCGGCCTACTCCGGGCAATTTCTGTAGATCTTCAAGATTATCAGGAAAGCTGCCACCAAACTTATTCACAACCATTTGAGCGGCTTTATGAAGATTTCTGGCCCGGCTGTAGTATCCCAGACCGCTCCAGAGGTGCATTACATCATCCACATCTGCGGCGGCAAGGTCGGCAACGGCAGGAAAGCGCTCAGTGAACTTTTCAAAGTAGGGAATCACTGCAGCCACAGTGGTTTGCTGCAGCATCACTTCACTGAGCCAGACCCGGTAAGGGGTAATGTTTTCCTGCCAGGGCAGATGTTTGCGGCCATGCCGGTCGTACCAGTCGAGAATGGCGTGTTGGATAGAAGCTGTATCAGGCATGGATGTATACGGACATATCAAAATTATCAGGAAGGAATTGTCCGCATCGCTGACAGACATTACAACCCGCCTGACCAGCCTGTTAGTTACCAGGAGCTGTTTTTAGAGTCGAATGGCTATCAATAATAATCAGGTAACAACAAAGGCTGTTTGCGATGTTAAGTGGTGATTGGAGTAAACCAGATGCATTTGGAAGAAGACAATATCTGCGGACTGAGGCCATACCAGGACAACTTAGAACAGATGCACGTTTGAAAGCAGGCCATGGTAAAGAGCGTGTCGTCGCAGCCCACAATAGTGCGGATGCCGCAGGTTTATCGTTACCACAGCTGCCAGCCCGGATAAGGCCGGCTGCTAATCCGGGCAGGCCTGTAAGGGAGACAGTTGTTCGACTCCTACAACTTAACCCTGTGAAAGAAGACGTGACAGCAAACAAGAAAAAAGTTGTGTCCGTTAACGAAGAAAAAGTCCGGGAGAGAGCTGAAAGTGGTCCTGTCGCACCACTTAGCAATCATGATCTGACGGCTATTCGTCTGAAAGCCGAAGCTGCCCTGATATTTACAGACAGTGATTTTGCTTGTCTTAAGAAAGTGCGCAGCAAAGTTGGTGAAAAGCCGTATCGATGGGTTATTAAGCAATCAGTCTGTCCTGAGATTGGCAATACTTTGTTGAAAAATGAAATACAGGCACTCAAGGCGCTCAGGCACCCGAATATTATTAGACTATCCGGTGAGATTCGTCTGGATGGCATGCCTGCTTTTGTTATGCGTTGTTACTCTGACAATCTTTATTGCCTTTTGTATGGAGCTTCTCCGAAGACTCCGGTCAGTTATTTTACCTTCCCGGTTATTCTGGATATTGCAGATAAACTTGGAAGTGCTTTGGAATATATGCACGATAAAGGCTATCAGCATAACGATGTTCGGGTAGATAATGTTCTCTGGAGCAGGGGGCGTCAGCCAGTGCTTTGTGACTTTGGCTATGTGGATGGCCCGAAGATACGAACAGCTGCGAACCATAAAAATATTATTTTTATGGAGACGACAGCTCCTGAAATGGCGGACCGCAGTTATGCTCCCGGCTCCCCCTCTCCGGATATTTTTGGTTTGGCCGGTGTTACAGAGGCCATGCTTGATAACAATATGGACACAATGTGTCAGAAATGGAAAGTGACTGTCAGGGGAAGAAAAGAAAGCCTGATTGAAAGTAAAAAAGGGAGACATGCAGTAAGGGCTGATTTGCGGCTAGCCAAAGATGGATACAAGGCGGTACACCTGTTTGATACAGTTATTAAAAAAGGTTTGTCACTGAATCCGGCAAATCGACAACCCACAATAAAGGCTTTGAGGGAGCAAATCAGTGCAAGTGAAGACTACTCTAACCCCAGGGTCCAAGTGGGAGCCAGAAACCCAGGGGGCAAAGATAAATTATAAGGACTCAGCAATCATGGCTATTGCCCTTCGATAGCTGAGCAGATTTAGAGGAAAAGTGAGTCGTGATATGTCGTTTATAGAACATGTCACGACCTGACTTTAGATAGTCAAAGTTTTGGTTTATTTAAACCAGTCTCCCAGTTTGTCTTCCAGTTTCTTCTGCAGTTTATTGGTGATCTCTTTCTCCGCGATACGGGCGATAGTGTCACCAAGGCGCTGTTCATCAATGCCGCACAGCCCGCTGTCTCCCAGCTTGCCCTTGCAACGCAAAGGCCAGGTGATATCGGCATATTTCTTGTTAATCTGGCAGGCCGGGTCACTGGCTTCTGCTGTGTCACCGGTGATGGTCAGGCCAAGGTGATAATCTATTGTCTGGTTGGGCAGGTTAACAAAGCCATCACCTTTCAAGTTGAGATTATCCAGATCTGCAGTCAGGTTCTGGTTGCGGGCAATGCCATCGACAATTTTCACTGTACCACTGAGGGTGCGGAATACGGTTTTGTTCTGCCAGTCGGTTTTGGTGAGGTTCTTTTTACGAACTTTGGCAATAAGCTCACATACCATTTCGTTGAAGTTGGTACCCAGCAGGGCACCGTCGGCAATATTGAATTCAATTTCGCCATTCAGACTGTGAGTAAGCTGGCCACGGGTCAGGCCATGGCCGAGTACACGGAGGTTGGCATTGGCCTCGCCAACAATAGCTTTCAGTTCAGCAAGCTGTTCAGCCAGTGCCTCAATATCAATGGATTTCACATCTGCCCGGGCAGAGATCATCGGCTTTTTGGCAAGGGAGCCGCTGGTATCAATACCGACAGAAGCATCAATTACGCCTTTGTAAAAGCCCGCGTTTAACTTGGTGATTCTGGCATTACCGTTGGTTGCGATAACTTCCAGAGTCGGTTTTTCAAAAACAAGGCCGCTGGCGGTCAGGGAAGCCAGCTGGGCTCTGCCTTTGATATTCAGCTGCTGAATCACTTTAACAGGGATGATAACAGGATCAGTCTGAGACGAAGGTGTTGAGGTTGATGTTGAGGGCTTTTCCGGAGTTGCTTCGGATGCTGTATTTGCAGAACCCTGTTCTGCAACCGGAAGGTACTGATCAACAACCAGATCGCTACCTGTCAGTTTGAAGAGAATAGCCTTGGCTTTCAGGTTGGTGATGGCAAGGTCACCTTTCAGGTTGAAGTCATCAACCGTGGCGGTCATTTTGTTCAATGCGAGGTCATTGTCGCCTTTGGCAAAGTCTGTACCAATGGAAACTTTGCGTAGAACCTTGTCGCCGCCGGTTAAAGCAGGAAGTGGCATTTTCAGCTGTTGCATCAGCAGGGCAAGGTCAACCGGCTGTATCTTAACATTGCCTTTTATATTGCTGCCTTCACCACTGACATTGCCGGTAAGGGCCAGTATGGCGGGGCTGTCTGCACCCAGAGGTGTCACTTCAAGCTGCAGGTTTTCCGCTTTGTAGGAAAGTTGCTCCTGCTCTGGAGTAATCAGTCCGCTAAGGCTGACTTTGGCCTTGGTTGCAGGTTTTTTATTCTCTACATCAAAAGACGCATTCAAATGGAAGGGCTGGCCTTTGCTGATGGCTCCTGTTTCCAGCCTGGCGTTACGCACGCTTAATTGCATATCGGCAGGCACATCTTTGTAGGTCACAGAAATATTGGTAATGGCGATACCGGAAATGCTCAGGTCGGAAATAGCCGGTGAAGATGCTTCCTTCGTGCCCGCTGATGCAGTTGTTTTGGCTTTAGCCTGTGGCGCGTTTTCTTCTGCAGATGACGCAGGTTTGGCGGGCAGCCAGTTAGGGTTGCCCTGCTTGTCCACAACCATATTCAGGTGAAGACCGCTCAGTTCCAGGGTGGATATATCCAGCTTTTTACTGAGCAGAGGTATAAGTTCTACTTTTACAGCCGCATGCTTGAGGGTGCCAAGGGGTTTGTGACGGGTGTCGTCAATGGCCAGATCATTCAGGCTGAGTCCAAGCCAGGGAAATACCGACCAGCCGATATCTCCGTTAATGGCAAGGGTCATGCCGGTTTCTTTATGGACGAGATCTGAGATGGTGTCCCGGTAATTATTCGGGTTTATGACCATGGGTAAAATAATAATGGCGGCAACGCCCAGCACGACAACCGTACAGACAATGATAAGGAGCCACTTGAGTGCACCTTTCATAGCAAATTCCCTCTATTTAAGTGTCAGGGGCTGTTAAATGATTGATTAGCCCAGGTTTGTTATCAGCACATGATAGGTGGAAGGTTCGCTGTTGCGAAGAAGATATGTGGCTTTTTTGCGATTTTCCGAAATGCACCTAATCTTCAATCTCTTCAATAGCTCTTCAATAACTTCCGATCACCTGTTTTCAGGGAGAACTGGTATGTTGAGGATAATGCGGATAAGAAGTTTTTTTGTTCAGCTTGGGTTGCTGTTTGCTTCTCTGTTTTTGGCACTCTCTGTTCAAGCGGAATATCGGTGGGGATTCAAGGATGTCAGCATTAACTGGCTGGACTGGTCCAAGGGAACAGAGAACCGCACTCATAAGGGTAAGAAAGACTTCTTCTATCTGGAGTTGGAAGGTGGTGCAGGCTTTGACTGGGGTGAACTTTATGGTTTCTTCGACCTGGAAAACCCCCAAAATTCAGCCCATGAGAAAAACGGAAGTGAGCGACGACGTTCTGCGCTAAAAGGGAATTTCCGTTACTACCTTGGTGAGAAGGACAGCGGCTTTAACCTTTATTTGCATGTATACAACTTCGCAACCCCAGGGTTTCACGAGCAGAATCGTGTATATGGCTTTGGTTACAATTTGGTTTGTGGCCCCCTGTGGTGGAAGCCTTTTATCGGCTTTCATGACTTAAGCTCCGGTGGCTACAGCGGCTCTAACGGTTATATGGCTGGCTGGAGTCTGGGGTATGGCTTCAAAACTGGTGAGCAGAATTTTCTAATCACTAACTGGCACGAAATGGAGTTGGACAGGCACAAAGGGTATAAAGCCAACCTTGCTACAGGACAACCGAAAGATGGAAACCAGTGTGTGATGGATGGCGGAAGCTGTAAGCCTGTCCCCCAGAAAGGCTTTAAAACTCTGGCCGATACCGGGGGAAAAATGAAGGATGGTATAAATGGCGCAGTTGGTCTCTGGTGGATGCCATTGCCGGAGATTACCGCTGGCATTCAGTACCGTTATGCCTATTACAAGCTGGGAAATGCTACTTATCAGGATGCGGCAATCTTCTCTGTGAAATATAACTTCTAGTTTTCATGTGCAAGGTCAGGAACCTGCGGCTCTGCGCAGACCTGAGACGGAACGTGTCCACGGCTTGAGTTTGCTGGCCAGATTTTGCAGCTGTGGGTGTTGAAGGGCTTTCACTGCTGCATGATGGCTGGGGTACTGGCCTTGAATCAGCACATACCAGTCTTTCTCATTACGGCGAAAATGTATGGTTTCCGCTTCCTGGAGGCTTGGGTAACGGGCCTGCAGTTTCTCCAGCATGCCCGGGCGATGGGCCGCCAGCCACTGGATAGTAAATGTCCCTTCCGGAGCCTGAAGTATACGGCTGGTGTTGTGATCCATAGGAACACTCACACGGGTAAAGACAGGCTTGTTAATAATCCTGGTATTATGCCGCAGGCTGGCCATGGGACGGGGCTTTGCCTGCAGTTGCTGAGCCAGGTTAGCCAGTCTTGGTGACTCTAATATAGTGGACACGCTGCGGTGATTGGCGTAACGCCCCTGGATCAAAACATATTTAATGGCGTTACGCCGGTTCACCATAACAATTTCGCTGGTTTCCAGCTGTGGGTAACGTTTGCGAATATCCCTCAATGGCGCAGGAGAGCCGGCTTCCAGCCATTGGATTGTGTATTGACCCTGAGGCAATTTCTTTTGGGCAGATGAACTGCGGGATAATTGTGAATTATCCTGGCTAACTGCATGTTCATCAGTTCTTACCAGATTAAGTTTTTTCAAACCTGCAATCGGACGTGTCCAGGGATTCAAACGTTTAGCCATGGTTCTGTACTCATGGGTGCGGAGCATAGCCATGGCGGATGCAATATTGGGATAAATGCCGGTGAGCAGAATATGCCAGGTTTTTCCCTTGCTGATAAACCGGACAATTGTAGCCTCTTGCAACAGAGGGTAACGCTGTTGAAGGTGGAAAATACGTGCTGGCTGGGTTGTTGCCAGCCATTGCACAGTCATACTTTTTTGTGGAGCGGACAGCAGTTCTTTCATTGTCAGTTGTGAAGGGGACTGAACTGACAGGTTACCTGGTACAGTGGGCGTTAAGCTGGCCTGCTGCCAGCCTTGAGTACTTCTTGGTAAAGGCTGAGGAACAGCACGGGAAGGAGTACCTTTCCGATAGCTCGGCTCAGGCCGTCTTGTTTCAGGCTGTCTTGTTTCAAGCTGTAGAGCTGCTGGTGGAGCATCCAGAGAGGCTGCGGGTTCGCTGATTCTCTCTCTGAATCTGTCGATAGAGCTGGGGCCTTCCGGTTGCGTTTTGTGCTGCCTGCTTGGGAACAGTTTGCCTGAATTCTGGGTACTGCCTCCGGCTGACGTTGGCTCCTGAGATGCGAGCTTATAAATATCCTTGGGGGAAATTGGTGGTGGACGACGATATTCCCGCAAAGAACTTCTTTGCCGACGGGACTGGTTTATATCTATTTTCCGGCTGTTACGGCGTAGGTCGTTGGCACCCGGCCATAAAGGTTTACCTGCGTAAGCGGGTAGCTTTGGGGCCAGACGGTCTCTGGCTTTGTATTTTGGTTCTGGCCACTTTGGAATAATGGGTCTGTCATCAAGAACCTTCTCCGGAACAGGGTCTCGCACTTCTGGTGCGTCGCCCCTGACCACCTGACCATTTAAAGACCAACTGCGATTAAAAGGAAGCTGAGCTGCTTCGGTCTGGGGAGAAGGCGGCAGGCTCTCATTTTCAGCCAGTACGCCATTGTCCGGTGCATACACTGGCAAATCAATATTATCGGGGGTTACAAAAGGCGTGGCGGGTCTGGAGTCGGCGAAACGGCGATCAGGAATAGCTGTGCCGGATGGCGCATGGCGCCACTGTTCCGGTGAGGCGTGTTCCTGCCAGGGCATCGGTTTGTGGGGCATGTAACGGTGCTGCGGGTAAGCTCTGGAAAGTCGCTCAGAGGGAGTGACTTCAAGATCGGGCAGCAAGGGTTGCGCAGAGATTTGTTGTTGGCTGGGAGTTGCCAGTGACTGCATCTGTGCTTCAGGCAGTTGCCGTTGTCCCAGCTCCAGTTTGTAGGCGGGCATTTGCCTTTGGGCAGACATTACGCTGCGGGGAGGAGCAATGCCGGGAATATGTTCGGATGGTGTTGCCACCTCTGTTGATGCCTGGTGGGCAAGCAGACTTTGTCTCAGGCTGCGAACCTGAGGTTGTACTGGGCGAAGCTCTCTCTGCTGTGTCTGGGAAGCTGACTCAGGTGTGTCGTCCAATTCCTCCAGTGAAAGAGCATTATCTGGCCCGGGGACGACGTTATACTTTCCTGTATTCGCAAGGGAAATACTGTCTACCAGAGCCATTTGAGGGCTATCAGCCTGCTCATCTGCAGGAGCAGGTTCCGCCTCAGCAATAATTTGTTCGTCTGGAGTGGGGGTAGAAATCGGAGTCCCGGACTGCCTGTGCTCAAGCTCAATGTTTTGTGTTTTCCAGGTTGTCCGACGCTCCGCCTGTTCAATCCAGTCATCGGCATAGAGCCTGGGTTTGGCTGGCTCAACAGGCTTTTCTATCTTTTCCACTCCCGGAAGCTCTGGCTTATGGGCCGTTTCGGATTCTATATCCTGCGCAGCCCAGGATGCCCGCCTGCGGGCCCGTTTCAGCCAGTCTGATAGCAGCACAGAGCGTCCAACTTCTTCTTCGGTCACTGCTCTGCTGGTCAGCTCTGTTCGGATTTCCGGCTCTCTCTTGGGAAGCATATCCTGATCTTCTGGCCAAGACGTCCTTGCGCTCAAGCGGGCGATCCAGTCTTTGTCTGCCATTGAGCGGGCTGGCTTATTTTTTGAGGCTTCTATATCTGCTATTACTTCATCAGCTATGGCTTCGGCTTCTGAAGAAGTGGAGGAGCCTTTTGAAGTTTCTGATGGAGTGGGAGTATTCTCTGCAATTGCCTGGCTGGTCTGGACTTGTTGCTTCAAGGCCTGCAGCATCAGGTTGGCGAAGCTGCCCCTTAAAGTGTCTCTTTTGCCGCGAATCTGCTCAAGTTTTTCCCCGTAGGGCTTGCCGGGCTTTGAGCTGCAGCGCCAGTCCTGGTGAACAGCGGCTGTGCACTCCCAGCTTGAGGCATGTGTGGAGGGCACAGGTATTTCTGAGTGGGAAGAAGGCGCAAAGGCACCGCTGCCAAGGGCAGCTGCGACACTGAGTGCCAACAGCGCGGGCAGTGGGAATCTGCGTCCTTTCATTCTTGATTATTCCGTTGCCGACACTTTTCAGACTAAGTTATCGGCAGGGCTTTGCAAGAATGGGGCTTTTTGTCAGATGTTTTTGAAAATATTCTTTTCGAAGTAAAGGCTACTCAGCCGTCATCCACACTGGCAGAGATTCACCATTTTCAGGTGTTTGTACTTTTAATGTTGTTCCAGCTTCCTCCGCCAGCCGCTTAAGTTCAGAAAGTACCCGTTTGCCTACGCCCCGGTTGCGGGTGATAGTGCGAACGGACAGCCACTCCAGCAGCCACGGGGATTCGATTTTAATAATGATTGCAGCAATCAACCGGTCATTAAAACGGGCACCATAGAGGGCGTAGCCCGGCTGTTCTGAGAACCCGATAAGCCAGTTATGGTTACTGTTTTCAGGGCGCAGCCATTGTGGGGCGTCACTATAGATTTTTTCCAGGTCTATGCGATCCTGGGGGGATGGCTGGGTTACATGTTCTATCAGAACGGGCATCGGAACCTCTGTCTACAGATACAACTGGCGCCATATTAAAGCCCGGGCAGGGAATGGCAAGGTATACAATCTTAAATACGGCTCTGGGAAACAGGGCTCTGTAGCAATATAATTTCAGCCAGAATAATCATAGAAATGAGTCTGATGACAGGGCTGGCATTCTTACAAGCAGACTTAAAAACAGAATTTTGAACAGAACCAACCGGAAGAGCACCATGGCTGACCGCAAGGCAAATGTCCAACGCAACACCTTGGAAACCAGGATTGAGGCTGAAGTAAATCTTGATGGTTCCGGGCAGGCAGCCTTTGATACTGGCGTCCCTTTCCTTGAGCATATGATGGATCAGATCGCCCGGCATGGGTTGATTGACCTCAATATCAAAGCTGACGGTGACCGTCATATTGATGATCACCATACAGTGGAAGATATCGGCATTACCCTGGGGCAGGCCTTTGATAAGGCTGTGGGGGATAAAAAAGGCATCTACCGCTACGGTCATGCCTATGTTCCCCTGGATGAAGCCTTGTCCCGGGTTGTGATTGATTTCTCAGGTCGTCCCGGTCTGGAATTTAATGTAGATTACACCCGGGCTTCCGTGGGTGGGTTTGATGTGGATCTGTTCCAGGAGTTCTTCCAGGGCTTTGTGAATCACGCCAAGGTCACCCTGCATATTGATAATCTGCGGGGCAAGAACACCCATCACCAGATAGAAACCGTATTTAAGGCGTTCGGTCGTGCGTTACGTATGGCGCTGGCTGAAGACCCCCGTATGGCCGGTCAGATGCCATCCACGAAAGGAACGCTTTGAGGCTTCAGGCTTCTAACCACAGACAGCTGACTGTTTTATCTATCGGAATATAAAGCATGCAAACCGTTGCGGTAATTGATTACGGTATGGGCAATCTTCACTCGGCGGCCAAAGCCCTGGAGCATGTGGCCCCCAATAATATGAAGGTTCTGGTGACCTCCGATGCCAGCGAGATTCGCAAAGCCGACCGGGTTGTTCTGCCGGGTGTGGGAGCGATTCGGGACTGTATGGCCGAAATTCGTCGGCTGGGTGTGGATGAGCTGGTTAAAGACGTTGTTCAGACCAGGCCACTGCTGGGTATCTGTGTTGGCATGCAGGTGCTGCTGGAACACAGTGAAGAGAATAGCGGCGTGGATTGTATTGGTCTTATGCCGGGGAATGTTCGCTACTTTGGTCGTGATCTCCAGGAGAATGGCGAACATCTAAAGGTTCCCCATATGGGCTGGAACAAGGTGCAGCTCTCCTCCCACCCTCTTTGGGACGGTATTGAGAACGACAGTCGTTTCTATTTTGTTCACAGCTATTACGCCCGCAGCACAGAAAGAGTGCTGGTGGCCGCCACCTGTCAGTATGGTGTTGAACTGGATGCGGCAATTACCCGGGATAACCTGTTTGCCGTGCAGTTTCATCCGGAAAAAAGCGCTGCCTGTGGCTTAAAGCTGCTGGGTAACTTCCTTCGCTGGCAGCCCTGAGTTCGCAGAGCTCTGGATAAAATTGAGAGTTAAAGAGGTTATCTATGGGTCTCGCAAAAAGAATTATTCCCTGCCTTGATGTGGATAACGGTCGTGTGGTGAAAGGCGTCCAGTTTGTTGATATTCGTGACGCGGGTGACCCGGTAGAGGTTGCCCGCCGTTACGATGAACAAGGTGCTGATGAGATCACCTTTCTGGATATCACAGCCAGCAGTGATGACCGGGCAACCACTGTTCATACGGTCGAAGCCATTGCCAGTGAAGTATTTATTCCCCTGACCGTGGGCGGGGGTATTCGCACCATTGATGATATTCGCACCATGCTGAATGCAGGGGCAGATAAAGTCAGTATTAATACCGCTGCGGTCTTTAACCCTGAGTTTGTGCGTGAAGCCGCTGAGAAGTTTGGTTCCCAGTGCATTGTTGTTGCCATTGATGCCAAAAAGGTCAGTCAGCCCGGCGAAGAAAACCGCTGGGAAATCTTTACCCACGGCGGTCGCAAGCCAACCGGCCTTGATGCCGTTGAGTGGGCAAAGAAGATGGAAGAGCTGGGTGCCGGAGAAATTCTGCTCACCAGTATGGATCAGGATGGCGTAAAAAACGGTTATGACCTGGGGGTGACCCGAGCCATCTCCGAGGCTGTTGTGATTCCGGTCATTGCCTCAGGTGGTGTGGGTAATCTGGATCATCTGGTTGATGGTGTTGTGGAAGGAAAAGCCGACGCTGTACTGGCTGCGTCTATTTTCCACTTTGGGGAGTATTCCGTTCCCGAAGCAAAAAAATATCTGGCTGAAAAAGGGATAGAAATGAGGCTGTAAGGCCTCATTTCTGCGTTTTATTCTTCTTCTGGAGTAATTTCCCGCTTCTGGTGAATCTGTTCAGCCTGACGATCCAGGAGTAACTGAAACTGCTCGGGCAGTTCACCCACTTCCTGAATATCATCTCCAAATTCTGTTGGATTCAAACGAACTTTGATGAGCTGTTGTTCTTCATCTGTATATTTCCCGTCCAGCAATAGTTGTCCCTGCCCAAGATTCGCCAGCATTAGTGCCTGGCTGGTGGCAGAATCGGAGAGTGAGGGATGACTCTCTCCAGGGATTTCTGTTGACAGTGTGCTGATACCAAGCTCAACAGTTAAAGTGACCGGATCACCTTCATGCTGGATAGAGATAAGGCGCTGTAGCAGCCGGGCACAGCAAACAGCCTGGAAAATATCTTCTGCGGAATCGGTTGGGCGAAGAAAACGGATATAGGCATTACCTTCCGCTGAGTATTCCAGCTCTCCACCGTATAACTGTACAGCATCATTAACCAGGGGCAGTCGCTGCCCCAGTAATTCAATCAGCACCGGATGGGCAAGACACTGCCTGAGTCTGGCCAGGTTGCTGAAACGCATAGCCAGAATCAGGGTATTTTCTTTTGTTTCCGGTTTTTCACTTTTCACTGGTGAAGGTGTAAATTGATGGCGCTGGCTGCCCTGGGTAATGAGGTATTCCAGTTGGGAGGCTATCTGCTCAATTTCGTCAGTGCTGTTTCCGGGGTTGGAAATATGATTATCACTGAGAACCTGAAGCTGGCGTAATGAGCGGGAGAGAATGTGCTGTTTCCGGGCGGCGTAGTTCCAGGCCAGTACGGTGCCGGTAACCGTTAGCAGAGAAGTAAGCCCGAGAAACATAAGCAATGCTTTTCGATAAGGGTTGCCAAAGGATTCCATATCCATTTCAAGACGTAACTGGCCGGCAATCACATTCTGATAATCAATGGGGGCGGTAAACAGGGCGTATTGACGGTCAGTCCCGTAATCAGAAGTTTCTGTACCGGCGATACGCTTGTTATCAATGCTGAATACTGTGGCTCGCACGATATGTTCAGAGCGGGTCAGCTGTCCGAGAAGAATATTCAGGCTCAGGCGATCCCCTGTCACAAGAAGGTCCCGGGCGGAGTTGGCTGTCTGGGCGGCGAGTGTACTCCCCAGGCTATCGGCCTGTTCCCGGAAGATTCTGTCTATCTCGCTGCTGGCGATCATACCTGAAAGTATAAGACTGGCCAGCAGAATGCCTCCCACAAATAACGGGATTTGCCGGCCAATACTCAGGCGGGATAGTCCTGGTATGCGCAGGTTCTGTAAGCGCTGTGTTAACACAAAAGACTCGTTTTAAAACAAAATTATAAGGTAATGTTATCCTACTATTGTGCCTTAGAGTCAGTTGAATACCTACAGGCTTTAACAGGTGACAGCACTTGCTTTCTGTGATCTGCACGTAAGTACACTGAGCGGGTTTACCCTGCCGTTATAAAGACCGAGAATATGGATCACTAAAATAACACCAGTCCAGAAAAAAAGTCCTGCATTCCGGGGAAGAAACTATGAGTCGTATTGTTCTGATCAATGTTACTGGTGAAGACAAGCCAGGGCTGACCTCCGATATTACCGGAATTATGGCGGGCTATGGCGTCGAAATTCTTGATATTGGGCAGGCGGTAATCCATGACTCCCTGACCTGGGGAATATTAATTCGTGTACCGGAGCAGGATGATGTTGCGCCGGTGCTGAAAGACCTGCTGTTTCATCTCCATGAGAAAGGCCTGCAGGTCACCTACCGCACTATTCAGCCGGAAGAGTATGACGAATGGACGACCCGCCAGGGCAAGGATTGCTATAAAGTCACTCTTTTGTCCCGTTCCATTACCGCTGAGAAAATGTCCCGGGTGTCTGCGCTGACGGCGGAACATGGGTTGAATATTGAAAGTATTGCCCGTTTGTCTGGTCGTGTACTTCTGGAGCCGGAGGTAAATGCTGCTTCCCGGGCCTGTATTGAATTCTCTGTCCGAGGAACGCCGGATGATCAGAACCAGCTGAAAGAAGATTTTCTACAGCTCTCTTCTGAGCTGGATGTGGATGTTGCCCTTCAGGAAGATACGATTTACCGGCGCAGTCGCCGTCTGGTTGTGTTTGATATGGATTCCACCCTTATTGAGGCAGAGGTGATTGATGAGCTGGCGGTAGAAGGGGGAGTTGGTGAACAGGTTGCCGCCATCACCGAAGAAGCAATGCTGGGCAAGATCGATTTTTCAGAGAGTTTCCGTCGTCGCCTGGCTCTGCTGCAGGGATTGGATGAATCCGCCCTGGAGAGAGTCTCTAAACGCTTGAAGATGACAGAAGGCGCTGAGCGCCTGATCAAAAGCCTGCGGGCATTAGGCTACAAGACAGCGATTGTTTCCGGAGGGTTTACCTGGTTTGCCAACAGACTTAAGGACAACCTGGGTATGGATTATGTTTATGCCAATGAGCTGGATATTGTGGACGGTAAAGTAACAGGCAGAGTCAAAGGCGAAATTGTTGATGCCAGTCGTAAAGCCGTTCTGCTGCGGGAGATCGCACAGCAGGAGAATATACGGCTTGAGCAGGTTATTGCTGTAGGTGATGGTGCCAATGATCTGAAAATGCTGGCCATTGCCGGACTTGGGGTGGCATTCAGGGCTAAACCTCTGGTGCGCAAGTCTGCACGGCAGTCGATTTCCACTCTTGGACTCGACAGTATTCTCTATCTGCTGGGTTGGCATGACCGAGACTTGGCGGGATTAAGGGGTTAAAACCGTGAGTAAAATAAATAAAGCTGGAAGCATCTCTCCCGGCTTTATTATTTTTGCATTGAGACGGGTTGTTTACTGACTGAAGTCGTAATTCATTTGCTCGGCGGGTGCCTGAATAAAGTATCCCTGAACATAGCCGACGTTGTTCTGCCAGAGTGTGGTCATCATTTTGTTGTTTTCCACATGGGGGGCAACAATATGAGTGTTCAGAGTCTGTAACTTACCTAGCATCTCTTTGAAGGGATCAAGGGCCAGGTCGTCTTCTGCCAGTTCCTTTATCAGAGAAGAGTCCATTTTTACAAAGTCCGCAGGGAAGTTCTTAAGAATAGTAAATGGATCAACGGCACCGCCGAAGTGATTCAGACAAACGCGGAAATGTAATTTCTTCAGATTTTTACACAGTTCCTGCGCGGCTTTCTGACGAACGGAAACATCTTCTTCCGCCATCTGCAGAACAAGGGACTCAGTGGGCACCTTAGCAGCACGCATGGCCACATTCAGCCAGGAAGGAAGTGTTTGGTCCTGAATAGATTCCGGCCCCAGACTGACAAACAGACTGGTCTTGTGCCCCTGGCTGTGTTTTTCCGCCAGAGCCTTGATGCCTTGCAGAATAGCCCAGCGGTCAATGCGAATAGTAAGACCTGCGCGTTTACTGGCGTTAATAAACTCCGAGGCTGGAATTGTTTCTCCCTGTTCGTTTACCAGGCGAGAGAAGACTTCATAGTGTTCTTCTTCGTTTTCAAGATTAATAATGGGCTGGTAGCTGAGTTTGAATCTGTCATTTTCCAGGGCCTGGATAACAACAGCGACCATATTTCCTTCAGCGGCTTTAGCGGCAAGTTCTGCCTGCTGGTCATGGATCTGAAACTTATTGCCTCCGGAATCCCGGGCCTGCAGACAGGCTTTCTCGGCTCTTTCAAGCACATAACTGCTGCTGTCCGATGCTTCCGTGACCGGCATTATACCGAGAGAAGCGGTGATCTGAATTTTTGATTTTTTGACAGTGAACGTGTGTTCTTTGACCGTTCGAATAATGTGTTCGGCCTGTTCCTGAAGCTTCTGGCGCCTGTCGTGGTTAATCAGGGCAAGGAAAACATCGTCTGTCAATCTGCCCAGAATGCCATATTCTTCGACAATTGGTTTCAATAATGCGGCAATATCGGTCAGCATCTGATCCGCACTTGCGGTACCAAACTCTTTCTTCAGGTCACGGAATTTATCAAAACGAATATCAAAAACAGCGGAATTGCCTTTATCGGCTATCGCCTGTTCCAGGGCTTTATCCAGTTGCTCTGAAAAATAGGTGCGGTTGTAAAGGCCGGTCAGAAGGTCAGTATTCTTTAAGGTTTCAAGCTCTTTGGCGAGGGCCGGATCAGCTTCGGCCTTGCGAATAACAACCTGAATACAGTTTTCACCATCCCATTTGGCTTTGCTTAAAGACATGCTGGCTTGAAATGTTTCGCCATTATCCTGCTGTCCCCTGAATTTAAGAGGTGTCGCAGAGCCGCCCGATTGTGGGAATTGTTTAAGGTATTGTTTGAATGCAGCCTGGTCTTCCCGGTTAACCAAATCGATAAGTGGCAGACCAGCAAGATCATCCACATCTTGAAAACCAAACTGTTCCACATAGGCCGGATTGGCGTGAATATGCATGCCTTCATGAACATAGGCAATAGCATCAACGGAACTGTTCAGTAGAAGCAGGCAGCGTTTCTCAGCTTCTTTTAACGAGATTTCATTCCGGCGACGCTGGCGGCGTTGAGTCAGGTTGGCCCATTCACGCTTGCAGACCAGAATCAAACGTTCTTTCTGGTCAGAGGGAACAGCGTCAGCGCCACCCTGGCGTAGCCAGTCGGTTGTACGGTCACTGTCTTTTTCAATCAGAAGAATGCCGGGAAGATCTTTTCCAGCCTGTATAATCCTGCTTAATGCGGTATCGGGAGACATAGCCATGGCATTGTCGTAAGCCATAAACAGGTCCCAGCTCTGTCCCTGAAGGGATTCGTCAAGATCTTCGGAGGATGTTACACGGTGGACCCTTGTTGCCAGTCCGGAATTTCTGAAGCAGCTGACCAGATGTTCAGCGGAGTTGCTGGCATCTTCAAGAAACAGGAGGCGCAGAGGATGATTTTGTTCTGCCATGTTCAGGATGTGTCTTTAGTTTTTGCTCTCAGTGCCTTTATTCTACCGTTTTAGTGATTGAATCATAGGTTTATGCTGGAAAAGTCAGCATATGTCAGAATCGGTTGTGATATTTATTATAAATCATCCCACAGAATGCTGAAGTCTTCGTTCTGACGGGGTTTAGCAGGCTGTATGGCTTCGTTCTTTTTGGCATTAACCAGAGTTCTTTTAACGGGAGTGAACAGGAACTGGCTGATACTCCCCGTAGACAGGGGACACTCGCTAAGGAGCGCTTCTATAAAGTGTGTTCCGTCGTAAAACCGAATTTTATTGCCCACCTGGAAAGGAATCCGTGGGGTGATAAGGCAGGCAGGTTCTCCAGCTTCGAGAAATTCCGGTAGGTAAAAACAGCGCAATAAGTCACTGGCACCGCGTTTTTTGTGCAGAATGGAAACGGCCGTTGGCCGGGCATTGGATGATAACAGCTGGATGCCAAATACGATTCTGGTTTGATTTTCAAGGCGCATCCAGCGAATCAGGGCAAGCAGCCACTGGGAGCTTTGCCCAGAGCGTACGCAAATCAGTTCCCCGGCCTGAATCTGTGGATTCGCTTCGCCATCAATACAGGCACAGTAACCGCCGGGGCTTGTGTCCAGAAGCAGGGCTTTAAAGGCTGGATAGGTTATTTTCTTTGGCGTACCGTCGGACTCTCCAAACGCTACCATATCCCCAGTCATAAAGGCTGGCTGATTGCCGCCGGGAACTGCACCTGAAACATGGTTCCAGACATCCCCACTCTCTGTAGTCTCAAAGCGGTTTTGTTGTTCTTCGAGGTGTACCTTACCCATATCTTCCTGCAAAACCTGTTGGAAAGGTCTTTGCCTGGCCAGGAAAAAATGAGCAGCGGACAAACCGGCGGCAAAGGTAATTTCTCCCTGGGTTGTCTGGCGACTTTGGCAGCGGGATGTTTTGGGACCCCAGGAGGAGATAAGATGGTTCAGCAGTGTCGGAGAGAACTGTTCCACATCTGCAGGTTTTTTCTCCAGGGTTAGAGAGAGCAGATTATTCGTCAGTTGCTGGGTATCGAGTCCCTTTACGTTGTCGGTATCCAGTGACTGGATATCGATGCTGTATTGAGGTGCTTTGTCTTCCTGTATGTGGATAGTAAAGGGTGTGCTGTCCGTAGGATAGGAGTGAATATTCGTCAGTTCAGACCATTGCTCCAGCACTTGGAAAAGCTGCTCCATTTCCAGCTGGCGCAGCATATTGGGGCGGGCACGATTGAAAAGCAAAGCCCGCTTGTAGTTGTTAGCAATGGAGGTGTGCTGTATCCGTTTATTTTCCCTGTCTTCAACCGTAGCTTGATCGAGTCTGTAATCTTCAGCGAGTTGATACAGGGTATGTAACTCTTTCCAGGTTCGTTCAGGAACACGGCTATAAAGTTGATAGCAATGCAGCAGTATGCGGGCGCTTTCGTTTATTGCACGGTGAAGGGCGATAACAAGGTTGTTTTTATCCTGCTTGCTGAGTTTGTTCTGGCTTGCCAGCTGTTGTGAAATAACCAGTTTATAACCGGTCATCAGGTGGGTTTGCAGGGCCTTGGAGAGGTTGGCGACCTGTCTCTCTTTCCCCGTCAGGATAATCGACTTTTTCAGGTAGTGTTGTTTCAGTGTCTGACAGGTGTAATGAACATGGGGGCGTAGAAGCTCAAGAAAAGAGAGGCGCGCGATAACAGGCAGACGAACATCATTAAGTTCCTTCAAGGCAAAATAGAGCTGTTTAGCCATAGCTCCCAGGTTGGCTCTGGGCAATTCCCGAGTCCATTGGCGGATAGAACCGGTATCCGACCTAGCGAAGGTAAGCTGATCTTTGACGCAGTCCGGCACTGTAAGATCAAGATTTCGGATAGAGCTGTCCATAACTCCGTTCTTTGTTGTTTTATCGGTCAGGGCATCCCCTGGGGGATCAATTTTTATCCGTTGCCTGTCATGATAAATAAAAAACGAGAAATTTGTCACGCTTTTGGGACTGGGTTTCTATCAGGCTTCAACATTATATACGGGAGATATTGTTGTTTTAGATGGCATACCTGCCTCTTCTCTGGCGAGTTTTGGGACAAGATAGCCTGAACATCTGCGACTCATCTCACCAAGAATCTCTTTGGCCCTTTGCTCTTCGACTTCAAAGTGCGCTGCTCCCTGAACCCTGTCGAGCAAATGAAGGTAGTAAGGCATAACGCCACAGTTAAACAGCTTCTCACTCAACTCCTGAAGTGTTGCGGGGTCGTCGTTTACCCCTTTCAGCAGAGTGCTTTGGTTTAACAGTTGTACGCCATGGCTGCGCAGGGTATTCATGGCATCCTGCAGCTCAGGGCTGATTTCCTGAGGATGGTTACAGTGGATAACCAGAACAGGTTTCAGCCTTGTTCCTGTCAGCCACTGAACCATTTTTTCAGTAATACGTTGTGGAATAGCAACAGGAAGCCTGGAGTGAATGCGCAGCCTCTGAATATGGGGAATAGCCGCCAGCTCTTCAGTAATCCAGGCCAGGCGACGGTCATTCTGGGCCAGAGGGTCACCACCGCTTAGAATGACTTCTCTCAGAGAGGTGTCCTGGCGTATGTAATTCAGGGCTGTTTGCCACTCGGTTTTACTCAGGCTGTTGTCTTCATAGGGGAAATGTCTGCGAAAACAGAACCGACAGTTGATGCCACAAAGAGAACCGGGCATCAGCAGCAGGCGACCATGGTACTTGTGCAGGATACCACGGTGACTGTTGCTGGACTGTTCTTCCAGAGGGTCTGCAGAAAAACCGGGAACTATCTCCATTTCTGCGCCCACAGGTAAAACCTGACGAAGCAGGGGATCACTCGGGTCGCCGGGTTTAATCCGTGCTATATAAGTGTGTGGAACCCGTATCTGGAATTGGTTGTGACCGGCGGTTGCCCCGGACAGTAGCTCAGGGCTGAGCCCCAGGGTTTTCAGAAGTTCAGTAGGGCTGGTAATCGCCTGACTGAGTATTTCCTGCCATGGCTGTGTTTCTTTCTGCAGTAAGTCAATGGAATCACTCTGCACAGCGAGGGCTGAACGGGTTATCATACGGGCCTTTTACACATTCCTGGTGAATACGGATGGCTAGTTACGCGACCAATGAGTTTCGCTCCGGACTTAAGGTAATGCTGGAAGGCGACCCTTGCGTCATTCTTGAAAATGAATTCGTCAAGCCCGGCAAAGGTCAGGCCTTTAACCGGGTTCGCTTGCGTAACCTGATGTCTAACCGGGTTTGGGAGCGCACGTTCAAGTCCGGCGAATCTCTGGAAGCTGCCGATGTCATGGATTATGACATGGAATATCTCTACACCGATGGAGAGTTCTACCACTTCATGATGACCGACGGCTCTTTTGAGCAGCACGGTGCCAGCGTTGCTGCTGTTGGTGACACTGTGAACTGGCTCAAGGAGCAGGAAGTATACACGGTAACTCTGTACAACGGTGCTCCCCTGTCTGTCACCGCTCCCAACTTTGTTCTGCTGGAAGTTGTGCAGACAGATCCGGGCCTGAAAGGTGACACAGCCACAGGTGGTTCCAAGCCGGCTACCCTGAGCACAGGGGCTGTCGTTAAGGTTCCCCTGTTTATTACCGAGGGTGAAACCCTCAAAATTGATACCCGTACCGGTGAGTACGTGGGTCGTCAGAAGTAATCAGGCTTTTTGCCTGTAAGAAAGCCCGGTTTTGCCGGGCTTTCTCGTTTTGAGCGGTTTTTTTGAATCAGAGATGCAGAGACTATGACAGAGGCTACCTGGAAGCCTTCCGCTCCCCTTAAGAACCTCAAACAACGTGCCAGCCTGCTACGGGGCATTAGAGACTATTTCTACCAGCAGAACGTGATGGAAGTAGAAACGCCCATGCTTTCCCATCATGCGACGGTTGACCCCCATATTGACAGTTTCCAGACGGATTTCTGCCCGTTGGGCACAAATCAAAGGGAGACGCTGTATCTGCACACTTCTCCAGAATTCCCCATGAAACGGCTTCTCGCAGCCGGCAGTGGAGATATTTATTTCTTGGGCCGTGTGTTCCGCAACGGTGAAGCCGGAGGTCGCCACAACCCGGAATTTACCATGCTGGAGTGGTACCGACTGGGAATAGACCATCATCAACTAATGGATAATGTGACCGGCGTTATTAATTCCATTACCAATTTCCGTGAGGCTGGACGTTTCAGCTACCGGGAGTTGTTCAGGAAATATCTTGATATTGATCCCCACAATGCTCCTGATGAGACACTAATGGCCTTGGTGCACCAGCATATTGACCAGTCCCTGACAGAGATCACCCGTAATGACTGTCTTGACCTGCTATTCAGCCAGATGGTGGAGCCTCATCTTGGCAGAGAGACAGATGCCGGACTTGAAGGGGTCTATGTATATGATTATCCGGCCAGTATGTCCGCGCTTTCCCGTATTCAGATGAATGAACAGGGGCAGGATGTAGCTGCCCGGTTTGAACTGTTTGTGAACGGTGTTGAACTGGCCAACGGTTACCATGAGCTGGCCGATGGCGATGAGCAGCAGACCCGCTTTGAAAGTGACCAGGCAGAACGACAGGCAACAGGTAAATCCGTGCTTCCCTACGATAAAAATATGGTGAATGGGCTAAAACAGGGGTTCCCCCATTGTGCCGGGGTAGCCATGGGTATTGACCGCTTACATATGTTGATAGCGGATACCCGTGAAATCAGTGATGTAGTGCCCTTTGCCTTTTCGCGTGCATAATTTGTGAAATTTCTGCCTGACTTAACATACCAGATTCCGGATTCGGCATGACGGCAACGCCTGATAACACTTATAATTATCTCATCCAAAAACGGTATGAATTTCACTGCTCTGTTCTAAGAGTCTGTGTATTTGAACATCTGCAACCAACCCCGAAATAAAGATCAGAGAATTATGAGCAAAGGCACTCTTTATATTATCGCCGCTCCCTCCGGTGCCGGAAAAACCAGCCTGGTGAGTGAGCTGGTAAAAACCACCCGCCATATTACTGTATCTGTGTCCCACACCACCCGCCCACAACGATCAGGAGAGGTAGACGGTCAGCACTACCGCTTTGTTTCTGTCGATACCTTCCAGCACATGATCGGCAAAGGCACCTTCCTTGAGCATGCAGAAGTTTTCGGGAATTTCTACGGCACGTCCCAGACCTGGGTTCAGGAGCAGCTGGATCAGGGGGTAGATGTTATCCTGGAGATCGACTGGCAGGGCGGCCAGCAGGTGCGCAGGCTAATGTCCGATGCAATCGGCATTTTCATTCTTCCACCGTCCCAGAAAGAGCTGTACCAGCGCCTTACCGGCAGGGACCAGGATGATGAAAATGTGATTGCTCACCGCATGGCCAAAGCCGTGAGTGAGATGTCCCACTATAACGAGTTTGATTACCTGATTATCAACGACGATTTCGACGAAGCCCTGTTTGACCTGAAAGCCGTTATCCGCAGCCAGCGTCTCGGACTTGAATTCCAGAAAGAATATCGTAAAGACCTGCTCTGTGATTTACTGAAATAAATAAGAGTGACGAAACCCCGTGAAACAGCGCCCGGGGGTTCAATTCTATTCTCCTGACCTCTCATTTAAAGAACATCTTAAATGTAAGCACCCACAAACAAAACCATGATTATCTCCTCCAAACCATGAAAAGACTGCCTTCGGCCTTGTCACAATCGCCATTCATTAAGTAAACTGCAAGTTTGCGGATTGCTGTCGGTTTTGAATGGTTATGGTTGTTGATAGCAGGCGTTAATAAGAGACTGGCCCTGCGATCCGAAAATTCAAGACACCCCTGATAGCCCCTGGCCTGAGATGTGGAATTCTTCCCATCTTGATTCATCAGGATCTTAAACATAGAGTGGAGCACCCTGTGGCGCGAGTAACCGTTGAAGATTGCCTGGACAACGTAGACAACCGTTTTGAATTGGTTATGGCCGCTAGCAAGCGGGCCCGCCAACTGACTATTGGCGGAAAAGACCCCAAGGTAGAATGGGAAAATGACAAGGCGACCGTTGTTGCCCTGCGCGAAATTGCAGACGGTCTGATTGACCCGAAACAGATTGAAAGGGAAGATCAGGAAGATGAA
This sequence comes from Parendozoicomonas sp. 209JJ7-1, assembly GCF_058147085.1. Lineage (NCBI taxonomy): Bacteria > Pseudomonadati > Pseudomonadota > Gammaproteobacteria > Oceanospirillales > Endozoicomonadaceae > Parendozoicomonas > Parendozoicomonas sp. 209JJ7-1. Next base: position 53,534 of record NZ_JBYVJU010000010.1, on the reverse strand, counting down.
GATGCCGGCATGCTCCTGGCAGGCCTGGAAGGCTGACCTCTCAGGACATTCCATGACGCAATACCCGCTTTATCATTTTCAGGATGCAGTAACCCCCTGACAGAAGGAGCGGGTGTTGTCGGACATCAAGGACCTGGCCTACAGGCTGAAAGCCTACCTGAAACCTGAACAGATTGATCAGGTTCGAAGAGCTTATTATTACGCAGAACAGGCCCATGATGGTCAAAAGCGCCGTTCCGGCGAACCTTACATCATCCACCCCCTTGCTGTAGCCGGTATTCTCGCTGATATGCACATGGACCATCAGAGCCTGATGGCCGCCATGCTGCACGATGTCATTGAAGATACCAGCATCAGCAAAAGCTCAATTCAAAAGCAGTTCGGCGAAACAGTGGCCGAAATTGTGGACGGTGTCAGCAAGCTAACCCATGTTGAGTACGAAGACAAAACCCTGGCCCAGGCCGATAACTTCCAGAAAATGGCCCTGGCCATGGCCCGGGATATTCGGGTAATCCTGGTAAAACTCGCTGACCGGCTCCATAACATGCGTACCCTCGGTGTGCTGCGCCCGGCCAAACGACGACGAATCGCCAAAGAAACCCTCGATATCTACACTCCCCTTGCCCAGCGCCTGGGCATGCACCAGATCAGAATTGAACTGGAAGACCTCTGCTTCAGCGCCATGCACCCCATGCGTGCCAATCTGCTGACCAAAGCAGTGCGCAAAGCCCGGGGCAATCGCAGGGGGGTTGTCAGCGGTGTCGTCGAAAGTATTAATACCCGCCTTGAAAATGAAAATCTCAAAGGGCGGGTTATGGGCAGGGAGAAACACCTGTTCAGTATCTACAGTAAAATGAAGGAACAGCGAAAACCCTTCGCCGATATTATGGATGTATTCGGCGTACGGATTATCGTCGACAGCGTCGATAGCTGTTACCGCACCCTTGGCCAGGTGCACAATCTGTTTAAACCCATTCCCGGCCGCTTTAAAGATTATATTGCCATTCCCAAAGCCAACGGTTACCAGTCCCTGCACACCACACTGTTTGGTCTGCACGGTATTCCCGTAGAAGTGCAGATTCGCACCCAGGAAATGGAAGATATGGCCAACAACGGCATTGCCGCTCACTGGCTGTATAAATCCGGGGACGAAGCCCTGCTTGGCAGCCAGAGCCGTACCCACTCCTGGCTGCAGAATCTTCTTGAGCTACAGCAGACCGCCGGTAACTCCCTGGAATTTATCGAGAACGTTAAAATTGACCTGTTCCCCGATGAGGTTTACGTTTTCACGCCCCAGGGAGACATTATGGAGCTGCCACGGGGAGCAACACCTGTCGACTTTGCCTATGCGGTTCATACCGATGTTGGCAATACCTGCGTAGCCTGTCGTATCGACAGAAAGCTCGCGTCCCTCAGCCAGTCCCTGAACAGCGGCGAAACCGTTGAAATTATTACTGCGCCGGGGGCACGGCCTAACGCAGCCTGGTTGAACTATGTAAACACCAGTAAAGCCCGTTCCAATATTCGCCACTACCTGAAAAACCAGCGCCAGGTGGAGTCTATTGCCCTGGGCCGCCGGTTGTTGAATAAGGTGCTTATCAGCCTTGGCAGCAGCCTCGACAAGATTTCCCAGTCCAGCCTTGACGCTGTTCTGGCTTACACAGACTCCCCCAAGCTCGACAATCTTCTGGAAGATATCGGCCTCGGCAACCATATGGCCTACGTCATTGCCCGACGCCTGCTGGATATCCAGCTGATGGAGCCGGACCAGCTCGATACCTCAAGTCCTGAAAAACCCCTGACCATCAAGGGCACAGAGGGCATGATCATCAGCTTTGCCCGCTGCTGTCATCCGATTCCCGGAGACCCGGTGGTCGGCCACGTCAGCTCAGGGCGCGGCCTGGTTATCCACACAGAAACCTGCAGCAATATCTCTGAAATCCGCCACAGCCCGGAGAAAATCCTGGAAGTGGATTGGGACAAGAATGTTCAGGGTGAATTCCTGGTGGAACTCAATGTTGCTATTGAGCAGCAGAAGGGCATGATCGCTTCTCTGGCCACGGCTATCACTGCGGCAGAAGCCAGTATTGAAAAGATTGGCGTGGAAGAGCGTGGAACCCGGTTCAGCCTGGCTCAGGTACTGATATCTGTCCGTGACCGTTTCCACCTGTCACAGGTGATTAAGCGACTGCGGGCTATTCGAGGCGTTCACAGCATTAACCGCAACAAAGTTTAACAGTGGCAGTCCAATAATGGCGGCAGTCCTGCTCTGGACTGCCTCCCGCCTAACTGCCATGCTGACCACCTTCACCCTCAGACAAACCGGATGTTCTCCAATGAGCAATAAGCAGATTATTCACACAGAAAACGCTCCTGCGGCCATCGGTACATATTCCCAGGCCGTAAAGGTTGGCACCACTGTTTACATCTCTGGCCAGATCCCCCTGATTCCCGCCACCATGGAAATTGCAGAAGGTGATTTCAAAGCCAAAGCCCGTCAGTGTTTTGAAAACCTGAAAGCTATCGCAGAAGCCGCTGGCGGCAGCCTGCAGGACGCGGTGAAAATTAACATCTCCATGACTGACCTGAGCAACTTCCCTCTGGTCAATGAAGTGATGGCTGAATACATCCAGGAACCCTATCCTGCCCGAGCCGCTGTCGGCGTGAAAGAACTGCCCAAGAGTGTTCCCGTAGAAGTTGAAGCGATTCTTGATTTTACCGCTTAATAGCTTTCAAGTTATTAAACAGAGCATGGCTGGTTTTTACGCCAGCCTGTAGCTGTTGGAGTATTTATCCAGCACCTTAAAGAACAACATAAACATCCAGCTGATCACCAGGTACATCACACCCGCCGCCAGATAGATTTCTTCCGGAGTATAAGTACGGGCGATAATTGTGCGTGCCATGCCGGTCAAATCCAGCAGAGTGATGGTGCTCGCCAAGGCACTGCCCTTCAGCATAAGAATCACTTCATTCCCGTAGGCCGGCAGCATAATGCCAAACGCTCTTGGCAGAAGAATCCTGCGGTACATGGTGAATTTACTCATTCCCATCACCTTGCAGGCTTCCACTTCTCCTTTGGGAATGGTCTGTAATGCGCCACGGAGAATCTCCGCAATATAAGCCGTAGTATGAAGTCCCAGGGTAATAATCGCACACCAGTATGGCTCCCGGAGAAACGGCCAGAGCACACTGTCTTTAATCCACTGGAACTGGGATAACCCGTAATAGATCAGGAATATCTGAATCAGCAGGGGCGTTCCCCGGAAAAAGAAAATATAGGCCCGGGGAAACAGGTTAAATCGACGTTTGTCGGAAATACGCGCCAGTGCCATGGGCACAGCCAGAATAATACCGATCACTCCGGAAAGAACCACCAGCTGCAGCGAGACCCAGGCTCCCTCAAGCAGGCGCGGATAATATTGTGCAAGAACAGACCAATCCATTATTTACCCCTGTGCCAGTCTGGTTGAGCCAGATGTCACCGGCTGTTCATGTTTGCGGGAGCGGGCCTCGAAATATCTCAGAATCACTGTGGCAATAACCGTTAATGCCAGATACATAAACGCGCCGGTCAGATACCAGGTAAAAGGCTCCCGTGTCGCGCCAACGGCCATGGCAGTTTTTCGGGTTAATTCCTCAAGGCCGATAACGGAAATCAGCGCCGTATCTTTCATAAGCACAAGAACCAGATTGCCCAATCCCGGAAGGGCAATACGCCAGACCTGCGGCAAAAGAATACGGAAAAAGATTCTTGTTCTACCCATACCCAAAGCTTCGGCCGCTTCTCTCTGCCCCTTGGGAATAGCAAGAAAAGCGCCCCGGAAAACTTCTGTGGCATAACCGCCAAAGGTCAGGCCCAGGGCAATAACACCGGCAATAAACGGGCTTAATTCAATATATTCGTCATAACCAAACTGGGAGGCTATCGCCATCAACAGGCGTGTTGAGCCAAAGTAAATCAGGAAAACAATAAGAAGCTCGGGAATGCCACGAATAATACCAACGTAAGCATCACCAATCAGGCGTACAGGAAGTACTTTGGATAACCGGGAAGAAGCCCCCAGCAGACCAAGACATATACCCAAAACGGTAGAGGCCAAAGTAATTTCAACAGTGACCAGCGCCCCCGCCAGCAATTGAGTCATAAAGCCATTCAGCAGGCCTTCAAATAACAAAACAGTTCACCCCATCACAATACAGCTGTGTTTGTTTTTTTAGTCAGCGCCGGTCAGCAAAAGGCCGGCACTGTTTAATCAGAGGACTCTGTCAGTAAATCGGGAAGGGGAAATACTTGCTGCTGATTTTATCGAAGGTGCCATCCTCACGCATATCCTTCAGAGCCTTGTTCAGACGCTCTTTCAGGGGATCATTCTTGCGCACAGCAATACCAATTCTGTCGTCTTTAGCGAAGGCTCCGCCCTTGTACTCAAAACCATGGCCAGCTTTGCTCTTGAGCCAGTCCCAGGTGGGCAGCTCGTCAGAAACCGCGCCATCCAGACGGCCAGATACCAGATCCAGGTAAACCGCTTCCTGATTGTCGTACAATTTAATGCTGATTACGTCGGCCAGATTATCTTCCAGATACTGGCTGCCAAGGCTGGCACGCAGAGCACCGATGGATTTTCCTTTCAGGCCTTCTCTGGTTGTGTCCAGAGTCTGGTTTTTGGAACCCATAAACCGCAAGCCGCCGGAGTAGTAATAATCGGTGAAATCAACCTGCTTCTGGCGGTCGGGAGTAATGGACATACTCGCCACAATAGCATCGAACTTCTTTACCTTCAGGGAGGGAATCAGACCATCCCACTCATAGGCCTTAATCTCACATTCCATCTCCAGCCTGGCGCACAGGGCTTTGGCCACATCAATATCCAGGCCAACCAGCTCGCCGGATTCGTTGGTATAGCTGAACGGTACCCAGGTGCCGTCTGTCGCGATACGCAGTTTGTCTGCCGCCATAGTCAGCGCACTGGCCGCGAGGCCCGCAACCAAAACACCGGTTTTAATCCACTTATTCATTTTATTTAGTCCTGCTCTTGTTTATGTAAATGACTTATCGTTTTGGTTATTGTCTACAGCTACATAAAAGCCACATATAAAAACTGCATATAAAACTGCGCAAACAAATTACATAACAGATGCCAGAAACTCCCGGCAGCGACTTGATTCCGCTGAGCCGAACACATCTTCCGGTTTTCCTTCTTCTTCAACCTTTCCCTGATGGAGGAACACAACCCTGTCGGACACTTCCCGGGCAAACGACATCTCATGGGTCACAACTACCATCGTTCGTCCATCCGCGGCCAGACTTTTCATAACACCGAGAACTTCCCCCACCAGTTCCGGGTCCAGAGCAGATGTCGGTTCATCAAACAACATAACCTGGGGTTCCATTGCCAAAGCCCGGGCAATAGCGACACGCTGCTGTTGTCCTCCAGACAGTTGGCCTGGGTAATAGTGACTGCGATCCGCCAGCCCCACTTTCTCCAGCAGGGCTTCAGTCATATCCAGCACCTCTCTGCGGTTCCGTCCCAGAACATGAACGGGACCTTCCAGGATATTGTCTATCACGCTCATATGGGGCCAGAGATTGAAGTTCTGGAAAACAAAACCGAGGCGGGAACGGATATTGGCCAGCTGTTTAGGGTCTGCCGCTTCCAGAGAGCCATCAACACGGGGCTTCAGACGAAGTTCTTCGCCATTAACAGCAATACGCCCCTGACAGGGGCTTTCAAGAAGGTTGGTGCAGCGAAGGAGTGTACTTTTCCCTGAGCCGCTGGAACCTATAATGGAAATCACATCTCCATCATGGGCAGTTAAAGAAACCCCCTTGAGAACTTCAAGGTTCCCATAACGCTTATGAATATCCGTTAATTCCAGTGCAACAGGTGCCTTCGACATTACTACTCCGGCGACAGTTTTTATTCTAACGTCGTAACTTACCCTGCCCGAAGCTTTGCTTCCAGTCATACACGACCCAAAAAAGAGCATTTTCAAACAAACCAAGCACTTTTTACAGTGTAAAGAACTAAAAAAAACCAGGAAACAGCGACCATCAACCATACACAGCAAAAATCACCACAAATCAGAGTTTTCACACAATGCAGCTATCAAAACAGGAAATTATCCAGAAACTTCAACTCACTCACCACATAGAAGGTGGTTATTTTCGCCGAACATTCTCTTCAGACCATCGTTCTCCCATTCCCACGGAGCATGGCGAACGGTTCACAATGACCAGCATCTTTTACCTGCTCACAGATGATTCCTCCACCGGCCACTGGAACCTGAACCGCTCGGATATTATTCACTACTTCCACGGTGGCTCACCTGTTCACTATCACCTTATCAATCAACAGGGAGAAGTCAGCAAAGTCACATTGGGGTTTGATTTGATAGCCGGCCACCAGCTGCAACTGGTTGTTCCAGGAGGAAACTGGAAAGCCTGTCATCTACCGGAGGGAGAATATGGACTTATCAGCGAAGCGGTTTCCCCCGGTTTCGATTACCAGGATCTGAGCCTGGGAAAGGAAGAAAAACTGCTTTCCCAATTTCCTCAGCATCGGGAATTGATTCAGCAGTTTTTATAAAACCCATACAGCCCGGATCAGAACCACGATAATCAATATTTCCTTTGAGAGTCGTCCGCCATCAAAGACTTGTAACCATCCTGGTAACCGGGAAAACGAAGCCTGTACCCGGATTCAATCACCCGCTGGTTCCGGCAACGCTTGCTGCCACGGGCAACGGTGGCAATTTCACTGGCGGGTTTTACTCCCAGCTGTTCTGCCAGCCAGCCGGTGACTTCAGACAGCGGAGCCGGATCAGAATCAACACCCAGATAGAGAGGATGAACACACTCTTCGGCCCGGTCTTTTTCAATCAGGTGAGCCAGTAAGCCAGCGCAATCTTCCGAGTGAATTCTGTTACCAAAAATCACCGGAGTTTCACTGTAAACCTCGCCAGACTGCACCTTCCTGAGCATAAAATTACGGCCCGGGCCGTAAATGCCTCCAAATCGCACAACCGTTGCCGGCCAATCGGAATCAAGTATCAGGTTTTCGGCCTCCAGCATGATCTGCCCGTTGAAAGATGCTGGATGGGCCGGAGACAATTCATCTATCCATTCACCATCTTTCTGGTGATAAACCGCCGTGCTTGAAGTAAAAAACAATCTTCGAGGCGGAGTATTTAAACTTTTCACCCGTTCCAGAACATTTTTTAATCCCTGCAGATATGTTTTTCGGTAACCTTCTTCGCCACTTCTGCCGGCAGCCGCCGAATAAACGACATAATCAATATGCTCGGGCCATTCCACCAGCATATCCGGGTTTGCCAGATCACCGGCAATTGAAGTGATGCCCTCTGGCAGTTTTGAAGTGTCCCTGCGCACTCCATAAACCTGATGACCCAGTGACAAAAGCTTTAATCCCAGCCGGCAGCCAACATCACCACAACCGGCAATCAATGTAACCGGTGCGGAACGGGACTTGCTCATATCTGCGTCTGAAAAATCCATAACTGTCTCGGTTTATACCTTTTTTCGTTTATTATTCACTGGTCAGTTAATAGAAATAACCAATTAAAGTATCATGGCCCAATGACACTGACAGAACTCAAGTACATCGTCGCACTTGCCCAGGAGTGCCATTTTGGCAGAGCCGCCGAACGCTGTTTTGTCAGCCAGCCGACTTTGAGCGTAGGTGTAAAAAAGCTTGAAGACGAACTTGGCAGCGCTATTTTTGAACGCAGTAAATCTGCGGTCAGGGTCACGCCACTTGGCAATAAGATAGTCAAACAGGCCCAGAAAGTTCTGGAAGAAGCCTCCGGCATTAAAACCATTGCCACAGAAGGTAAAGACCAGCTCTCCAGCCCTCTGCGTATCGGCACAATTTACACCATTGGCCCTTATCTTCTGCCCCATATGATACCCCAGCTGCGCAAACTGGCTCCGGAGATGCCGCTATATGTGGAAGAGAACTTTACCCATATTCTGCGTCAGCGACTGCGTATGGGTGAACTTGATGCCATTATTATCGCCCTGCCCTTTACCGAAGCGGATGTTGTTACCAAGCCTCTGTACGACGAAGCCTTCACCGTACTGATGCCCGGTAACCACCCCTGGACCAGCCGCAAAGATATTCCTGTGGACGAACTGGCATCCACCGATCTTCTTCTGCTTGGTGAAGGTCACTGTTTCCGGGACCAGATTCTGGAAGCCTGCCCCGCACTTACCAGCAAAGACAAAAACCAGACAAAGAAAACCACCATTGAAGCCACATCCCTGGAAACTATGCGCCATATGGTCGCGTCCGGAATGGGTATTACGGTGCTTCCGCTTTCCGCCACTGGTGGCGGCAACCATTACGCCAAAAATGTACTGACTACCCGCCCGTTTTCTGATCCAGTTCCAGGTCGAACCGTAGCTCTTGCCTGGCGGGCAAGCTTCCCCCGTCCCAAAGCCATAGATGCCCTGGAACAGGCCATCAGCCTGTGTCCGGTGGTTCCACCTTCCTCTTCTTCCAGGTAGCCGTTTGTTATGACGAACAAGCCTCTGCATCAGGTTCCGGTTACAACCCTTAAAGGTGTTGGAGCCGCCCTTGCGGAGAAGCTTGTCAAAATAGGAATTAAATCCCTTCAGGATCTGCTGTTCCATTTACCCCTGCGCTACCAGGACAGAACACGCATTACCCCCATCGGCAGTCTCCAGTTCGGTATGGATGCTGTGATTGAAGGCGAGGTTATCGGTGTGGATGTGGCCATGGGCCGTAGACGCAGTCTGGTGTGCAAACTCAGGGACGGAACCGGTTTAATTACCCTGCGATTCTTTCATTTCAGCGCCGCCCAGAAGAACGGTCTGAAAAAAGGCTCAACAGTTCGCTGCTTTGGTGAACCTCGCCGGGGAGCCCACGGGCTGGAGCTTTACCATCCTGAATACAAAGTTCTGAACAATGACAAATCCTCTGCTATTGAAGAGACACTGACGCCTATCTATCCCGCTACAGAGGGCCTGACCCAGTTAAGAATCCGCGGCCTCTGCCAGCAGACACTGCGCTTTCTGGATAACCCGGCTGCTCTGCAGGAATGGTTACCGGCTTCAATCTGCCGCTCTTACAATCTTTGGGGTTTAACTGATGCCGTGCGCTTTCTCCACCACCCGCCACCTGATGCGGATATCCTGGAAATTATGGAAGGACAGCATCCAGCCCAGAAGCGTCTGGCATTTGAAGAACTTCTGGCTCACCACCTGAGCCTTCAGCAGATTCGCCAGCGGGTTCGCCAGCAGGCTGGTATCAGTCTGCCCGGCACCGGCCGGCTTGTGGATAAGTTTCTTGTTAACCTGCCATTTACGCCCACCGGAGCACAGCAGCGGGTTGCCGATGAGATTAAAAAAGACCTTGCTTCCCAGGCACCGATGCTTCGACTTGTGCAGGGAGATGTTGGTTCAGGCAAAACCATTGTTGCCGCCCTCACGGCTTTGCAGGCTGTGGAAAGCAAATCCCAAGCGGCTTTGATGGCTCCCACAGAGATTCTGGCGGAGCAGCATTACAACAATTTTCACAGCTGGCTTAAGCCTCTGGGAATAACTGTTGCCTGGCTGACGGGAAAAACCAAAGGAAAAAAAAGAGAGCAGCAGCTGGAATTGATTCGCTCCGGCGAAGCGGAAGTTATTGTGGGCACCCATGCTCTGTTTCAGGATGATGTGGAGTTCCGCCATCTAGCCTTGGCGATTATTGATGAACAACACAGGTTTGGTGTTCACCAGAGGCTGGCCCTGCGGGAAAAGGGCCGAAATTTCGGTGCCATGCCCCACCAGCTGATTATGACAGCTACCCCTATTCCCAGAACCCTGGCCATGAGTGCTTATGCTGACCTGGATTTATCAGTTATCGATGAACTGCCTCCGGGCCGAACGCCAGTCAATACCATTGCAATAGGCGACGACAGGCGCCCGCAAGTTATTGAGCGGGTTAATGCTGCCTGTAAAGAAGGCCGACAGGCTTACTGGGTCTGTACCCTGATTGAAGAGTCAGAAGCTTTGCAGTGCCAGGCCGCGGAAGTGACCGCCACAGAGCTTCAGGAAGCCCTGCCGGATTTATCCATTGGCCTTATCCATGGACGTATGAAGCCTGTTGAGAAAGCAGAAGTTATGAATGCTTTTAAGGAAGGTCATCTGCATCTTCTGGTCGCGACAACGGTTATTGAAGTGGGGGTTGATGTTCCCAACTCCAGCCTGATGATTATTGAAAATCCGGAACGTCTTGGCCTTGCCCAACTGCACCAACTCAGGGGCCGTGTTGGTCGGGGCGGCATTGAGAGTCACTGTGTGCTGATGTATCACCCTCCCCTGTCCCAGCAAAGCAAAGAACGCCTGCAGGTTATGCGGGACTCCAGCGATGGCTTTGTTATCGCTGAAAAAGATCTGGAGCTACGAGGCCCCGGCGAAGTTCTGGGTACACGGCAGACCGGTTTAGTGCAGTTCCGAGTCGCCGACCTAGAACGGGATAAAACCCTGCTGGATAATATTAAAGGCGCTGCGGAACAGTTAATGCGTGATGCTCCGACCCATGTTCAGCCACTTATTGATCGCTGGCTGCCCCATGGGGATAAGTTTGCCGATGCCTGATCTCCTGCCTTTTTCAAGAGCCACAAAATCAATACTGTCGTATATTTGATCTGCTCCATGGTAAAACTGGACGACACATTACATAAATCTCATATCTGACCTCTGTCGTTATTTATTGCGACAGCAGGATATTTTGTACAAGACAATTTCAAATTCTCTGCTATTTATAGCTATCAGCTATTCTCCCAAGAGGCTGTCAGTAATGAGAAACTTTCAATCATGCGTCATTATCAGTCTTGTCTTACTGAATTCACATAACGCTGTTTTCGCTGATGACCACAGCATACATCACTCTATGCTGATACTAATCCCCCAAATACAGGCTATAAACCTGGATGGTTCACCCAATCAGAAAAAACAACAAACATGTGAAAAAGACTTCCAGAAAATCATCCAAAGCAACCCCTGGTTTTATGCTGCCAGCTCAAAATCAGGTCTCAATGAAGAACTTGCTGTTGCCGTAACATCCATCCTGCCGGACACATTTGTTACCCTGCACCCTATGGGAATTATGTACAGAGACGCTTTTTTAAGTGATGAACTGCCCGGCAATTACAAAAATTTCTACCATATAGCTAACGGGCACATGTACACCATTGGCAATCTATTCTTTGAAAGCACAGGCACTACTCACCTGTCATCACTGTCTGCAAGCATACAGTTTCTGTCTTATCCGAGGGAATACCAGTGCGTGCTCCAGACCGCTGAATAATGTTTACCTGAAGCACGAATGGAACTTGCTGGTGATTCCCGGGAATGGATATTTGCTCCTTTTATGACTTCATTTTACTTCCAGGAACAACCATGGAGACAATGCCCTGAAACCACATCAGTGACATCGGATTGCCTTCAACCCAGATGACCTTGTCCTGGATTCCTTTCATAAAGGCCAGTTTGGGTTTGCTTGCTGTCAGAGCATCAAACCCTTCACTGGCCGTTCTGAAACGAAGGGCAAATTCAGGCTTCTCTGAGCGACCTTTACGGCTGCTGACTTTCTGGTCTTTAATCGTAAATGTTCTTCTCACGCCATCTTCGCTGGAAATATCAAAGGTCATATCCTTGCCTTCCAGCTTTTTGCGGAACTCCGGATCCTTACTGCTTGCACGCCACATCAGCAGGCCCAGGCCCAGTAACAGGAATCGAAACTTCATACTTCCCTCCGGTTAAAGCTGTCCGAACCCATTCTAGCGATCGGCACAGTATTCGCCAGTGCTTAAAATGACACAAGGAGTGGTTAATTCAGCCAAAAAAGATGAGGAAAATAAAAGGGTTATTGAAGAGAGGAAAATGCGTGCCAGCAGTTTTCGGCTGCCGGCACACGGCTGTTTACTTGTTAACAGCTTCCTTCAGAGCCTTGCCAGGCTTAAAGGCTACGGTGTTACTGGCAGGAATTTGCATCGTGGCGCCAGTTTGGGGGTTCTTTCCGGTACGGGCACCTCTGGAACGCTGAACAAAAGACCCGAACCCTATCAGGTTCACAGACTCCTGACGCTCCAGCGCCTGGGTAATCTGGTCAATAATAACGGTCAGTGCCTGACTGGCTTTGTCTTTGCTTAAATCAGTCTGATCTGCGATTGCAGCGATGAGTTCTGGCTTACGCATAACTCCCTCTCGAATCCATTTGCATTATTTATTATTTTTTTGGTTTCCCTGCAGAGCTTATCCCAAACCCTGAGCAACCGAGAACATGCAGCACTTCAGAGTATGTACTTTTGTGCCGACACGATTTTCAACCTTAATGCAGCCCCTACGCCAGAGCAATACCAAATATCGGAGAAACAGGGATTTCCTCACCATAAAAAAGCGTTTTTACAAAACTTGCATCCCCAGAGCTTATCACTCATGCTGCGCCAAACAGCCACAAGCTGGAAATGCCATCCGCTTTATATCATCAATAAAGAGGCACAAACAAACAGGCACTTCCAATAGAAATCGCCAGGATGTGCTGGAGAAAGTCAGTAAACCTATGCCGTCATGCCCCGTTAATCTCGAATCCCAACAATGGCATCCCTGCGGAAACCTTCCCTGGCCTCTGCCTGAAATCTGGAAATCCTGGCTGCTCGACACAGGCTCCCTGACACAACGCCTGAAGGATACTTTCCCAGGATCCTTTACCGTCGATGTCCTTCGCCATGACTGGGGGCAACCGACCCTTGATGAGCAGCACTTTCTGTCGATAGACGGTGATGAGCAGGCCAGCATTCGGGAAGTGATCCTGATCTGCAATGGTCTGCCCAGGGTTTTCGCCCGAAGCATTCTTCCAGTTTCCAGCCTGGAAGGGGGAAACAAAGAGTTGCTGACTCTGAAAGACAGGCCGCTGGGAGCCTTTCTATTCTCTCACCCGGATCTGCAACGCGGCCCTATTGAGCTGACCAAAGTTCAGGATGTTGAAAACAATCCCGTCTGGGGACGTCGTTCCCTGTTTATCCTGAACCAGAAACCTCTGGTTGTATGTGAATACTTTCTTCCGGTTAATGCTGATCCGGCAACGGCAGAGTCTTCTCTATGAGCAGTGAAAAAATACAGCTGTCTGACAGGCTGGAAAATTATATTCAACTGACCCGAATTGACCGCCCCATCGGCATTTATCTTCTGCTCTGGCCAACCCTTTGGGCTCTTTGGCTCTCCGCTGATGGCTGGCCTTCCTTTGATATGCTGCTTATTTTTGTTTTAGGCACAGTTCTGATGCGTTCCGCCGGCTGCGTAATTAATGACTTTGCCGACAGGAAAATTGATGGACATGTAAAGAGAACCCATCAACGCCCCATGGCAACAGGCAGGGTTTCCAAAAAAGAAGCATTAACACTCTTTGCTGTTCTGATGCTGGCATCTTTTGTACTTGTGCTTTTTACCAATCCGCTCACCATTATACTGTCATTTGCCGGAGCAGTGCTGGCCGCTGTTTATCCGTTTATGAAGCGCTACACCCATCTGCCCCAGTTTTTTCTCGGGGCGGCTTTCGCATGGGGAATTCCCATGGCCTGGGCAGCTGAAACAAATACCGTCGCTCCTCTGGCCTGGCTACTGTTCGGCGGCTGCCTGCTGTGGATTGTGGCTTATGACACCCAGTACGCCATGGTAGACAGGGATGACGATCTGATTATAGGGGTAAAATCAACAGCCATTCTTTTTGGAGAGAAAGACAACACGATCATTACACTGCTTCAAGTACTGACCCTTTTATCTCTGGTCATCACAGGCACTGTAATTCACGCAGGGCTGTTTTATTATCTCGGCCTCGCCGGAATGGCCGGTATGTTCGTCTACCAGTACACTCTTACCAGGAACAGGGAAAGGGAATCCTGCTTTAAGGCCTTTCTTTCCAATCACTGGGCCGGTTTTGCGGTTCTGGCGGGAATAATTATTGATCGCTGCCTGATGAACTGAATAAGGATGATGCCAGACTCTCTCCCCTCCGACCTTGCCCATTCAAACCTTGAGGAGCACCTCTCAAGGCAACTCAGCTCTTATCTGCCCGAAGGCACTGCCCTTTTGTGCGCCAGGTGGCTGATAGACGGACAGGTTCAACTGAAAATAAGCCGCCCCCGCAAAACCAAGCTGGGAGATTTCCGGCCAGCTCAATATGGCAACCCCCACAGGGTCAGCGTAAATAATAACCTGGAGCCTTTACAGTTCCTGATTACCCTTGTCCATGAAATTGCCCATGTTCATACATGGAACCTCCATGGCCACTGTGTTTTCCCCCATGGGAAAGAGTGGAAACATCAATACCGGACTCTCCTCCATAAAATCCTCGAACTTGGTATTTTTGATACAAAAACCCATGGTTCTCTTTATAAACACAGCCTGAACCCCAAGGTCAGAAGCAGTGGCGATCAGACTCTCAAAGAATTAACCCAGCCTGAATCAGGCCTGATTCTTAATCATTTAAAGCCCGGAAAACGGTTCAACATTGAAAATGGAAAAGAGTTCCAGGCCATCCGTAAATTAAGAAAATACTGGCTTTGCAAAGAACCTGATTCAGACCGCCACTACAAAGTATTGGGAACCATTCCCGTATTTGTTGATAACAATCGAATATGACAATAAGACTGAATTGTCATTTATCTGTAACATTTAAGCGGTGTAATTCCTTGGTCCTGCTCATATCCAGACCTTCAGGGGGAATTGTTCGAGCCATGACAATAACTACAAGTAAAATTCTCATCGTGGATGATGAAGCTCCTATCCGGGAGATGATTGTCGTTGCTCTGGAAATGGCAGGCTATCACTGCCTGGAAGCAGAAGATGCCAAATCAGCCCATGCCATTATCGTTGACCAGAAGCCCGATTTAATTCTGCTGGACTGGATGCTGCCCGGCATCACCGGCATTGAACTGGCCCGTCGTTTGAAAAGGGATGAGCTGACCGCTGAAACCCCGATCATCATGCTGACCGCCAAAGGTGAAGAGGATAATAAAATCCAGGGCCTGGAAAGCGGCGCGGACGATTATATTACCAAGCCCTTCTCTCCCCGTGAGCTTGTGGCCCGCCTGAAAGCGGTTCTCCGCAGAACCCAGACTGTTGGCCAGAGCGAACCTATTGAAGTATTCGGGGTAACCCTCGATCCCATCAGCCACCGTGTCACCATTGATGACCAGCCAGCCGAAATGGGGCCCACGGAATATCGCCTGCTGCAGTTTTTTATGACTCACCAGGAACGTGCCTACACCAGAAGTCAGTTGCTTGACCACGTCTGGGGGGGTAATGTCTACGTAGAAGAAAGAACTGTAGATGTACATATTCGACGTCTGCGTAAAGCACTTGGTTTAGAACATGAAAAGCTTGTTCAGACTGTTCGCGGAACGGGTTATCGCTTCTCCACCAAGACCTGATAACACAGTCGTTTATTGTTAACAGCTAACAGGTAGTCGCTCTGAATAAGGGTGTGGATGCACTGATATAACAATACCGGTAAAAACGTGAACCAAAGCTGGCAATCTGCAGTTATAAAAAGCCCAGTTCTCATACTATTCATCTGTCTTGGGCTCGGCATTCTGACAGGAAACACTTTGCTGTTTCTTCTTCTTGGTTCAATCTGCTACCTGCTCTGGACCCTCAGGCACGTAAAACTGCTCTACCAGTGGTTGTATGACTGTTCTGCCGCCGGGCAACTCCTTGAACCTCCAAACTCAAGGGGGCTCTGGGGCGAAATGTTTGACGGCATGTACCGGCTACTGCGCCGAAGCGAACGCTCCCGCAGCCGTATGCAGGCGGTGATTGATCGTTTTCAGGAGTCCACATCTGCCCTGCGGGATGCCATTGTTCTCACCAATTCCCACGGCCAGATTGAGTGGTGGAACCCTGCCGCAGAGCATATTCTCGGCTTCCGGGACCCAGATGATATTGGCCAGCAGATAACCAACCTTATCCGTCATCCCAGGTTTGCCGAATACTTTGACAGAAAAGAGTACCAGGACCCTCTCAGCATCCCGTCTCCTATTTCCGAGGAGAGAAAACTGCTGTACTCCATCACTCTGTATGGAACAGATAACCGCCTGCTGGTTGTAAGGGACAACACCCGTATTTATCAGCTGGAGCAGATGACCAAGGATTTCGTGGCCAATGTCTCCCATGAACTGAGGACTCCTTTAACGGTTGTTTCCGGGTATGTTGAAACTCTGCTCGACAGCCTTACGATGATGCCGGAACCTCCGCATCCGATTCTTCCCAGAGCCCTGGAACAGATGCTGTCCCAGTCCAACCGTATGGGGAATATTATTGAAGACCTGCTGATTCTGTCCAAGCTGGAAACCGCCGACAGTCAGCAGGATCTGACACCGGTTAACATTCCTGTTTTACTGAACGCAATCATCGCTGATGCAAACCTGTTCAGCGGCGAAAGAAATCATGAAATTATTCTGGACTGCAAATCTGACTCCCAGATCCTGGGAAATGAGAAAGAGCTGCGCAGTGCTATTTCCAACCTTGTTTTTAATGCGGTGAAATACACACCGGATAACGGCACAGTGAAAGTGAAATGGCTTGTGGAATTGAATACCGGATATCTTATGGTGAAAGATAACGGTATAGGCATGGAACCCCAGCACATTCCACGCCTGACTGAACGTTTTTACCGGATCGACAAAAGCAGGCACGCCTCAACGGGTGGAACAGGCCTGGGACTGGCCATTGTTAAACATGTGCTGCTTAGACATGACGCTACACTGCTAATCAAAAGCCGGGTTGGTCAGGGAAGCAATTTTACCTGCCAGTTCCCCCATAGCAGACTGGTCAGGGAAACTGAGGATTAACGTTCCTCAACAATGCAGTCTGCTCTCTCTTTACCGGTACGCTGAAGATACTCTTGGAAAACCTTGGGGGCACGGCCGGTAAGAGAACCTTCCCATTGTCGGGCAATATCGTGATTATCCTTGAATTCAAACAGATAACGTTTGATATTTCTTTTCTTTTTTTCAGTAGTGACAAGCTGTCCGAAGTCTTCCACGGACACGCCTTTTTCTTCCATCATTTTACGAATGGCATCTATGCTGTTTTGCTTTGCTTGCAGTTTTTGTTCTTCTTCCACACGAACCTGACGCTTTTCTTCCAGTACATCTTTCAGCCTGGCGACAATCCGTTCAAGGTCTTCAACATGCACATCCCGAAACAACCCCCGTATACGGGTTTTACTGCTCAGGCGGTGCATGACTTCATCAAATATATTCATCTATTAAGCCCTCGCTCTTGCGTACAGGAGAAAAACAAAATAGGTAATAGTTCCCAGACTGACAACCGGAAAAGCGGCATTTATTTCTTGTGGTAAAAACAAAAACGGAAATACGGTGTTTTGTATTTCCGCTATCAAATTGGATTATCAGGCGACCTGGGCAGCAGGCAGGGAATAACTTCTCAAATGTGCGGAAAAATCCTGCAATACACGAATACCACTGTCTTCCGCCCGACGACACCACTCTTTCAAAGCTTCAAGACGTTCATTTTTGTTTTTTAAGTTTTGCCATATTTCCTGCAATTCCAGCCTGCTATGGTAAATAATTTTGAGTGTTTCCCTGGACTCTATAATGCTTTCTATGTTCTTAAAATGAACGGGCTTAAGCAAAGTCTGTTCGCAGGAAAGAAGTTTTTTGCCTCGTTTCAGAAGTTTTCTCTCACTGCCTTTTAGATTGTTGTATTCATCACGCACCATCGGAACAATAACTGTACGACGATATTGCTCCATTACCTGAAAACGATTGTTCACAATGGCCATTAAAGTGTCGCCGTCTATCTTGCTCTTTCCCGCAACCTGATGAGCCAGGGGGCGCCGGAACTTCACTTTGGCAAGACCGAGTATTTCAAACACCCGAATCCAGAACCAGCCAATATCAAACTCCCATTTACGGGCAGAAAGCTTTGCCGAGTTAGGGTAAGTATGATGGTTATTATGGAGTTCTTCCCCACCAATAATAAAACCCAGCGGAGAAATATTGCGGGCATTATCCCGGCATTCATAGTTACGATAACCAAAGTAGTGGCCGATCCCATTAATAACACCCGCCGCCATAACCGGCACCCAGAGCATCTGCACTGCCCATACGGTAATACCAGCCAATCCAAACAGAATCAGGTCAATAATCAACATAATTGCCAGGCCAAGCATATTATGGGGGGTGTAAAGCTTCTTCTCGATCCAGTCGTCCGGGCAACGCTGCCCGTAACGCCTCAAGGTTTCTTCATTTGCCGCTTCTGCCCGATAAAGTTCCGCCCCTTCCAGCAGAACTTTTTTCAAACTGCGCTGAACAGGGCTATGAGGGTCTTTCTCTGTTTCGCAGAACGCATGATGTTTACGGTGAATGGCCGTCCATTCCAGAGTACGCATTCCGGTTGACAGCCATAACCAAAAGCGAAAGAAGTGTTGCAGTGCCGGATGCAGTTCCAGTGCATTATGGGCGCTAAAGCGGTGCAGATAGATGGTAACGGAAAGAATAGTAATATGTGTCATTAACGCTGCGGCCAGTATGGTTTCCCAAACAGACAGCTGCAACAATCCCTCGTACCACATAACAGTTCACTCCCTTGTCAGGCTTACGGACTTATTTTTCTCTATTTTTTTCTGCCGGGAATTTGAAAACATTAAGTACCATGGCTCCACACGGTACATAGTTTCAATGAAATTGATGTATGACAAGGGCCAGGAAGAGCCTGGAGTGCATAGCAGGCAGAAGCGCTTCTGACGCTTACTGCGTTCTGCTTACAGGCAGACTCACGCAGTCACCGGCGCACCTACCATTTTCTTTCTGTTATCTGGCTTTCCATGTGCGTGTCCAGCAGGTTCCTTCAGGGGTTGACGCCCCCTTCTGCTTGCCGAAAGCAGCAGAAGGGGCGTCAGTCAGGCGTGTGGTAAATCACACATCGTTGATGGTGATAGTCCCGTTAGACACATCAAGCGTTTCGGGAAGAGAGTTGTTGACGCTGCCCTCCGGAGCCTGATGATAACGGATAGTGAAACGAGCGCCCCCCTGACACAGAGCACTGGGGGTTGCTGTTTTCTCCTGTGAAACAGACTGAATAATGTAGTATGTCCGATTATCTGTCTGCACGCCTAAAACCGGCCCCAGAGAGTTAATCGAAATGACTGCTGGATTAAACAGGGCGGTATTGGCCATAAGCACGCTGTCTTCCCCGTCGTTTCTGCAGTTCAGATAATCTTCACGGTTGACGCGATAGAGAGCGCCGGCACCTTCCGACAGCAACACCGAAAGACGGGTTCTCGGGTTAATATTCAGTGAAGTTAACTCAACATTTTCACTGCCCGCTGCGGAAAAGCTGGTGTTCTCTGTGCCTGCAGGTTTTACCGTCACAGCCATTTTCGCGGCATTATTGGTGCATAGTTCGCTCGTGCTGTAGGTTCCGCTATCAGCATCGCGATCAGCATGTATGAAGTAGTAGGATGAGTCGGCCCGGTAAACAGGGGCTGACAGATTCAGCGGCAGGCTACCATTTGCCTCAAGGTTACCGACCAGCTGACCACCATTGATGGAGCAGGCATTGAAATTATCTTCATCCACCCGGAAAAGGGCACCCGGTGAGCCTGATACGGCATGCACATTAATGTTTGTATTCAGGGCGGCGGTGTAAACTCTGGCTGTGCCCGGGGCTGGCGGAGGGGTTCGTGGCGTCAGGGTATTGTCGGCAGGTTTGATTGTGACATTGTCAAGCAGGGTGCCGCAGCATCCTGATGGGCCGCTGCTGGAGAAGGCCAGGGTCTCTGTCGTGCTTTTTGCGTGGAAGGTGTACGTGGCCCTCTGCCATGTTTTCTCACCGCTATTCACCACATTAAGGTGGGCCTCCAGACCACTGATGTTGACACCAAGTCGCGTGCTTCCACTGCTGGCGATATGCAGGGCGTAGTCAAAGGTCAGGGTATAGGGCTTATTGACTTCAAGGCCGTTGATGGTTTGCGTAATGCGATTGGGCGCATCAGCAGGGCCACCATCAAGATCAATATGCTGCCTGCCTTCGGCGGCCGCTCCAATCGACAGGGCGTTGGAGTGAGGACTAGCGGTGCCCGCGGTCAGTGTCCATGGGCCCAGCGTGTTCCTGCCGCTGTGGGAATACTCCTCGGACATAACGCCATTCGCCAGAACCGGCTCCTCAAACCCAGCGTTAACCACCAGGTTTTCCGTGGTGGCAAAGGCTGTTGCCCCTGTCATGGCCATATATACAACCACAGCCAGTTTGTTCAGACTGTTCTTCATTGTTGAGCGCCTTCTGTAGCAGGTTTATTCTTTTTTTTGTCAATGAAAAGTCAGGAATGCTTTTCCTGTCTTTTATACGACAATCCTGCCTCTATGGTTTCAACCTTTACGCCCTTTTTATGAGAAAAACGACCGTTTACAGCCAGAGATAAAACACGGTGGCATGTCCAAGCTTGAGATAATGCACGATATTGCCATTGGGTGACTGATCCACTACCGTATTCAGGCCATATCAATCATGGCATCAGAGGATTTTCCACTGTCCACCTTCTGTGGGCAGCCGAGGGTCTTTTTCACATCTTCGCCATCAACGCTTTCCAGGCGGACATCAAATTTCCACAACCTGTGGATATGCTTCACGATTTCAGCGGCATCCGTGTCCAGCGGACGCCCGTGATGCATAAAGTGTCGAAGGGTCAGGGAGCGGTCGCCGGTAACATTCACGTTATATACCTGAATATTGGGTTCACGGTTGCCAATATTGTACTGTGCGGCCAGGGCCTCCCTTACGGCGCGGTAGCCTGCGTCATCATGGATAGCACTTACTTCCAGATAGGCATTTTTCTCGTTATCCACAATGCTGAACAGGTGCAGATCACGCATTACCTGTGGTGACAGATACTGAAGAATAAAACTCTCATCCTTAAAGTTCTTCATGGCGTAATGCACAGTATCCAGCCAGTCAGAACCAGCTATATCCGGGAACCAGCGTTTGTCTTCTTCCGTTGGTTCTTCACAAATGCGCTTAATATCCATAAACATCCGGAACCCCAGAGTGTAAGGATTTATGCCTGAGTAACGTTTGTCATCAAAGTCTGGCTGAAAAACAACACTGGTATGGGAGTGAAGGAATTCCAGCATAAATCCTTCATGGATCAAACCCTCGTCGTACAGCCTGTGCATCAGGGTGTAATGCCAGAAAGTGGCCCAACCTTCATTCATAACCTGGGTCTGACGCTGGGGATAGAAATACTGCGCAACCTTACGCACGATTCTCACCAGCTCACGCTGCCAGGTTTCCAATAAGGGAGCATTCTTTTCAATAAAATAAAGAATGTTTTCTTCCGGGTGCTCCGGAAACCGCTTGTTACTCTTTTCCTGTACTTTTTCCTGCTGGGGAATAGTGCTCCAGATATCGTTCAGGGTACGTTGAATATATTCAGCACGTTCCTCCTGCCGCTTTTCTTCTTCACCGGCCGAAAGAGGTCTTGGCCTTTTATAGCGATTGACCCCCTGGTTCATCAGCGCATGACAGGCATCCATTACCTCTTCCACAGCTTCGACACCATACTTCTCTTCGCACTCGGATACGTAACTCTTGGCAAACATCAGGTAATCAATAATGGATTCTGCATCCGTCCAGGTACGGAACAGATAATTCCCTTTAAAAAACGAGTTATGGCCATAACTGGCATGGGCCAGCACCAGAATCTGCATAGCCATGGTGTTCTCTTCCATCAGGTAGGCAATACAGGGATTGGAGTTAATCACAATCTCATAAGCCAACCCCATCATACCGCTCTGATAACGCTGATGATTGCTAAGGAAATGCTTGCCAAAGGACCAATGGTTATACATCAGCGGCATACCTACTGAGGCATAGGCATCGAGCATCTGCTCCGCGCTGATGACTTCTATCTGGTTGGGGTAAGTATCCAACCGATACTCTCCGGCAATGCGGGCCAGTTCACGGTCGTAGGCTTCTATCAGCTCAAAGGTCCATTCAGAACCTGTGGTGAGCGGTGCTCTTTTTCCGGTTGCCGCGCGTTGTTGTTCTTGTTCTGTCTGACCAGTCATTACGCTTCCTTTTTCTCAAACAGACGCCGGAACACCGGATAAATATCCGCCGCTGTTTTTATCTGTTGCATCGCAAAGGTGTCGGAATAATTATCCTGAATGGTTTCATACTCTCGCCACAGGTTTTGATGCTGGCGGTCGGTAATCTCCACATAAGAGAAATACTGCACCAGGGGCATCAAACCATTCACCAGGATTTTGCTGCATACGGAAGAGTCACCTTCCCAGTTATCACCATCCGAAGCCTGGGCGACATAAATGTTCCAGTCATTGGGGGAGTAACGCTTGGTGATAATATCCCGGGTCATTTCCAGGGCACTGGAAACAATAGTGCCGCCGGTTTCCCGCGAATAGAAAAAGTCCTCTTCATCCACTTCTTTGGCAGCGGTGTGATGACGAATAAACACCACTTCAATCTGCTTGTAGGTTCTCTGCAGGAACAGGTAGAGCAGAATAAAGAAACGCTTGGCCATATCCTTGATTTCCTGGGTCATGGAACCGGAAACATCCATCACGCAGAACATCACGGCTTTATTGGAAGGCCGGGGAACCTTAACGAAGTTGTTATAACGCAGGTCAATATCATCAATAAACGGCAGTTTCTTCATTTTGCTGTTCAGTTCCCGCAGGCGTTCCTTCAGGAAATCAGCCCGTTCTTCATCCCAGGCTCCGGGCTGCACTTCCATTTCCCTCAGCTCGCGCTTGAACTGACGTATATCCCTGCGGGTACCTCCAGACAGGGCAATCCTCCGGGCGTGAGCGCTGCGCAGGGAACGGACAATGTTCAATCTGTCGGGGGGACCATCGGTGGTAAAACCGGCCTGATGGGTTTTGAACTCCATCATGTCGTGGAGCTGTTTCTCCTTCATGTTTGGCAACTCAAGGTCGTCAAACATGAACTCCAGAAATTCATCGTGATTAATATTGAAGGTGAATTCATCCATCCCGTCACCCTGGTCGCTGGCCTGGCCATTACCGCCGCCACCTTTACCAGATCCACTGGGAGGACGCTTTATTCTGTCGCCGGTAACAAACTCTTTGTTTCCTGGATGAACCTGCTGGTTTAAACCACCGGCACCGTGGTGAAAAACGGGTTCGGACAAATCCCGCCGTGGAATGGTTATGCTGCTGCCACTCTCAACATCGGTGATACTGCGCTTGTTCACCGCTTCTGCGACAGCCTTTTTAATATGCTTGCGGTAACGGTTCATAAAGCGCTGCCGGTTGACCGCGCTTTTGTTTTTACCGTTGAGCCGCCTGTCGATAATCATGCTCATAACACACTCCCTGTGCCGCATTAAGACGTCCGGGGCGAGACCGGCACCTTCCCTGGTACCCGGCTCACATCCCTGGTGATCGCCTCGCCCCTAACGCCTACATCTACAACTCACTGTGTCGACTTACTATCATCGAAAAAATGGCTAACGAAGTACCCCCGAGTACATCCCTTACTGGGATTTACGTACCCGTATGTACCATTCAGACAGCAGCCTGACCTGCTTCTCTGTATAGCCGCGCTCCACCATCCGTTTTACAAACTCATTGTGCTTACGCTGCTCTTCGTTACTGCCTTTCGCGTTAAAGCTGATCACCGGGAGCAGGTCCTCGGTATTGGAGAACATCTTCTTCTCAATCACCGTGCGCATCTTCTCGTAGCTGAGCCAGCTGGGGTTCTTGCCGTCATTGCCAGCTCTGGCCCGCAAAACAAAATTCA
Source organism: Parendozoicomonas sp. 209JJ7-1 (assembly GCF_058147085.1). Classification (NCBI taxonomy): domain Bacteria; kingdom Pseudomonadati; phylum Pseudomonadota; class Gammaproteobacteria; order Oceanospirillales; family Endozoicomonadaceae; genus Parendozoicomonas; species Parendozoicomonas sp. 209JJ7-1. The sequence goes on along the minus strand of NZ_JBYVJU010000010.1, from coordinate 29,698 downwards.
CCACTTCATTCCGGAAATCTTTCGGATTAGCGATACTGGCGGCTTTCTCGATCTTCTCCAGCTCATCATTGATGGCACCACGATCAAGAATATCGCCTGTTTCAGGGTCTCTGTATTCCTGGTCCTGAATCCAGAAGTCCGCATAGGTGATGTAACGGTCAAAGATGTTCTGGCCGTATTCAGAGTAAGACTCCAGATAAGCTGTCTGAATTTCCTTACCGAGGAATTCAATGTATTTCGGTGCCAGGAACTCTTTGATATGACGCAGGTAACGTTCATGAACTTCCTGGGGGAACTGCTGCTGTTCGATTTCTTTTTCCAGCACATAGAGAAGGTGAACAGGGTTGGCTGCTACTTCTGAAGGATCGAAGTTAAAGACCTTGGAAAGAATCTTGAACGCGAAACGGGTCGACAAACCATCCATTCCCTCATCAACACCGGCCGCGTCTTTATATTCCTGCAGAGGCTTGGCCTGGGGATCGGTATCTTTCAGGCTTTCACCGTCATATACCCGCATCTTGGAGAACAGATTGGAATTTTCCGGCTCCTTAATACGCGACAGGGTTATAAACTGAGCCAGCATCTTCAGGGTATCAGGCGCGCAGGGAGCAGCTTTCAGGGAACTGTGTTCTAACAGTTTTCCATAAATCCTGATCTCTTCGCTGACACGGGTGCAGTAAGGCACCTTGACGATATTCACCCGGTCGATAAAGGCTTCATTGGTTTTGTTGTTGCGGAAGCTCTGCCATTCCGACTCATTGGAGTGGGCAAGAATCACACCATCGTAAGGAATCGCGCTCATACCTTCGGTACTGTTGTAGTTGCCTTCCTGGGTGGCGGTCAGCAGTGGGTGCAGCACCTTGATGGGCGCTTTGAACATCTCCACAAATTCCATCATGCCCTGGTTGGCACGACACAGTGCACCGGAGAAGCTGTACGCGTCAGGGTCATTCTGGGAATACTCTTCCAGCTGACGGATATCCACCTTACCCACAAGGCTGGAAATATCCTGATTGTTCTCATCTCCAGGTTCGGTTTTCGCGATGGCCACCTGATCCAGAATACTGGGATGCAGTTTTACAACCTGAAACTTGCTGATATCGCCGCCATATTCATGAAGTCTTTTCACCGCCCAGGGCGACATCACACCACGAATATAACGTCCGGGAATGCCATATTCTTCCTGCAAGATTCCACTGTCTTCTGCAGGGTTAAACAAACCAAGGGGAGATTCAAAAACCGGGGAGCCTTTAATGGCATAAAAAGGAATCTGCTCCATCAGGCTTTTCAGTTTTTCCGCCAAAGAGGATTTACCGCCACCAACCGGCCCCAGCAAATAGAGGATCTGCTTCTTCTCTTCCAGTCCCTGGGACGCATGGCGGAAATAGGAAACAATCTGCTCTATGGCGTCTTCCATGCCATAGAACTCTTCAAAGCCTTTATAACGCTTGATCAATTTGTTGGAAAAAATACGGGATAAACGGGAATCTCTTGAGGTATCAATAACCTCGGGGTCACCAATAGCGGCCAGCATACGCTCTGCTGAATTGGCGTAAGTGGTTGGATCGTCCTTACATCGTTGCAGATATTCCTGCAGGGACATTTCTTCCTGCTCTTTTGACTTATAGCGTTCCTGAAAATTGTTGAAAATATCCATATTTTCTCACCTGACCCTTAAGCAATGTTCGTTATTACTGCTTTGGGAGCGACAGCGCGACCTGCCCCACATTTAACGGTGAATATTATTCGGTTCCCTGCTCTGGCCCCGCCGCCAGACCCCACATGAAAACAACCTCCTGAATTATTCCTGCTGCAACTTTGATTCAGGTGCCATTTCTATCCTTCATTCAATACAACTATCGGCACACATGAAAAAAGTTATACCTGTTGTCATAGAAAATTATTCCTTACCTATTTTGTAAAACGAATTCATCATGCCTGCAACTGAATTGTTGCCTCTTTTTGACAGAGATGTTGCACGACAATTTTCAAAAATCTTGATGCCTCACCACCGGTCACGACCCTGTGATCAAACGACAACGACAGACTCATCACCCTGTGGACCACGGCCTGTCCGGCTTCAGCAACAACTTCATCACCAACAGAACCTATGCCTAAAATGGCAACAGCAGGAGGAACAACAACAGGAGTTGCATATTTTCCACAGCCTAATGCACCAAAATTGCTCACAGATAATGTCGCCCCCTGGAAGGATTCCGGAGGCAAAGTCCTGTTCAGAACCCCCTGTTTCAATCGATTGATTTCGCTCCTGATGTCATTGGCGGATAACTTCTGCACATTCCTTAATACAGGAACAAGAAGCCCGTGGGGAGAATCCACGGCTATACCAACATCAATACCATCCATAAGCTGTCGCTGCTCATGGACACCGTTATACCAGGCATTCAGCGCCGGTTGCTCTTGGCAGGCTGCAACCAGCCCCAGAAGAATCCGGACTGTCACATCTTCACCATCTTTCCAGCTGTTAATATCCGCATCAGCAAACAGTGTTGCCGGAACCACAGCCTCACCGGAGCGAGACATGGCCCGGGCCATTTCACGACGAACACCTTTTAATTTCTCAGCATTATCAAGGGGATAATTCTCGACAGGCGCAAAAGCATTTAAACTCCGAACCAGGCCTTTGACGGTCGGTTTCACCAGCTCCTGGAATTTTGCTGTAGAAGGGGAGGCTCCAACAAAGAAGTCGTCATCATCACTACCAGTGCCTTCTTCCCGACATGCTTCCTGAATAGTACCGACAACAGTTCCGGTATCTCCATTTTCTTCTTCAAACTCCACCAGCGGTTCACCGGTATGCACTAAATCGCCGGGAACACCAAACTGCCGCACAATAACACCTGAACAGGGAGAGGGGACTTCAACGACAGCTTTAGCTGTTTCCATAGAAACAATAATCTGGTCTTCGCGAACGGTTTCCCCTTCACGAACATGCCACTCAACAATCTCTGCCTCCGGAATTCCTTCCCCGAGGTCAGGCAGTTTAAAACATTTCACGGCACCCCCGTGACGCTTCTCATATATTCATCAAAAGCTCTGCGTAAAGGCTTACATCCACTGCACAGTTATATTTTCTGAAGCGTTATTTATTCAGATTAGTTATGGATGTTTTTTATGCAAAAGCAATTTGCACTTAAAACCGAGAAAATTCATTCGCTTCCAACCATATTCAAAAAACAGTGAGATAGCTGATACTCAATTGGTTGTCTCTGTAAGTTTTTTTATGGATGTCATGATTCGGTTCGTATCAGGAAGATAGTGTTCTTCCATGCGGTAGTAAGGAATGGTGATATCGTAACCAGTCACTCTCTGAACCGGTGCTTTCAATTCATAGAAAAGTTCCGAAGATATGCGTGCGGAAATCTCCGCTCCCACACCAAAGCTGCGGGCCGCTTCATGGACAATCACGCAACGGCCGGTTTTGCGGACAGAAGCCAGAATCGTATCCATATCCAGAGGCTTGATTGTTGCCACATCTATCAACTCAACACTGATGCCCTGTTCAGCCAGAGTACGGGTAACTTCCTGACATTCCCGCACACAGGCCCCCCAGGTTACCAGGGTCAGGTCTTTTCCTTCCCGAAGAGTAAAACAGGTATCCAGTGGCAAACGACTACCCGCCTCTGGCAGTGTCTGCTTCTGCACCCGGTAAATTCGCTTGGGTTCCAGAAAGATCACAGGATCGGGATTATCTATCGCAGAACGCAGCAAACCATAAGCCCTGACTGGAGAGGAAGGAATCACCACCCGCAAACCGGGAATATGGGCAAACAAGGCTTCCGTACTTTCTGAATGATGCTCCGGAGCATGGATACCTCCGCCGTAGGGAGCACGAACAACCATCGGGCACGTTAAACGCCCCCGGGTTCTGTTGCGCATCCGGGCGGCATGGGAAATCAGCTGCTCCATGCAGGCATAAATAAATCCCATAAACTGGATTTCCGCGACGGGCTTTAACCCCTGAGTAGCCATGCCTATGGCCATACCTGCGATCAGGGTTTCTGCCAGCGGCGTATCCATCACCCGCTTTAAACCGTATTTATCTTTCAGCTGTTGAGTGGCACGAAATACACCGCCGTTTGTACCAATATCTTCTCCCAGCAGAACAACATCCTGGTCATCAGCAAGGGCATGATCTAAAGCGGTATTAACCGCCTCTACCAGAGTTTTCTTTTCATTGGTGTTTTCAGTTACAGTATTACTCATTGTTCAGCCCTCCCCGCATCTCCTCCAGTTGATGCCTCAAACTTCTCGGAATTTCCGCATAATGATAGGTGAACAGATCTTCCACTGACGGCAAGGGAACAGACTGATAATCCTCCACTGCCTGATGAATATCCCGACTCACCTGCTCCAGTAATTCTTTCTCTTTATCGGGATTCCATAAGCCCCGGTTATGCAGATAGGTTTGTAGACGTTTAACCGGTTCTTCTTCCCAGGCTTTGTGTACTTCGTCATTGTCACGGTAACGGGTCGCGTCATCTGCAGTAGTATGATCTCCCAGCCGATATGTGATCGCTTCAATAACCACAGCACCTTTACCCGCCCTGGCACGAGTAATGGCAGAACCGATAACTTCATGGAGCGCGATCACATCATTGCCGTCTACCTGTACACAGGGGATACCTGCACCCGACCCTTTCTGTGCAAGCGTGACACTACCACTCTGTACAAGACGGGGAATGGAAATCGCCCACTGGTTATTCACAACCAGAAACACCACCGGCAGCTGCCAGACACCGGCCAGATTCAGTGCTTCAAGAAAATCACCTTTGGATGTCGCGCCGTCACCGCAGGTGGTGACAACCACCCTTTTCTCATCCCGGATACGAAAAGCAGAAGCCACTCCCACTCCGTGACCTGCCTGGGTGGCGACAGGCACACAGTTGGGAAAGTCCTGTCCATATTCCTGGCCAGCACTCCCCCGCTCATCACCACCCCAATAGAGGTAAATATCTGAAAGTTTGACTCCCCGCATTAACTGCCCGGCCAGATCCCGGTAATAAGGAACCAGAACATCCTCTTTCTGCATCAGGGAACCATAAACAATTCCCGGAGCTTCCTGTCCAAGGCTGGATGGATAGGTACCCATCTGCCCGGTTCTCTGCAAGGCAATAGCTTTACGGTCAGCTTCCCGCACCATCACCATATTTTTGTAATATTTCACCAGTCGGTCACTGTCTTCGACCCAGCGCGGTAATTGTTTCAGAGGCTGCCCATAGGGAGAGAGGTAACGTACAAACGGCACATCACCCTCATGAATACGAAACAGCCCACCACCATCAAGTGTTGTTGGCATAACCGCCTCCTTAAGCGTTCAGCCGTTCGAAATGCTCCTCTCCATACAGGGCATCTACAGCCATACGATCTGCAATCAGGCTGACAGGCTCACCACTGGAGAGATACCGTTGAAACAACTTCAGAAGGGTATCTTCAATACCACGAACCCGCCGCTGTATTTCCTCTCTGGATTTGTTCTGGTGAGTCAAAGACGCATAAATAAGGCCGCCGGCATTAATCAAATAATCCGGAGCATAAAGAATACCCTGCCGGTGCAGGGACAACCCAGCCTCAGGAGTGGCCAACTGATTGTTCGCGGAACCGGCCACAATTTTGCAGTGCATGGTGCTTGGTGTATCGCTTTGGATAACACCTCCCAGCCCACAGGGGCTGAACACATCACACTCCACCTGGAGAATGCTCTTCGGCGATACAGCGTCTGCTCCGTACTTCTGCTGGCAGTGAATAACTTTTTTCTCATCCATATCACTGACAATCAACTCAACGCCTGCTTGATGGAGAAGATCACACAACGCCTGACCCACATGCCCCACTCCCTGAACGGCGACTCTTGCACCGGATAATGTGTCCGGTAAAGCCTGGCAGGATTTCAGGCATGCCTGAATACCATAGAAAACACCAAGTGCTGTGTGGGGTGACGGATCTCCGTTTTTTGATGTGCAGGTAATATGAGATGTCTCTTTGGCGATGTAATCCATATCCTCCATTGTTGTTCCTGCATCCATAGCGGTGATGTAACGCCCACCCAGGCTTTCTACAAAACGGCCAAAGGACCGGAACAATGCCTCACGGTTTCCAGTATCCCGTGGAGCCATAATTACCGCTTTGCCTCCGCCCTGGTCTATTCCGGCAAGAGCTGCTTTGTAGCTCATACCCTGAGCCAGTCGAATTGCGTCCTGGATAGCGGTTGCGCTGCTTCGGTAGGGGATAAATCTGCACCCACCCAGTGCCGGACCTCTGCGGGTATCGTGGATAGCAATAATGGCCTGCAGACCGGTTTTTTCATCTGACCACAGATGCAGCTCACCGGTTCTGGTGTCTTTCATATCACTGAACATAGCGGGATCCCTCTGCCGGATTATTTTGCTGTCGCGACCCACCGTCTGTAACAGTTCTGTCGCACTCATACGTTAGATATGTCTGAATGTCGGGTATGTGTACCGGATTACGAATCCACATATCTCAAGTTTAGGCAGTGTTCAGAGGCTGTCCGACTGAAATGTTCAGGAATTTGTAATGGCGAGTCCTGGTGTTATGCTCATGAACACATGGAACAATAATAACTATGACTGACCATCCAACAGCTAACCCGACTGAAAAGCGTAAACATGTACGCAAACGTATTATCAACCTCGTGCATGTTTACCAGACAGACAATGGCATGCCCGCCGGAAGGATTCTGGATATCTCCAAAGAAGGACTTATGGTGTTATGTCAGGGGCCGTTTAAAGCAGGTAAAACCTTTGCGCTGTCCCTGGAACTTCCGGGAGTGGATAAAACCCACACCATTCACCTGAAAGCCCTGTGCATCTGGTGCCAGCCCTCTGGCTTTACCAAAGAACTCGGCGCAGGTTTTCATATAGAAGAGATTTCTGACCAGGATCAGGTGGCGCTGAATTACTTTCTTCGGGATTTTTAAACCCAACAGGTTGCGTTTTTGTGCCTTGCTTTTCCAGTTTAACCCTATACTTACGAGCGCTCTGGGTCATCAGTTAAAGACTTGAAAGGATAATTGGTAATGGGCGCGCAACTCGCATTAGGTGATAAAGCAATTCTATGGCATTCCGGCAGTTATCGAAGCACGGTTCTTATCTCAGCCCACGGCAGTCAGACGCTAAGAAACTCTACTTTCATAGTACCTGAATGGGCCCGTATAATTTTTTATGGCGCAGACGGCGTAACGCTGGATGTGTACCCCCGAACCCTGCAAGCAATGGCTTCCACCAACAGAATGCTGCAAATGATACCCTATGATATTTATGAGCCCGGCAGCATCTGCCCGGATTATAGCCTCGGCAAGTTCCAGAAAAGTAAAGACCCCAAACCCGGTGACTGGAACGAAACCTACGAAGACCTGGCCAATATCGTAACCAATGCCGGCAGAGACATCATCTCGATACGCAACCGGCGCGCCATGCTTGCGCCTAACCTCAGCACAGTACTGCGGCTACTGGAAGATAACGGCCTGCATGCGTACTACGGGGAGATTCACTGCAGCTTCTGCCGGGAAAAAATAATCGAAATCATACCCAACATGATTATGGGTAAAGACGGCCACGACCCTCATAGCAACGCCCAGACCACATACCACCTGCCTGGTGGCAATGTAATTACTGCTGTCAAATAAGTTTTAAAACCGTGATTATCAGCCCTTACTCCCCTGTTTTGGTTTACATAACCTGACGGTTTTCTGCGTGAACTCTGTACTTGTCATGGTTCCGCTTCCTGGACTGATGTGAGGCAGTAATTCAGGACCACGGCATTGATTGTCTCGTGTTCAGAATTTCAACTACTTTCATGGGACACAAATGATGAGGAGAGTCTAAATGAAAGATCTGAAGTTCTTATTTAAAAATATATTTCGTCAAACAGCTTCGCTTACGGCACTCTTTTTACTGTCATTACATCTGCACGCAGACCTTGTCCCTGTTTTTTCACTCTTTGACTGGTACAACAAGGCTGTTCAAAAATATGCAAGTACACTGGCAGAAAAGGATGGAAAACGACCTGAGGCTGATGGAAGCTTTCCTGATGAAATCCTGGCTGGATACATAGCCGCTACAGAAGAATTTGTTGGGGGCAGTGAAGACGCTATAGAGAAAAGAAGCACTTTATCCAAATACATAGCCGAGTCTTTTGATAAAGCGATAAAAAAAGACTGGAGAGCAGACGACTGCCCTCTTGTCGCATCAGGTACCAACTATTCACCTGATCTGACTCAACAATTGAAAGCTGAAGTGGATTATTTATCCGTCAGTTTTAAAGTTGTCTTATCCTCCAGCCTCAACAATAAAGACAGCCTGTCAAAAATAAGGGACTATTGGGCGGTAATAAAAAGGCGTTTATCAGATGAGCCAGAGTATTCAACAATCGACCCAGGACATGCTGGAGCAACATATACATGGAACGAAGATATCATTACTGATATTTTCCAGCCTCAAGAGTTTCAAGGCATCCTGACTGGCTACTCTAATGATTTTCAGGATTATGTTAAAACCAGATTATTTAACCTGTTACGTCGTTCGAACAACAACCATCAGGTCGTAGCAGTGAACAAAGATATCTTTGCTTCGCAACCTCAAAGCAGGCCAAGAACATTTGGTACAGATAACATACATATTGCACATCACTTTGCTCTTCAGCAAAAAAATAAAACTGCACGTTCTATCCTGACTGTTTCCTTGTCTGAAACAAACCCTGCAGATTTTCATATGGTCGCACTCTGGCTGAGTCCCAAAGTAAGAGCGGGGGAACAAGAGCTCTATACTGCAACGTTACCCAAAGTGGCTGCTACGCCTTCCCAGCAGGTAGAGGGCATTGTGACCATGGATAATTTCAAGAAATACAAACAACAAAATGGTGAAGCTCTGATTGGATTGACCAGAGTTTTACCTGCACATAAACGGTAGCTCTGTGTGTGGGGAAACTCTGAAGAAAAGCCTGTGCACAATCTTATCGTGGAAAACGAAAGATCATGGACAGGCTCTTACACAGGCGGGCTTATTCCTTGATCGGAAGATTCATGGTTTCCTTAACCTCCTCCATCACGATATAACTCTTCGACTCTCGCACGCCAGGCATTCTCAGCAGAATGTCGCCAAGCAGTTTCCGATATGATGCCATTTCCGATATTCTGGCTTTGAGCAGATAGTCAAAGTTGCCCGAAACCAGATGACACTCCAATACATTAGGCAGGCTGATAACCGCCTTACGGAATTCGTCAAAAATATCCGTAGACTTGGTTTCCAGACTGATTTCCACAAAAACCAGCAGGCCGGCTTCCAGGAATTCGGGGTTTAATCTGGCACTATAGCCCTGTATCACACCCTCACGCTCAAGCCGCTTTACCCTTTCCATGCAGGGCGTAGTACTCAAGCCAACCTTATCCGCCAGGTCAACGTATGAGATGCGACCCTGCTCCTGCAGGATACGTAGGATATTCCGGTCGATGCGATCCAGCTGCCGGGTTATTTCTTTCCGGTTTCTCATGAGATGAAACAATCAACGACAATGGTGCTGCCATGGGAGAGACAGCTACTCATAATAGCGCACACACATAATTCAGGCGCGAGAACCATGACACTGCCAAAACGTGCCGAAAGAATACCTATTCTCAGCACGGAATTTCCCAACAAGAGCAGGATCATGATAAAAAAGACGCGTATTGTTTCATGATTCACTCACCGGAGTCACCTCTAAGATGAGCCGCCCAGCCAAGGCTACGATAGACCTCTCTGCACTGCGCCACAATCTCGCTCTGGCACGCAACCTGACCGGAAGCAGGATAATTGGAGTAGTTAAGGCAAATGCCTATGGGCACGGCTCAATTCCCATTGCCCAGGTACTGGAAGAAGAGAAGGTCGACAGCCTTGCCGTCGCCTGTATAGAGGAAGCCATTGTACTCCGGGAAGCCGGTATTCAATCCCCGATACTTTTGCTCGAAGGTTTTTACGGCAAGGATGAACTGCCGATTATGGAGCGCTACCGGCTGTCTGCCGTTGTTCAGCAGATGGAGCAGGTCGAAATTCTAAAGAAATGGCAGGGGCAGCCCCTGGATATCTGGCTGAAAATTGATACAGGCATGCACCGGATAGGGTTTATGCCACAAGAATTCCCCGATGCCTATACCACACTCAGCCAGTGCCACGGCGTAAACCGCATTGTCTTTATGACCCATTTCTCCAGTGCCGACGAAACAGACAACAACCGAACACTGGAGCAGATCGCCCTGTTTAACAACTCCACCCAAAACATGAACCAGGAAATCTGCCAGTGTAATTCCGCCGGCATCCTAAACTGGCCAGCGGCCCACGGTGACTGGGTTCGCCCGGGACTGATGCTGTACGGTTCCTCTCCTTTTACCGAACCACACGAGCAGGCTGCAAAGCTACGGCCAGTAATGGAACTCACTTCACAAGTCTTTGCCATTCGCAATCTGGAAGCGGGCATGCCCATAGGTTACAACAGTACATTTATTACAGATCGTCCTATGAAGGTGGGTGTGGTGGCCATAGGTTATGCCGATGGTTACCCTCGCCACGCCCCCAGCGGAACTCCGGTACTGGTGAATGGCCAGCGCAGCCGTATTCTTGGCCGTATCTCCATGGATATGTTGAGCGTCGATCTCAACCATATTCCCAACGCGCAGTTAGGCGACACTGTGACTCTTTGGGGAAAGAACCTTCCAGCGACAGAAGTCGCGCACCATGCCGGAACAATTTCCTATGAAATATTCTGCAATATAAAGCGGGTGCCTGTGCACTATATTGGAAAAACTGCGGAGGCCACCTCTCCGTCAGAACTCTCCACCACCATGTAAAACAATAACAACAGGTCTTGCCATGCAGAAAATCGTTCTGATCACCGGCTGCTCAACAGGCATTGGCCGTGCTCTCGCCCTGGCTTTTCATCAGGAAAATTATACCGTATGGGCAACGGCCAGAAAGATCGAAGCACTTTCCGAGCTGTCTGAACAGGGCATCAACACCGCCACCCTGGATGTCACTTCAGCTGAACAGAGAGAAGCTGTCGTTCAGCAGATTCTCCAGAAACACCGTCGGATAGATATTCTGATCAACAATGCCGGCTACGGTGCCATGGGTCCGATGGCGGAAAGCCCGGAAGAAACATTAAAAAGACAGTTTGATACCAACACTTTTGCTCCTGTCGCGTTAGCACAGCAGCTGGTACCGGCAATGGTGAAACAAGGCAGTGGCCTTATTATTAATATCACCAGCGTGTCGGGCATTCTGACGACACCCTTCTCTGGTATATACTGTGCGTCCAAAGCCGCACTCAGCACTATGACAGAAGCTCTGCGAATGGAACTGCAACCTTTGGGTATTGGTGTGATCGATGTACAGCCAGGAGCAATTCGCTCCAGTTTTGGCGATAACGCCTCTAAAACCCTGGATATTCTACCTGAGAAATCTCTCTACCAGTCTATTAACAGCGCACTGCAGGCCCGGGCCAAAGCTTCCCAGAACAATCCTTCTCCGGCTGAAGGATTGGCAGATGCCATTGTAAAAGCTGTAGAAAGCGGAAAATATCCACAGATTCTGCGTTACGGCAATGGCAGCTCAGCATTCCCATTTATGGCCCGCTGGCTGCCAAGAAAGCTGGTACACCGGTTACTTCAGAAGAAGTTCCGGCTACACCAGCTATAAACAACATTTATTAATACTCAACCCGATAGCTGAGGGTGTAAGCACGCCCTTCAGCCTTAGCTGCGCTCAGACCATCATAGGTCTGGCGAGCCCACTGGCTGTAAACTGTCTGGTAATCACGGTTTAACAGATTAGTAATACCACCTTTAATAGTGCCCACAGGCAGATCGTAAGATGCCAACAGATCAAAGGTTGTATAACCTTTGATCTTGCGATCACTCACTTTTTTGGTGGTAGCGCTGAAATTCTTGCCCTTGTTGTAATCTGCGAAACTGGTGGCCTGTAGACGCACACTCATGCCTTCCTCTTCATAAGTCAGGTGCGCTGTGGTTTTTGCGGGAGAAATATCAGCGGCCTGCAAGTCAAGCCATTTGCGGATTTCCTTGTAGTAACTACGCCCTTCTGTGAACGCATAGCTTCCACCCATACTCCAGTTATCAGTCAGGAAGTAATCACCGGATGCTTCAATACCATAGACTTTCTTTTTCTGGTTCAACAGGTCAACACTAAAGTTCTGAGCAAACGCGATGGTCTTATCAGATTCGTTATAGAACGCGGTAACTGCTGAGTTAAATCCAGCGAAGTTACCACGCCAACCCAGTTCATAGTTCTTGATCTTGATAGCATCAAGATTCACTTTTCCCAGATTTGTTGGAGTGCTACCTGGAATAAGTCTGGGGTTCAACGCATGCAATCTGGCTAAAACACTTTTATCAGAAAATGCGTTTCTCAGTATCCGGGAAGCATCTGGTACCTCAAAACCTTCTGAGTAATTCGCAAAAACTTCCTGCTCTTCGGTTAAGCGATAGACAACACCAGCATTAAACATATTGGTCTTGTACTTTTTATGTCCTCCTTTCAGGGGGGTAAATACCTTGGGAAGTGGTGCTCCGCCCAAAGCTGGTGCAAAGGGAGTCTGGCTATAAACAGGAATAAAGAAAGTTTCTGCAATGGGGTTGTAGTCGCTGATATCCAGTTTTGTACGTTCATGCCTTACTCCGGCATTCACGGTCAAGTCTTCCAGTACATCGTATGAGCCCTGCACAAATGCGCCAAAGGTTTTCGCTGTAACATCAGGACCATAGTGATATTTAGCTCCCTGTGGCTTCAACTCTTTGCCATTGCTGTTGGTGAAAGCAACACCATCAAAGCCCTGAGCCAGCTGCTTGCCTTTATCTACATCGTAATCAGCACCATAGGAGATTTTGAATGTATCTGTAATATCAGAACTCAGAACCAGTTTCAGACCATAAACCTGAGCCTTGGACGTGGATTGATTAATAACCACATCATTCTTAACAGAGTCGCTAAGTTTATTATAAATTGCTGGGATAGACGCAGCTGGAATACCTCTATCAAGCAAAGTTTTCGCTATTAATTTGCCCACACCATCAACAGCCCCACGGAAATCATATGCATACGGGTAGTAACGTGCTTCACGCTCACGGTAATAAGCCTGAGCTATCAGATTTTGTCCGAAGAAGTCCGCATCCTTAAAAGCTAAACTAAAGCTATTCCGGTTTGTAAAAGGCTGGGTACTAAGATTCAAGCCTTTTACCGGCGGCTGTATGGGAGCATTTCTATTCCCCAGAAATGACAAGTTATCTCCATAGTTCGGGCGATAGTCCGTATCCATCTTATCCCGGAAAACCTGAATATCCGCTTCCAGACGCTGACCTTCATTAAATTCATAACCCAGCTTGATCAAAGCATCTTTGGTCTTGCTGTCCATACGGCTGACCTGGGAAGGATCAGGATTTACCCGCTTACCGTCGGCATCAAAAATACCGTTCCGCTTTTCAAAAGTGCCACTTACCAAAAAGTCGAAGCCACCCTGACGACCATTAATGCTCTGGTTCAGAGTGTAAGAACCCAGTCGTCCATCAGAAATCTTGATACCAGCTTCAGAAGCGAAGTTAATACCTTCTTTCGGAGTCTTGGTAATAATATTGATAATACCGCCTGTCGCTCCGCCCCCGTAAATTGCGCTGGCACCGGATACTACTTCAATACGTTCGATATTTTCCGGGCGAATAGAGTTCAGTTGACGGCTGATCTGCCTGTTATCCTGCTGGGAAATACCATCAATCAGAATCAACGCTCTCCGCCCACGCAGACTCTGGGTTCTGTCAGTGGCCGTCTGGGTACTCGGTCCCATACCGGCAACCAGTTTTTCCAGGGCATCGGACAGCTTCAGGCCAGGCTGAATCTGTTCCCGCAGGGAAGCACCATCAATCACCTGAACCGTTCCGGAAATAGAAGAGATATTCTCTTCAGCACGGGTAGCGGTAACAATCACATGTTCCAGCTTTACTGTGTCAGCAACCTTAGACTGAGCGGCTTGTACCTGCCCAGACAGAGCCATACCCACAGCCAGAGCCAGTGGCGTAATCTTGTGTGTGTTCATTGAACCTTATCCTTATTATGATTTAGTGCTTATCATTCTCAATAATTCCCTGTAGTTATTTCGCTCTGCTTCCTGCAGAACTGGTTCAGGCAGTGCATTTAATGATTTTTTATTAGAAAGTCAGCGTCGTCGAATATACTTTCCAGTGAGCAGAAGTGTGATGAAGTAAAAACCTCCAACACACGACACCACCAGGCCAGCTGGTAATTCGAAGGGGAACAGAAGAGTCCGGGAAAGCCAATCACCAATCATCAGAAGCAATGCTCCGGTTATGGCAGAGGCCGGTATTAAGTAACGATGACTGGTCAGCCCGATAACCCTGCAAATATGCGGAGCCATAAGACCAACAAAAGAGATTCCACCCACAACGGATACGGTCAGGGAACAGGCAATGGCAATTGCCCCCATCAGCGTCACCATTATCGGTAACTGTTGTACTCCAAGCAGGCCAGCCCAAGTCTGACCAAGGCTTAACAAATCAAGTTTCCGCCAGAAAATAATGGAAACAGCTAACAACACAGCTGCAGAAATACCCAAGGCCAGAGCACTGCCAAGATTGCTGTGATAGGTCGAACCACTAAGCCAAACCAAAACCTCTGTGGACTGGTTACTGCCCAGCACCAGAACAATATTAATTAAAGTTCCGGCCAGGGCTGACAGGCATAACCCTGTTAAAGCAAACAGCTGGGGCTGAAAACCGGTAAAACGGCCAATAACAAACAGCAGAAGCAGTGCTACGCAGCTGCCAAACAGAGTCACACCCACTAGCTGCAAAGACGATATTCCCGGAATCAGTACAACACCAAGAACGGCGAATAAAACTCCTGTCGTGGTTAAACCGGAAACATCCGGGCTTGCCAGGGGGTTCTTTAAAAGAGTCTGCAGAATCAGGCCAGAAATACCGAGGATAACGCCAGAGAAAGCCGCGACCGCAACCCGTGGCATTCTTAACTCCAACCACTGAAGCCAATCAGTTCCCCCTAAAGCGATAAAGAGAATCACACAAGTCAGAGCAGTCAGAAAAATAAGAACAGGGAACGCAGAGAGCTTTAACAACGGCTGAATTCCGGTTTCCCCCGGAGCAGGAAGCTGACCCAACCCTCTGGTTTTTCTGGTCAGCATATAAATCATAAACGGCGCGCCAATCACTGTTGTCATGGCCCCGGCGGGCAGGCTGTAATCTGTTCCCGATACCAGTCGGGCCAGAATATCTGCACTAAGCAGCATTACTGCACCAATCAATGCAGCAGCGGGAATACGTGAACGGGTATTTTGAAAACCAAGAATTCTGGCGATAGACGGCGCAATCAGTCCGACAAAACTGATCATTCCCAATTCACTCACCACCATAGACGACAGAAGCAACGCTACAACCAAAGAACCATTAACAATCAGGCTGACATTAACCCCAAGCCCTTTTGCCATGGTTTCGCCCAGTTCAACCAGATCAAGAGCCCGACCCAGCATCCAGCTGACAACCGCGAGAGCCAAAAGAACCGGCCATACTCGATTTACTCCGGACATATCATGCTGAGCCAGGTTACCGGCACCCCAGGCATACAAGCCTTCCAGGCTGTTTTCCCAGAACATCATTAATCCAGCACTGATGGCTCCTAAAGCCAGAGTCATTGCCATGCCCACCAGCACAAGATTGACCGGGGAATCACTGATCATCCGCGCCAGTTTCAGTACCAGAAATGTCGTCAGCAAGGCTCCTGCAAATGCCACAACAATAGCGTAGCCAGCCATAAACTCAGGTAACACAACTATGCCGATTATCGTTGCGAGCAATGCTCCGGCATTGACTCCAAGGGTTGCAGGGCTGGCAAAACTGTTTCGAGTCGCCTGTTGAATCAGAACACCGGCAATCCCCAGCCCGGCTCCACAGAGCAGGGCCATAAGGGTTCTGGGCACCAGTAATGTATTCAGCACCAGCTGTTCGATGGAGTTTTCCTCGCTCCAGAACAAACTCAGGCTAAGGGTATAGGGGCTGACTTTCAGGGAAGCCACTGCCATCACAATGGTGACAAGCAATAATAACTGAGGAGTAAACGGAGAAAGAGCTTTTTGCTGGATCAAGAGTCCGCTCCTTCCATTAGCTTATCCACAAAAGCTTCAGCCATTCGCTGTGCAGATAACGGCCCCCCATAATTCCAAAGTCGCGGTACTCGATAAATACGCCCTTCCTTTACCGCCGGCAGATTTTTCCACACCGGAGATTCAACTATTGTGCGGGCTTCGTCTTTTATATCTCCCACAATTATCAGACTGGCATCACCAATCAATGGCAACTGCAGCAAATCAATATGGGAGAAATCACGGCCGGGCAGGGTTCGTGTCCAGGCATTCTCAAGGTTCAGCTGTTCCAGCACAGCTCCAACCAGAGAGCCTTCGCCATACACTCTCAGGCCAAGCCCCATACCTACAAACTTACCCACAAGAATTTTCTTTCCGCTGAGCCCCGCTTGTTCAACTTCTGCCCGGGCCTCTGACAGCACCTGCTTTAATTCTGCCAACTGAGCTTCCGCAACCTTTTCTTTATTCACTAAAGCGGCAACAGAACGGTAATTATCCTGCATACGGGCAAAGTAATTACGGGGATCTTCAGGTGTTGGGTATTGCCGGTACAGCGCCGTAGGAGCAATCTCCTGCAAACGCTTATACAAACGACCATGTCGCCAGTTATAACCAAGAATCAGGTCGGGTTTTAACGCCCACAGGGCTTCCATCGCCGGTTCTGCCCTGTGGCCCAACTCTGTTACACCATCCGGCAAAGGAGGGTTATCAGACTGCCAGTAACGGTAACCTTTAGCAGTTGTAAGGCCTGCAGGAGTTATGCCCAGAGTCAGCAGAAACTCTGCCTGGGTCCAGTTCAGTGCTGCTATACGCACAGGTGTTTCTTTCAGAGATACAGTGCCATAGTCGTGAGTATATTCTTCAGAAATGCCTTCCTTTGCCCAAAAGGAGGCTGTCAGCATCATTAATGCCATAACGACTACGCGATTCATGCGACCTCTTTCCTTCCTGCACTCTTCCCGATAGTTGTTACTTTACTCTCACCAATCAGTTCACTTTCAAGCAGGGGAGCCCAGATTTTTTGTCCGCTTGATTCAATATTGGCCTGTCGCGCCTCTACGCCAAATACGGATTTGAGCAAATCACCATCGACAACATCAGCAGCAACACCCTGACGAACCAGCCCACCATTTTTCAGCACAACCAGCTGATCACTGTACTGGGCAGCCTGATTCAAATCGTGAAGAACCCAGATAACAGTGACGCCTTTTTCCCGGTTCAGGGTTTGAACAATCTCTACCAGCTTCAGTTGGTGGGAAATATCCAGCCAGGATGTTGGTTCATCCAACAGAAGAATTCTGGTTTCCTGCGCCAGAGCCACCGCCAGCCAGGCTCGTTGCCGTTCTCCGCCGGAAAGGTGATTCACATCCCGGTCTGCCAGCTGTTCAAGACCCGTTCTCGCAATCGCCTCATTAATGGCACGAATATCATTAGCTTTTAATCGACCAAAAGATCCCACCCAGGGAAACCGTCCACAGGCAACGAGCTCTCTGACAGATACTCCCATCGGGGTTGGAGAATGCTGGGGAAGCATGGCCAGCTCACGGGATAAAGCTTTACGGCTCCAGCTTTGAAGGGACTTATCTCCAATGGAGAGCAGGCCAGCAGAAGGAGGTTCCAGGCCAGCCAGCAATTTCAGCAGCGTACTTTTCCCTGAACCATTGGGGCCGACAATCCCGGTAATCTGCCCCTCAAGAATAACCAGATCAAGGTTATTCAGTATCCTGCATTCCTCTGTATCATAAGACACATGTTTGAGGACAAACGACGCCTTTTCCATATACGGCCCGGGAGAGGAATTATTTTAGATTGCAAATGATAATGATTACTATTTATGAATTCAATACAATGATTAGAATTCGCTCATAATCCGATCTATCCACGCTCTTGCTTCTTCAACAGTTGTTGTTGCCATCATCGGGAAAGGCATTGCCTGTTGCATTTTTTCGCCGGCGACCCGTTCCCCATGCTCATCACTATCCACAAGTCGAGCAATACCGGCGCAATGCTTTGCCAGAACAGCCCGCCTATCTTTAAACCACAGCCCCAGCTCTCTGCGGGCTTCGGGAGAAAACTGACTGTTAGGCCGGGCATAAATCAACATGCTGAATACCTGTTCCCTGTCTAACAGCTCATCAACATCATTCATCCATTGTCGTGCTTCTTCATCGCTGGCCGGATTGACAAATTCCACTTCAACAACAGGCCAGCCTTCCATTCGAATAGCGTTCACACTCACTCCAGATACAGCGTTATTCTTTTATTTAACTATTTGTTATTTGAGAACCCGATAACGGAACACCAGATTCATCATCAATAACCAGCATCACAACCAGAAACACCAGCAGCGCTAGCAACCCTGCTCCCAGCACGACATGACTCGCCCCCAGTGTCATCGTGATACCCGCTATCAGTCCTCCGATACTGTAGCCAGCGGTATGCATCATGCTCAGTAATCCGGTAATCCGCCCTTTTCGGCTCATTCCCTGGCTAACTGCCAACGCGGTGTAAGCAGGCGTAACCAGAGCGACTGCAACCGCCGACAGTATTAATCCTGCGACTATTCCCCATAAATGCCCGGAGAGGGTTAAAGCGGTACAACCAGCCAGTAACAGGGCTGATCCTGAGCGCATCATCAGAACATAAGATGCGGGAGAAAAGCGGCTATACAGCAGGTGAACAACAAGAGAGATGACGGACAACACCATCAACAACCAGGATAGTAGCTCTGTGGCATCGGCAGCCGAAAGAGTCAGCCGCTCCTGCAACAAAGGTCCAATGCTAAATTGCAGGACACCAAACACACCGGTCACCAACAGAGCAATACAAAACATCCAGCCAGCAGATGTCCACAAAGTCAAAAGAGGTGCCTGTTTCTCTTGCCCTTTATCCGACATTCGAGCAGTTATGTTTGCAGTATTTTTACCTCTCCACATCATCGCCAGACAGACCAAAGGCAGCCCTGTCAGGCAAACCAGAAAAACTTCTACTCCCCAACTGATCGCGACAAAGCCGGCAACAGGCCCGACTAAGCGCCCTATATTGACAGCGGCCGATGCCTGGCTTAACGCCTTCAAGTGATTATCCGGTGATACAGATTCCATCAGGCATACCTGAACAGAGGGGTACAATCCACCCCCAAACAATCCATACAGAATTCTGGAAACAAAAATCAAAATCAGGCCGATGGTGGCTTCCAGGCTTCCCTGACTGACCATAATAACAACAACAGCAAACAAGCCATGACTCGCAACCATAGCCAGCAGGGACAAACGAATAACTGTTAACCTTCCAATCTGGTCTCCCAGATTTCCCCAGAATGGCGCTGATACAAACACCATGGCCATCCCTGTGGACAATGCCGCTGTCAGTGACGCGTAACTGAACCCTGTCGTTTGTACCAGCAAGGGCAAACTGGCCAGCATAGCTACCTGTCCAGCGCCTTGCAGTACAACGGAAAACAGCATTCCCCTGAAAGTCATACGATGCAGTCGGTCTTCGTATTTATTTTTCATCCATCACCGCCTTTGATGTACGGCACAGGTTACGACCAACCCTGCACAAGCCACACTTCTGCAAACACATTTCTTAAGAAATGTTGAAATCATGAACGATAACTGCACATAATGTAAATGATAACAATTATCATTTACAAAAACACGAATAATTTTCACTTTCCCTGGATAGCCAAACACCAAGGAGTACCTGTGCAGTCGCGTCCCTCATTCGCTGCAGAACAACTGGCAATAAACTGTTTTTTCAATGCCCTGCTCAGGGAGTGGCAGGGATGGAAATGGGTTTATACTGCCGGGAAAGAGGCCATTGAAATCCCCCTGAATGGGCAGCATGGCTGTCTGGTCTTGAACCTGAAACATCGTGGCTATGCCGGGCGCCATCAGTTCTCTCGGCCACTCTGGCAACAACTGCCAGACGGTTCACTCCTCAGAATATCTTTCTCTGACGCTGTAGAACTGGTAACCATCAATCTTTCTAAAGAAAAGAATCTCTCTAAACAGGAGATTCACTCTTTTCTGGAAAGGGTCACCAACAGCCTGCACAACACCCATCAGGCTCTGGAGGCTCGTTCTACAGAGCTTGTTCAGATTTACCATCAACCGACGCACTTCTCTGAATCTGAACAGGCGCTGTTGTCCGGTCACTCTGTACACCCGGTTCCCAAAAGCAGAACCGGGATGAACCCTCAGGATACTTATCTGTACTCTCCTGAATTTAACCAGAGTTTTTCTCTGCACTGGTTTGCTGTGAAAAATGAACATTTCGCCGCAGATAGCGTCTACTCACTACGCTGTAACGAAATCACACGACAACTGATCGATGAAGACCCTCTCCTTAGTTCTGAGTTTCTGGCACAGATACCAGAGGAGTTCTCCGTATTTCCTGCCCATCCCTGGCAAGCTTGCCAATGGGGAAAACAACCTGAAATCATCGGGCTTATCCACAAAGGGGAAATAATTGATTTTGGGCAGGCAGGCTCCCCCTGGAGAGCGACATCTTCCATGCGTTCCATTTACGCAGCACACTCTTCATGGATGCTGAAATTCTCTCTCAGCGTAAAGTTAACCAACTCTGTACGACACCTGTTACCCAAAGAAGTTGAGCGGGGAAAAGAGATTTATCAAGTGCTGCATTCATCCGCGCCGGGACAGGAATTCAAGGCACGTTACCCTTTCTTCAGCGTGCTTGGAGAGCCAGCACATGGAGCCATCCGAGGACAGGGTGGTTCCACCCTGCCTGAGACCATGTTTATTGCCAGGGAAAACCCTTTTCCACAAGGACAGGATGACCATATAGAGCTGCTGGCAACCCTGACCCAGGACAACCCCAACGGACACTGCCGTCTGATTAACAGGATTCGCTCTCTCTCAATCAGCGAACAGCGCCCTTTTGAAGCCTGCGCCCGGGAGTGGTTCAGAAAATTCCTGAAAATTACAGCTGAACCCTTGCTCATTGCCCAGGCAGACTACGGCCTGTTGTTTGGTGCCCACCAGCAAAACCTCTTGCTGGATATGGCCACCGGGTATCCCACCGCCTCGTTCTTCCGAGATTGCCAGGGCACCGGCTTCAGCCCTGTCGCGCAAAAACTGCTGGGGGATGACTTCCCTGCACAACAGGAATATACCGAGCATCGAGTTGAACAGGAGACGGGGAACCGCCTGTTTACTTACTACCTGCTGATCAACTCTATTTTCGGCGTTGTAGGTGCAATTTCTTCTTCCGGGGAAATTAATGAACAACCCCTGCTGACCGAGCTGCGCGACTTTTTGGAAAGGCTGCGCTCAGGCCCACGTCAAGACACCAGCTGCCTCGACTATATGCTTGACAGTGATGTCTTGCTCTCAAAAGGTAATTTTTTCTGCTGCCTGCAGGCCCTGAACGAAAACACCCTGAATAACCCTCTGGGGATTTATCACCCCCTGAATAACCCTCTTTACACCAATAACAGCTAATAAATACCTTAAGGACATACCATGCGCGCCCATGTTGAAGTGACTGTTCCTGTTGCCAGGTCAACGCCGGTAACAATCGGTCTGCTGGCTTCATCAACCTTTGAAACCTCCTGCGAGTCGGGTTCCCTGATAGTTAATGTCAGGGAAAGTGAATCACCGGAAAGTCTTTTTCTTGATCTTGATGAAAAAAGTACGCAGCCATCCATGGCCACTTCTCTGCACCTTGCGGCTCTGGCTGATTATCTGTTCTCCCGGTCCGATGACCTGGAAGTGATCGCCCTGTCTTCTGCCCTTGTCCAACACCTGAGCAGGTTCTGTGAACATGACGCACTTATCACAGAAACAAAGCCCAATAACAGCGGAACTCTGGAGCGTCCGGCGTTTTACCAGAACGGACTGTTATGGCACTGGCGAGGCACCCGTAATACCGCTAACGAAGTATGGCGCACCAACGATAAAGGTATCCGTCATCCTCTGCGTGCCCACCAGCCTGATGGCCTGCTCTATCAGCGTTATGACTTCAAAAGTGATGTGCTGATCAGTTTTGAAAGCCTTGACCCAGACAAACATCTAAACCTGTTCCATGACTGGATGAACCAGCCCCGTGTTTCTGAATTCTGGGAATTGGATAAAAGCAAAACAGAGCTACGGGAATATATTCAAAAACAGCGGGAAGATAACCACAGCTGGCCGGTACTAATGAGCTTTAATGGCGAACCCTTCGGTTATCTGGAATTCTACTGGGTTGCAGAAAACCGCCTGGCACCTTATTACGATTCCACGCCCTGGGACAGGGGCAGCCACCTGCTTGTGGGCAACCGCAAATACCTTGGCTCCCGCTTTTCCCGGGCCTGGACCTTTGCCCTCACCCACTTCCTCTATCTGGATGATCCCCGCACCCGGACTCTATCGGGCGAACCCAGGGCTGATAACAAAATGGTACTCAAACTGCTAAAGCCAGCGAGCTGGTACTTTGTAAAAGAGTTCGACTTCCCCCACAAACGTGCGGCCCTGGTTCACTGCGACAGGCAGACTTTCTTCCGTGAGGTGCGCCTGTGATACCAGCAAGTCTCGATAAAACTCTTTGGGAAAGAGCCAACAGGCTCCTGCTAGCCAAATCCGTCAGCGAGCTAAGCTGGGAAGAGCTTCTCTCTCCCGAAGATAAGGGTGATAGCAACTGGCAGATAACTCTGCAAAGCGGTGTCGTGTACCAATTCAAAGGCTGGATAAATATCTGGCAGCAGCCGGTTATTGAGCCAAGCAGTATTCAGCGGATTCCAGCAACAGACAACATCTGTGTGCGCCAGTTTTATATTGATGCCTGGGCAGATCTGGGTATGTCCGCCGCCACACTGTCTAATTTTCTGGATGAACTCTCCAGCACTTTGATGGCCGACTACCAAATACTGGCCTCGCGCCAGTATCCAGCAGAGGAACTTGTGCAGATGGATGATGACCATCTACAGGCTTTTCTCGATGGGCACCCTAAGATCGCCTCCAGCAAAGGACGAATGGGCTGGGGACTGGACGATTTTCATAATTATGCCACCGAAGGCGCGCCAGATATCCAACTGGTCTGGCTGGCCCTGAGCCGTCAGCACGTGAAGCTGGCTCTTTCTCCGGATTATTCCGAAAACGACCTGTTAACATCAGTTCTAAAGGAGGATGAACAAAGGAAGATTCAAGCCCTGCTAGTGGAGAAGGGGGTAAGTCTTGATGATTATCTGGTCATTCCCTCCCACCCCTGGCAGTGGTTTAACAAGCTGGCTTCACATTTTGCCAATGAACTAGCCACTGGACATATTATTTACCTGGGTACATTTGGCGATGCCATGCGCCCTTTGCAATCCCTGCGAACGCTGTCCAACAGTCAGCATCCGGAACAGTTTCATATCAAACTGCCCTTAACCATTCTGAATACCTCCTGCTACCGGGGCATTCCAGGGCAATTTATTACGGCGGGACCAGTTGTATCGAAATGGCTGGCAGGTATTGCCAGCAACGACGATATTCTGGCCTCTCGTCGCGCAATTATTCTGCAAGAACCTGCCGGCGCATTTTATCCACACCCCCTCTATGAACAGATTAGCGACAGCCCATATCGTTTCCGGGAAATGCTTGGGTGCATCTGGCGACAAAGTGTTGCCAGCTATCTGGAAGAAGATGAACGCTCTCTACTGATGTCTGCCCTTTTTCAGAAGGACAACGCAGGCAACCCTCTTATCAGCGAATATATCCGTCTCTCAGGGCTGAGCACGGAAGAGTGGCTGCACAGGCTGTTTGATACTGTTGTTATTCCGCTTTATCACCTTCTTTGCCGCTATGGTGTTGGGCTTGTGGCTCATGGCCAAAACATCACTCTGATTCTTAAAAACTGGGTACCGGCACGGGTAGCGCTAAAGGACTTTCAGGGCGACCTGAGACTGACCGAATCCCACTTTCCGGAGCAAGAAGGTTTGCCTGCTGACACAAGAGACATCCTTGGACGAATACCAGACCACTACCTTGTACATGATCTGCTGACCGGCCACTTTGTGACGGTGCTTCGTTTCATTTCCACCGTACTGGCTGAACAAGAGTTCACAGAAACACGCTTCTACCAGATTTTGAGAAATGTCTTAACGGTTTATATGGAAGAAAACCCTGCCCTGCAGCCCCGTTTTAGAACATTTGATTTACTCAAATCTGAAATTGAGCGCATATGCCTGCACCGGGTACGTTTTGAACAGGGCTACGGCGACAGCACTTCCCGACCACTGCCTACCCTTGGGACACCTCTTTCCAATCCTTTGAACAGCTCTCTCAAACCAGGGAAAACCCAGCCATGAACCTTTCAGAGACACATGTTAACCTGGCAGGCATTGGTGCCGGCCCGTTTAACCTCAGCCTTGCCGCACTTCTCAGCGGTATACCCAGCCACTCTTCTGTATTTTGTGACAGCAAGGAAGAGTTTAGCTGGCACCCCGGGCTAATGCTGCCGGGAGCCAAAATGCAGACATCCTGCCTGAAAGACCTGGTGACCCCCGTCTGCCCGACGAGCCCATGGTCGTTTATGAATTTTCTGGTTTCTACCGGTCGCTTCTACGACTTTATGTCTCTGGAATCTTTTGTTATCAGCCGACAGGAATTTACAGCTTATATGTCCTGGGTAGCCGGACAGCTACCAAACCTCTCTTTTAATACTCCCATACGGGAAGTAAGTTTTGAGAAAAACCAGTTTGTGCTGCATACCGATAATAGTCGTATAACAGCTGACAACATCTGCCTTGGCTCCGGTAAAAAGCCCCATATTCCTGCATGCGCACAATCGCATTTGGGAGACACCTGCTTCCATGCAGCCACTCTCAACAGCAACACTCCGTCTTTGAAGGGAAAGAAAATCGCGGTTATTGGCGGCGGGCAGACAGGCGCTGAAGTCTTTATGAACAGCCTGAACGGCCTGTGGGGAGAAACGACAGAGATTGTCTGGATATCAAGACGCTCCAACTTTGCACCACTGGACGAAAGCCCGTTCACCAACCAGTTCTTTACACCCGACTATGTGAAAGCATTCCATCAACTGCCTCAATCACAGAAAAAGCCGATCACAGACCGCCAGAAACTGGCCAGTGATGGTATTACGCCGGCTTATCTCTCTTATATGTATGAAGAGCTATATCACCGTTCCTATATTGAGCCCGGCTCTTCACCGAACACACCTTCACCTCAATGGACGATGAAGCCTGACTGCACCCTCACAGGTATGGAATGCATCGATGGCAAATACATGCTTCAGCTGAATGATGCCTTCCACCAGGAAGATACCTTTGTTGACGCGGACTATGTTGTACTCTGCACCGGGTTTGAATATGTTCTGCCTTCATATCTGGAGAGTCTCGAGCCTTTTCTGCAACTTACGGACGATAACCGCTGCCACCTGGATGCCAACTTCCGTGTACAGTGGAATGGCCCCGATAACAGGCGCATCTACGCAGTAAACGCCGGACTCCACAGCCACGGCATTGCCGAACCCCAGCTCAGTCTGAATGCCTGGCGTGCTGCAACAATTATTAATGATGTGCTCGGCTATGAGTATTTCAATCTGAATACCTCCAGCGCCCTGCTTTCCTGGAATAAACCGGAAGCTCCACAGCGACTTCAGGTGGCATAATCACTCCCGCGGCAGAAAACAACAGGCCCGTTTTCTGTCACGCTTCCTGACAGTCCATCATCCACCGGTTCATCAAGGGCACCAGAAGCATAAAGAAAAACGCAATCACCAGTGTCACTAAACCAATCTGCCAGAATACATTCCGATAAATCATCAAAGTCTCTGAAGGTGGAGCCGTTAGTCTGTGGCCGGGCACAGCCGTTAATACTGCGACATAACTTCCGAGCAACGCGGCCCCTGCCAAAGTAAACTGCCAAATGCCCATAACAAACCCTTGTAGATGAAAGGGTATTAATCGGGCTATCATCGCCAGCCCCAGGCTACTGATCAACAGTTCACTGACAGCTCCCAGAAAATACATTCCAACCAGCCATCCTGACGAAACCAGATTATCGCTACCGGCGGTATAGGTGCTGCCTGAAAGTAACAAAAAACCAAGTCCATAGGCCACCAGTCCCAATACAAATTTGGCAGGCAGACTTAAATCCCTTCCCTGAGCCCCATAATGCTCATAAAATCTGGCAAGAACAGGACTCAAAATAATTATCCAGAAAGGATTAAGAGCCTGAAAACTTACGGGGTTAATATAGTTCCCTGCAATATTTGTATCCACATTATGAATCGCAAAGAAGTTAATAGATGTCGGCATCTGAATATAAAGAGTAAAAAAAACGGTGGCTTCCAGCATCAGGATCAGGGTCACAAACATCTGTCGTCGTTTATTTCCTTTCATCAGTGAGGCGTGCCTCAAATAGTTAGCAACAACAGCAAAAGCAACAATAATCAGGAACACTTGGGCATAAAACTGATAATGTAAAATCCAGCTACATAAACCGATCAGAACCAGTGTACTGACTACGGAAAAAATCAGCTTACCTGTCGTCAGTGGTTTTTTATCCGCCTCAGAGCCTATTCCCCGCACCGTAGCCCGCATCGCGAAAAATGTCACCAGGGCGATGATCATTCCAATGCCAGACAACATGAAGGCATTGGACCAGCCAAATTGATGGGCCACAACAGGAACCAGATACATAGCCGGTAAGCTACCCAGGTTTATGGACATGTAATAGAAGGTGAAAGCACTGTCGAGACGGGGGTCTTCACTCTTGTAGCATTTTGCCAAAAGACTTGCCGGATTGGCTTTAAACAGGGCGTTTCCTGCAACAACAGCGGCCAGAGAACAAAACACCAGGGTTTTATTCCCCTCCGCCAGCATCATTCCAAAGTAGCCACTGGACAACACAGCTATCCCCAGCACCATAGTGGCTTTTATCCCCAACACTTTGTCTCCAAGATAACCTCCCCAGGAGTTCATGCCGTACAGCAGCGCGTTAAAAACTCCAAAGACCAGAAATGCTTCGGAATCCTCCATTCCCAGCTTTTTTACCAGATAAACCGCCAGTACCGCCTGAAGCCCATAGAAGCCAAAACGCTCCCAGAACTCGATCATGGATATCAGATAAAACGGGCGTGGATGATGCACAAGCAATGACATCGGACATATCCTGATCGACGGGATGAATGCGGTATATAGCCCACAACAGCCTGCCGCACCTGCTTGAGCTGAAAAGAGAGGTGTTATTGGTCCCTGCCCTGCAACAAAACTGGAAATCACCAGATCATCCAACGACAAAGTAACCGACAAAAGCCATGCGGATTCCACAACGGCAGCAGTACAGCCACATGCAGTATCGACTGTCACTTACTCGAAGCACGGGCCATGGGATAACCAGGAATCAGTTACAATTTTCTCCGGGTGGGTTCACCATAAGACAAGTGACACCTGCATTTTCTAGAATCTCCACAACCTTAAGCTGCATCACGCCAAAAGCCACGTTCTGTTCAACAGTCATATGGGGGAACAGGGCATAAGACTGGAACATCCTATTGATAGAACGCTCATAGGGCTGCGGACCGATAATATCCTGCCCGTCCAGCATAATCCTTCCTTCACGGGGCTTTTCCTAGCCCGCCAGAATACGCAGAAGCGTAGCTTTTCCTGAGCAGGAGAAATATAACCGGGATGTAATAAAGAGAGCGAAGGAGAGCAGAAAAGAAAGTCCCTGCGCAGATAGTGGGACTGAATCAGTTAAGGGTACCCATCCTTGGGTTATACGGCCCTGTGCGCAAATCATCCTTGATGAAAAAATACTAACGAAACCTGATTTCCTAAAGAAGAAGAGAGTGTCTTTATTTATTGTAAGAAATCTCCTACATAATTGATTTTTCCAAGTGTCAGGTCATTCAAAACGAGTTACTGTACAGAAACCAGTAGCCAGGTCGATGATTGCTGTAGCTGCAGTCATCAATTGTAATTGTGCGATGCTTGGCTGCTTGCTGCTTATTGTGCAACGCAGGTAAAAATACAACTCTATGTGGACAACACAAATGGGAAAAAACCTGAACCATATTGGCGTACTGACCTCTGGTGGCGATGCTCCGGGAATGAACGCTGCCATACGCGCCGTCGTCCGGGCCTGTACCCATTACAAGATTAAGTCCAGTGGCTTTCGTGAAGGCTATCAGGGCCTGATTGATGATCTGATTCAACCCATGGATGCCCGCACCGTTGCCCACATAATCAACCGTGGCGGCACTATGCTGAAATCAGCTCGCTGCCAAGGCTTCAAAAGCCGGGAAGGTCGCAGGAAAGCCTTTGATAACCTGAAGAAAAATAGTATTGATGCACTGGTTGTTATTGGAGGAGATGGTTCTTTTACCGGTGCCAATATTTTCTCCACAGAGTTTGATATTCCTGTTGTCGGTATTCCCGGAACCATTGATAACGATATATACGGCACTGACTTTACCATTGGCTATGACACCGCTCTCAACACTGTTGTAGAGGCCATGGATAAAATCAGGGACACAGCCACTTCCCATAACCGCCTGTTCTTTATTGAGTGTATGGGCCGGGACTCCGGCTTCATCGCTCTGAATGCGGGCATTGCCGGTGGCGCAACCGATATCCTTATCCCTGAAGACGACAAGGGCATTATGGATATTGTGGACAAGCTAAAAAGCAGCCGGGCTTCCAACAAGACATCAAATATTATCCTTGTTGCTGAAGGCGACCAACTAGGTGATACTTTCAAGCTGGCAAGGGATACTGAAAAACTTTTGCCCGATTATGATATTCGAGTGTCTGTACTCGGCCATATACAGCGTGGCGGCAACCCTACCTGTGCAGACAGAGTGTTAGGAAGCAGACTGGGTGTCGCAGCTGTCGAACAGCTGATGACAGGTCACAATGGCGTTATGGTGGGCATGCGTAACAACACAATCACAACAGCCACTCTCGATGACGCTATCAGCCGTAAGCCTGGTATCAACAGAAACCTGATGCATATCGCAGATATTGTTTCTCTGTAATCCGGTATTCCGGGCAATAAAAAAGGGTCACTTTTCAGTGCCCTTTTTTTATTAAATACTGTTATCAATCAGATGTTCTGCTGTACCAAGTAGGCAATAAATCCAATCCAGCTGAGTCCAAGTAGAATCCACGGTAGCATGTTTGCAGACTGGAAATGTGTCTCTGAAGATTCAGGTTCCTGGATCTCATCCAGCTGTTGCGCCTTCTGTGCTTTCTTTTTCTGTTGTTTATCCAGTTCCCGCAGTTTGGCTTTATGTTGCTTCTTATAAAGCTCGATACCTTTCTGAATACCCTGGGCAACCAGGCGGGTCTGCTCTTTGGTCTGGCCCGGCTTCTGTATAGACTTGGCGACATTCATGGCCTCTTCCTGGGTTTTGGAAGAGTTAGCTTTCTGCTTTCTATTCTGACTTCCTGACACCGGCCTGCTCCATCGCTGTTCGACCAGATTGAAAAGGACTGAATATAGAAAACCCCAGCCGACTCATTCATTGAATATGCCGACTGGGGTTCTTATTA
>NZ_JBYVJU010000009.1:0-204203 GCF_058147085.1 Parendozoicomonas sp. 209JJ7-1 | reverse complement strand
CTCCTCTCACCAGACAAGCACCCACACGAATTGCCTGAATTCTTTGTTAAAGATCACCCAATCGCGCATTTCGTATTGAGTGGCTGATTCTGCTCTTCAGCAGAGAGGGAAGCGTTAGAAGCTGTCCCGATCAGCGAGGCCGCCATTTTACCCTGGAAGCTGTCGGTGTCAACCATTTTTTCTTTTAACTTCAAGACAGTAAATAACTAACATCTGCCTGTCCGGCTCTCGCCTCAGAAATTCGTGTTTCGCTTTATTTTCGCAAAACACTCATGGCCAACTGGCGGCGCATTATACGCCCCAGCCGACAATTTGCAATCGTTTAAACAAAGAAAACAAGCAACTTTTAAACAGCAGCTCTGGCTTTGGAAAACAGGGTATAAAAATTATTAGTTGTAATTTCAGCCAGCTCGTTCAGGGATACTCCTTTCAGCTCCGCAAGAAATCTTGCGACATCAGCAACAAAACGGGGCTCATTGGATTTGCCCCTGTGGGGAACAGGTGCAAGATAAGGAGAGTCTGTTTCAATTAACAGGCGGTCAAGGGGTACCTGTTTTGCTACATCACGCAGGGCTTCAGCATTCCGGAAAGTGACGATGCCAGACAAGGAAATATAGTAATTCATATCCATTGCTTTTTTAGCCATATCCCAGTCTTCAGTAAAACAATGCAGAACACCGGCACTTTCCTTACACCCATGGGAGGCTATCAGATCAAGGGTATCCTGACGGGCATCACGGGTATGAACGATAACCGGTAACCGGGTTTGGGAAGCCACCTGCAAGTGGGTGATAAAACGCTCCTGCATCTGCTCTTTACGATCACCGGCATAGTAGTAATCCAGGCCGGTCTCCCCTATCGCCACTATCTTCTTATGGGCAGACAACCGAACAAGCTCATCCACTTTTGGTTCCTCTGCCTTGCTTTCCAGTGGGTGCACCCCCACAGAAGCCCAGACATTATTGAACTCTGCAGTCTTCAGGACAGCGGGAAAGGTTTCCAGATCAACACAAACACTGAGAAAACCACTTACTCCGTCTTGGCCGGCGGCCTGCAGGGCAGCTTCCAGCTCACCATCATAGGGCTCAAGATCAATGCGGTCGAGATGACAGTGGGAATCAATAAACATAGACAATCAAATGACTCAGAATAAAAAGACATTTTACATAGTATTGGTCTGGCGCTCGGATCTGAGAGCACCCGCCAGATAAGTTTCGATCTTGCTGCGCACGGTATCGTCCAGATCAGTGAACTGCAGACCAATACCCGGCTGCCGGTTACCCTGAGCTCCCAGGGGGGTTACCCAGACTACGCGTCCGGCAACAGGCAGCTTGCCCGGTTCATCCATCAGGGTCAGCCGAAGAAACACCTCATCCCCTATGTCATATTTCTTGGATGTGGGAATAAAAAGCCCTCCTCCCTGCAGAAACGGCATATAAGCAGAGTAGAGTACCGCCTTATCCTTTATGGTTACGGAAAGAATACTGCCCTTCGCCGCCATAGTTTCACCTTTGTTATTATCTATATTCAGTTTTTATCAGTGTATGCAGTTACACCGTCAGCGCCAGCCAGCGGATCAGCACTGCTTCCAGCACCAGCTGCTTATTTAATGTCACCTGAGACAGGGCCAGATTACGCTGTTCAATCAGCCACTGATGAAAATCAAGCAGCTTTCTCTGCCCCGCACGCTCGGCAATATAACCCAGCATTCTGGCCATATCTTCGGTTTTAAGATAGCTCTGGCTTGTGGTGGCCTGAAAGCGGGCCATTTCCTGAACCCACAGCCCCAGCCATTCCAGCACAATGACCTGATCAAACCCCTGCCAATCCAGGGCCAGCTCGGCGGGTGTAATTTCACCTCGACTTAAACCGGCAAGACCGGTTTTCATGGTTTCCCGCTGCTCAATCAAACCTTCCTGCTCATAACGCAAAGCAGTAACCGGCTCACCAGCGGCCAGCTGAAGCAGGATCTTTGCCCGTTGCCCATCAGAAACAAAACCTTCAAGCCACTTTAATGCCTCAGCCGTTGACGGGCGGGAGAACAGAACCTGCTGGCATCGGCTGCGAATAGTCGGCAACAGGCTACTGACCTGTTGACTGACCAGCAGCATCAAGGTATCCCGCCCCGGTTCCTCAAGGCATTTCAGCAGTGCGTTGGCGGAGCTGATATTCATATTTTCCGCAGGTGTCAAAACCACCACTCGAAACCCACCCTGCTGGGGGGTTTTCTCGGTAAATTCGATCATCTTGCGCACCTGGGCAACCTTGATCTGTCTACCTCTTTCTTCCGGCTCAATCAATAGAAGATCAGGATGGGTCCCCGCAATATTCAGGCTACAGCCCCGACACTTCCCACAGGCTGTGCCATCCGTTTTATCCAGACACAGCACATATTGGGCGAAGGCCAGGGCAAACTCCCGTTTGCCCACACCGGTCTGCCCCCGGAGCAACAGCGCATGGGGCAGTTGCTCCTGCTGGAAACGGGCAGACAGCTGCTGCCAGTTTTCCTGATGCCAGTCCATAGGCAGGTATAATCGGGACTCACCCATGAATCACCCTTTGCTGCAAAGCTGTAGCGATAGTGTTTTGTACATTATCCAATGAAGCAGAAGCATCAACCACAACAAAACGGTCAGGCTCAGCCCTAGCGCGATCGATATACCCCAGCCGCACCCGTTCAAAGAAATCGCTCTTTTCCTGTTCAATGCGGTCAAGCTCTCCGCGCCCACTGGCCCGGGCCATACCCACATCCACAGAAATATCCAGAAGCAGAGTCATATCCGGACGCAGCTCTTCCTGTACCAGGGTTTCCAGGGTTTTTAAAGCCTGAAGACTCAAGCCTCGACCATAACCCTGGTAAGCAAAGCTGGCATCGGTAAAACGATCGCAAAGCACCAGTTTGCCTTCCTTAAGGGCCGGTTTAATCACCTCTTCCAGATGCTGGGCCCTGGCCGCAAACATCATTAATAACTCAGTCATTGGCGCAACTGTTTCATCACCGGGAGTTAACAACAAATCGCGAATCCGCTCCGCCAGGGGCGTGCCACCCGGCTCCCGGGTACGGATAAATTCAATACCCTGTTTTGTCAGCCAGTCCGCGACAAACTCGATATTGGTGGTCTTACCCGCGCCCTCACCACCTTCAATGGTCAGAAAAAAACCGGAACCGACAGCCTTACCGAATGATTGAATAGCCATAATTACTCCTGTCCGCTGTCACTGGTGACCAGAGGCGTACTGCGATAATCCTCGCGCCGGTTTAACTGATACTTTCTTACGGCCCGGTTATGTTCCAGCAGGGTACGGGAAAACACATGGGAACCATCACCACGGGCGACAAAATAAAGCTCATCTCCCTTGGCCGGATTCAATGCCGCATGAATAGCTTCCCGACCAACCAGGGCAATAGGCGTCGGTGGAAGCCCGTTAATACGATAGGTATTGTAGGGTGTGCGGGCATTCAGATCACGGCGACGGATACGCCCGTCATAGTCATCACCCATACCATAAATCACCGTGGGGTCACTCTGCAGGCGCATACGCTTTTGCAGGCGTCGGACAAAAACCCCGGCAATCCTCGGGCGCTCCTCAGAAACCGCAGTTTCCCGCTCAATCACGGAGGCCATCACCAAAGCCTCATAAGGGGTTTTATAGGGCAGACCCGGCTGACGCCTCTGCCACTCTTCATCCAAAACTTCCAGCAAACGCTGGTGTGCACGGCGGAGAACAGTCACATCCGTATCACCGGCCTCATAAAAGTAGGTATCGGAAAAGAACAGACCTTCCGTCCCGGGAGCTTCAATCTCCAGAAGTTCCTGTAACGAAGTATCTTCCACAGAAGAAAACGTCTGCTCCAAACGACTGCCCTCAAGCTCCTCAAGATTTTCTGCCAGAGTGCGTCCTTCCACCAGGGTGACCGCATGCTGGATCACATCGCCCGAAGAGAGATGCTCCAGCAATTCAATCACTGTTGTTCCCTGGGGCAACAAATACTCCCCTGCCTGCAGGCCGGTATCCTTCTTCATGACACGGGCATATGCCTTAAACAACAAAGGCTGATCAATCAGACCCCTCTGATTCAGCCGGACAGCCACGGAAGAAAACGATTCACCACGGGAAATAGTGACAACAACATCCCCGCCGTTAATCACCGGCCGATCAAGATAATTCTGCAGATAAATAAAAGACACCCCGGCACCAACAAGGAAAAGGGTGAATAAAATGGAAATAATTTTCAAACAACGCTTAATCATTAAAAAGCTGGCACACCTTATTCTGAACAGTGCGGGTCACCGGCCCTGGCCGCCAGCTATGCTGCTGACACCGTTGAACCGGCAGAACCCCCATAACGCCATTAACCAGAAAAACTTCATCAGCAGAAAACAACTCTTTCTGAGCTACCTTCCCAATGGAAACAGCTAACTCCGACACTCCACCATCAATCAACCAGCGGCGTAAAACCCCTTCCACGCCACAGAGAGACAAATCAGGCGTGACAAGATTTCCTGACTTTACCAGAAACAGGTTGGTCATTGTTCCTTCAATCAGAAAACCGTCTATATCGGAAACCAGACCTTCCCCATATGCGGTACCCTGCCACTCTCCCCGGGCCAACACCTGCTCCAGCCGGTTCAGATGTTTCATTCCCGCCAATACCGGCGAATGACCCAGAGGCGTTTTGCAGAGCATGACTTCGATGCCCTCTTCCCTCCACGCTGGGGAAATATCCGGCAAAGGGAACCATCCGAGAACGGTGCGCCCTGTCGCGCCCGCCGGGTTATAGCCCCGGCCACCACTGCCACGGGTGACAATAACTTTCAAAGTGCCGTTACCCCGCCCCGCAAGAAAACCCTGCACCTGCGTTTTCAACACACATAAATCCAGAGGAAGAGCCAGCCGCTGACAAGACAAAACCAGTCTCTCATAGTGCAAAGGCTTGAGGGGCATTCGCCCACCCACAACACGGATGGTTTCAAAAACGCCATCCCCGTATTGAAACCCCCGGTCGTTCAGAGGCACAGTGTCCACCGGGCAGCCATCCACCCAAAAATCCGCCTGTAGAGCGTCTGCCTTATTCATACAACCAAACAACCCAGAACTGTTGATTTACAATTCAAACCGGGAAAAGGCCAAAGTAGCATTGGTGCCGCCAAATCCAAAGGAGTTCGACAGGGCGTGCTGTATCTTCATATCCCGGGCCTGATGGGGTACATAATCCAGCACACACCCTTCATCGGGGTTATCCAGATTAATGGTCGGAAGCGCCACACCATCAACAATAGATTTTGCAACAATAGCCGCTTCCAGTGCTCCCGCAGCCCCCAACAGGTGCCCGGTCATGGACTTTGTGGAACTGACCGCCA
This sequence comes from Parendozoicomonas sp. 209JJ7-1, assembly GCF_058147085.1. Classification (NCBI taxonomy): domain Bacteria; kingdom Pseudomonadati; phylum Pseudomonadota; class Gammaproteobacteria; order Oceanospirillales; family Endozoicomonadaceae; genus Parendozoicomonas; species Parendozoicomonas sp. 209JJ7-1. The sequence continues at coordinate 198,840 of NZ_JBYVJU010000009.1, read as the reverse complement.
GCTTACCGGCATGACCATTAAACACCTGCTCAATGGCACAGGACTCCACCATATCACCGGCCTGAGTAGACGTACCATGGGCATTGATATAATCAACATCCTCAGCATTCAAACCTGCATCTTTCAACGCACCCGCCATTGCCTGAATTGCGCCATGACCATCGTCGGGGGGCGAAGTCATATGATAAGCATCACCACTCATGGCAAAACCGGTAATTTCCGCAAGGATATTTGCCCCGCGGGCCTGGGCATGCTCCAGGGACTCCAGCACCAGAGCTGCCGCACCATCAGACAACACAAACCCATCCCGGTCTTTATCCCAGGGACGGCTGGCTGCTTCGGGGTCATCATTACGGGATGACAAGGCCCGAGCCGCAGAGAAACCAGCAATTCCCAGAGAAGAGGAGCCTTTTTCAGAACCACCGGCCACCATCACATCGGCATCACCCCAGGCAATCATGCGGGCGGCCATACCAACGCAGTGAGTGCCGGTGGTACAGGCTGTGGTAATGGCAAAATTCGGCCCACGCAGGTTGTATTGCATGGACAGCCAGCCGGCCACCATATTGGTAATGGCCGACGGTACAAAAAACGGAGATACACGACGAGGCCCCTTCTCCTGAAGGAGGTTGGCGGTCTCTTCAATGGTGCCAATACCACCAATGCCGGAACCAAAAGCCACACCGGCTCGGGGACTCAGGGCATCGGTAATTTCAAGACCGGAATGACGGATCGCTTCGATGGAAGCCGCCAGACCATACTGAAGAAACAGATCCATCTTGCGGGCATCTTTGGGGGAGAACCAGTTACCCACCTGGAAATCATCAACGGCACCACAGATTCTTACCGGCCAGGACTCAGCGTCAAAATGATTGATTGCGCCTATGCCACTCTGACCATTCTGCAAACCTTTCCATGTTGCCTCAAACCCGGAAGCCAACGGAGTTATTGCCCCCACTCCGGTAATTACAACCCGCCTGCGCATCATAGGTTTTCTCCTGCAGTGTCCTGTTGCAGCTTAATATTTATAAAAACAGAAATTACAGACACAGAAAAGCCGCACATAACAGCGTCAGGTGCGGCTTTTCATAAATTCGGGATCAATTACTGGTGGGAAACGACGTAGTCGATAGCTTCCTGAACAGTAGTAATCTTCTCGGCTTCTTCATCGGGAATCTCGGTTTCAAACTCTTCTTCCAGAGCCATCACAAGTTCTACCGTGTCGAGGGAGTCAGCACCCAGATCTTCAACAAAGGAAGACTCATTGCTTACTTCCTCTTCCTTAACGCCAAGCTGCTCGCAAACGATCTTCTTGACGCGTTCTTCAATAGTACTCATGCCTTGTTACGCTCCTGTAGTTTCATGCAGCATTCGCTGAGAAACAGTAGTTTATATAAACGCTCGAAAGAATATCAAGCGGGTAAAGTTTTAACTGGATAATATTTGCTGTTTGTCGCAAGCAAACACCCCATATTACCCCATATACATGCCACCATTCACCTGCAGGGTTTCACCGGTCATATAGGCCGCCTCATCTCCCGCAAGAAATGCTACCACGCCCGCAATCTCCGCCGGATCACCCAAGCGCCCCATGGGCACCTGATCCAACAGTAGCTGACGGTGATCTTCTGGCAGACTCCTGGTCATATCGGTATCGATAAAACCGGGAGCTACCGCATTGACAGTAATCTGGCGACTGCCTATTTCACGGGCCAGGGAGCGGGTAAAGCCCTCCAGGCCAGCCTTGGCAGCAGCATAATTCGACTGGCCGGCATTCCCCATGGAGCCCACCACCGAACTGATATTAACAATACGACCCCACCGGGCCTTGGTCATGGCACGCAGGCAGGCTTTGCTCATACGGTAGATGGAGCCGAGATTGGTGTCGATCACACTGCCCCACTCATCATCCTTCATCCGCATCAGGATATTATCCCGGGTAATTCCGGCATTATTTACCAGAATCAGCGGCGCGCCAAATTCTGTGGTCACAGTTTTTACGACACTCGTCACAGAATCCGCATCGGACACATCCAGGCGCAGACCCGTACCCTTCACGCCGTTCTCTTTAAGAACTTCAGCGATTGCCGCAGCGCCAGCATCGGATGTTGCCGTACCCACGACAGTAGCACCAGCAGCTCCCAGACGCAGGGCGATTGCCTGCCCGATTCCTCTACTGGCTCCTGTGACCAGCGCAACCTTACCAGCCAGACCGGCTATTTCCTGCTGCATGCCCATGATTCCTCTTGTTCAACTGTTCACTGTCACCATCATTCTGGGCAACCATAAAACTCCAACCAGCCTTATCCGCCAATTTCCGGGAACGCTGAAATATCTTCCATGCCAGTAACAGGCACCGAACGCTCAATACGCTTACCCAGCCCCGCCAGAACCTTGCCGGGACCACACTCCTGGAACCCGGTTACGCCGGCAGCCACCATGGTGCGCACGGACTCAACCCAACGCACTGGCTGGGACAGCTGGCTCACCAGGTTAGCGCGAATACTCTCAACATCTTCAACAACCCGGGCAGACACGTTCTGCACAACGGGGATTTTTGGCGCGCTCAAAATGATACCCTCCAGATGTTTTTCCAGACGGGCCGCCGCAGGCTCCATCAATGCGCAGTGGGACGGAACACTCACCGGCAGCGGCATAACCTTGCGGGCACCGGCTGCAGAAAAAGTTTTACCAGCACGGGCAACTGCTGCCGCGGAACCGGCAATCACAACCTGACCGGGGGCGTTGAAATTCACCGCGGAAAGCACTTCGCCTTCACCGCAGGTTTCGGCACAGAGTTCAATCACCTTGTCATCATCAAGACCTAGCACCGCCGCCATCGCTCCCTGCCCCTGGGGCACGGCTTCCTGCATATAAAGACCACGATTACGTACCAGGCGTACAGCATCGGCAAAAGACAGCACATCGGCAGCAACCAGTGCAGAATACTCACCCAGGCTGTGCCCGGTAACAAACCCGGGCAGCCCACCGCCACGGGCTTCCCATAAACGCCAGAGCGCGATACTGGCAACCAGCAGAGCGGGCTGAGTATTCTCAGTGGCATTCAGTGCTTCCGCCGGGCCATTAAGAATCATGTCGCGCAGATCAAAACCGAGGGTTTCACCAGCTTCGACAAACGTGTCATTAACGACGGACTCCTGCTCGGCGATCGCAGACAACATGCCGACTTTCTGGGAACCCTGCCCCGGGAAAATAAACGCGATACTGGAAGTCATTGACTCTGCAAAATCCTGTTACTGAATAGCCCTATTATAGGGAAACGAAATATTCAATCGGTAAAAATATGTTGCACAGACATTGCCGTAAAGTAACAGAAGGGTGATGCTTTTATGTCAGGCAACATGTCAAACAGCATATCAAGCCTCAAAACACATCCATTGACGCATACACATACTCAAGCCACTAAAAAGCTAAAGCATAACCTCAAGGCGTTTGTTGATTTTCTGTACGGCGGACTGATCAACAGCCTGGACAGCCTGATCAATAGCAGCGGCAAACTGCTGCTCATCGGAAGCGCCGTGGCTTTTTACCACCACACCGTTCAGACCCAGCAGCGTTGCACCATTAAAGCGTCCGGGCTCGAAACTGCCGACAAGTATACCCACCAAGGGTTTAGCCAGCCAGCCCAGCAGTTTTTTCCAGCCGGTCAGCCCGACACCGGACTGCAGCCTTTGAGCAATCAGGCGCGCCACACCTTCGCTGGACTTAAGGGCGACATTTCCCGGAAAACCATCGCAGACAACCACATCAGCCTCACCGAAAAACAGCCTGTCACCTTCTACATAGCCACAGTAGTTTAACTCTTGATTATCACTGATAAGCTGCTGGGCCAGACGCACCCGTTCGCAACCTTTCACATCCTCTTCCCCGATATTCAACAGGCCAACCCGGGGAGAAGACACATCATAGACCTCACTCATCATCAGGGAGCCAAGCACGGCAAACTGGTAAAGAAGCTCAGATGAACAGTCAACATTGGCACCGAGATCTAACAGAAGAACAACACCTTCCGGCGAAGGAAGCTGACCGACAAGGGCAGGACGATCAATACCGGGAAGGGTTTTCAGAAGATGACGCCCCATAGCCATCAGAGCTCCGGTATTGCCGGCACTGACACAGGCCTGGGACATTCCCATGGCCACCTGCTCCACTGCAAGCCACATGGAGGAATCCTGCTTGCGCCGCAGAGCACTGGAGGGTTTATCATCCATGGCCACAACCTGGGCAGCATGAACCACTGTGATGCGATCATTCTGACCGGATGAAAGAGTACCCGCTTTCAACTCTTCACGAATAAAGCGGGAGTCACCGGTAAGCACCAGGTGCAGACCAGGATATCGTGAAAGCGCGTCCTGCGCGGCCCGGATACGAGAACGGGGACCACAGTCCCCGCTCATAATATCCAGCGCTATGGTCGCTTCCTGACCCAAAGCGTGAATTACTCGCCCTTATCAGCGATGGCTTTCTGTCCGCGGTAGAAACCGTCAGCAGTCACGTGATGACGACGGTGAGTTTCACCGGAAGCAGCATCCACAGACAGGGAAGGAGCGGTCAGAGCATCGTGGGAGCGACGCATGTCACGCTTGGAACGGGTTTTGCGATTTTTTTGAACGGCCATGGAAATCTCTCCTAAAAATGGCTACTGAAATCATGACTTGCCGGTTTTCAGACCGGCCAGCACACTGAACGGGCTGGGGCGCTGGGCAGCCTCCTGGACCTCCAGCTCTTCAGCACTGCCTTCCGGCAGAGTGCTGTACGCCTCCTGCTTACTATGACAGTCTTCGTTTTCGTGGTAGGCGAAAGCCGGCAGATTGAGTATTACTTCCTGCTCAAGCAGTGGCAGAAGCTCAACAGCTTCTTCCTCCACGATCAGCGGATCCAGGCTTGCGGGTAAGTTCCGAGCCTGATCTTCATTCCGCACAACTGCCATATTCACATTGGCAACAAAATTTATCTCTGCCACATCAAGACAACGCTGGCACACCATGGCCAGACTACCATCAAGTTCACCCTGGATCAGAATTCGACGCTGCTGGTCAACTTCAAAACGCAGGACGACCCGAATACTGGTCTGGTCATCAGCAACTATGTTTTGCAGCCTGGGGCATGAGGCTACAGGCAACTCACCTTCAACAATGGCATTCTGATAAGCCAGCTTGCGGGGTGAAATATGTCTTGGTAACTGTCCGGTAAACATAAGCGCGCCATAATAGGGACATGCATTGCAGGTGTAAAGATGCAATGCATGATTTCCCTGCACAGATTTAGCCCTATAGACTAACGCTCAAACGTAGTCCTGCACAATCCCGCTACAGGCCATCACCCGGAAATCCCTGATAAACACACCATGACAATTATTCTCGCCTCAAGCTCGCCCTATCGCCGCCAGCTTCTCACCCGACTGCATATCCCTTTCACCTGTATCAGCCCGGATATTGATGAAACCCCGAAGAATGGAGAAAACCCGGAAGAGCTGGCTCTGCGCCTCAGCACAGAGAAAGCCGCTGCTGTGGCTGAAAATCATTCCGCAGATCTGATTATCGCCTCAGATCAGGTGGCCGTACTGAGTGGAAAAATACTGGGCAAGCCTGGCACCGAAGAAAAAGCTTTTAATCAGCTCAAACAAGCCAGCGGCCAGGAAGTGACATTTCTGACCGGACTCTGCCTTCACCCCAAAGGGCAGCAGCCTATCGCCTGCGTTATTCCTTTCAGTGTTCTATTCCGGACGTTGAGCAATGATGAAATACACCGCTATATAAAGGCCGACCAGCCCCTGGATTGCGCCGGCAGCTTTAAATGGGAACAGCAGGGCATCAGTCTGTTTGAAAAAATGCAGGGGGATGACCCCACAGCCCTGGAAGGACTGCCCCTGATCACACTCACCAAACTGCTGCGCAACCAGGGGCTTCAGATTCCCTAACGGTTTATTATCAAAGAAGTCTTTCTCTTAATAATAAGGAAGGATCAACGCACCACCGGCCCTTCCAATCCCAGGCTGACACCCAGGGCCTGGGCCGCACTGGAGCCAATCTTGCTGGCAAACCGCTCCAGAAAGCCAGGCTTTACGGTAAAGTCGACAATTTCATCCACCCCAATCACTTCCCGGGCCACATAACCGGAGCTGCCCAGGGAATCTACCAGCCCCAAAGCTTCGGCCTGCTGACCGGTCCAGATGAGGCCGGAGAAAATTTCCGGTGTCTCTTTCAGGCGATCTCCACGCCCCTTGCGCACACTTTCGATAAACTGCTCGTGAATATTTTTTACAGTGGAGCGCAGATGCTCTGCCGCAACCGGATCTTCCGGCTGGAAGGGATCAGTCAGAGCCTTGTGGTCACCCGCACCGTAGAAGCGACGGGTCACACCCAGCTTTTTCATGGCACCGGTAAAACCAAATGTGGCCATATAAGCACCTATAGAACCGACAACAGAGGCTCTATCCGCATAAATTTCATCAGCAGCCGCAGCAATATAATAAGCCGCGGACGCACCCACATCGGAAATCACCGCATAAACCTTAAGGTCTTCACGGGTCGCTTTCAGACGATTTATCTCATCATATATGTAACCGGCCTGAACAGGGCTACCACCCGGGCTGTTAATACGTAGCACCACTCCACGGACCTTGTGATCCTCATAGGCTCTGCGCAGCCCTGTAATAATGGAATCAGCATTCGCATCCCGATCAGCAGCAATTACACCTTTTACCTCAACCAGGGCAACATACTCTTTCGCCGCTGATTTACCCTCTTTCATGGGGAAAACAACCAGCCCTATCCCCACAAGTACATAGGCAAAAAAAAGAAACTTGAAGAAAACTCCCCAGCGTCGAGCCCTTTTCTGCTCCTGTACCGCGCTGAACAGCATCTTTTCAATCAGCTTTCGATCTTCCGAGGCCATGCTGTCCTCCACCTCCCGATTATCGGACATTTATTATTCTCCACCCATTCACAACAGTAACTGATCCGTTTATCTCAACTCAGGCCGGTGAAAACAACCATCAACCGGCCTTCATACCATTCAGTACCCTCACAAGCTCTTCAGGCAAGGGCGCGGTGAACTGCTTATAACTGCCATCCGGCAGATTGATTCCAACCTTCGCAGCATGGAGAAACAACCGGTTCAGGCCAACCTCCTCGGCCAGAATCCGAGTCCGCTCCACACCGTATTTACTGTCTCCCAGAATCGGACAGCCCACATGACGGGTATGGACACGAATCTGGTGGGTGCGCCCTGTTTCCAGGCTGGCTTCAACCAGAGTCGCGGGGCCATAACGCTTCAGCACCTTAAAGCGGGTACGGGACGGCTTGCCTTCCGGAGAAACGCTTACCATCCGTTCTCCGGACTGCAGTACATTCTTCTGCAGAGGCGCGGATACCGCTGTTTTACGGGCGGGCCAGCGACCATCCACCAATGCGTTATACACCTTCAGCACATGGTGCTCACGGATCTGGGCATGAAGGTGGCGAAGCATACTGCGCTTTTTCGCCACCAACAGACACCCGGAGGTGTCCCTATCGATACGGTGCACGAGTTCCAGAAAACGGCAGTCCGGACGCAGCTGTCGAAGGCTCTCAATCACTCCCAGGGAAATACCGCTGCCACCGTGAACCGCCAGCCCACTGGGCTTGTTCAGCACCAGCAGGGAGTCATCTTCATACAGAATGGCCGCCTCTATTTTTCGTGCCACATCCATACCCGGAACCACGGGCAATTTCGCCTCACTCACCCGCACCGGCGGCACTCGAACCACATCGCCATCCTGGAGTTTAGTCTCAGCCTTAACCCGGCCTTTATTCACCCGCACTTCACCCTTGCGAATAATCCGGTAAATCCTGCTCTTCGGCACCCCCTTGAGAGCCACTCGTAAAAAATTATCAAGCCTCTGCCCGGCCTGATCTTCATCAACCGTAAAAAAACGCACACCAGTACCTGTTGCTGGCGCTTTGGAAGCATTATCAATCATCTTACTATGGTAACAGTTTTCCTCAGTTTGAAGCACTTACGAATAGCTGATATATTTCCGGTAATGCTTCAGATTATGTATGAAAATGAAGCAGATAAAGTAATAACGTGATAAGAAGTCCGTATAACAGCACTCTTTCGGGAACAGCCAGGGAAAAAATGTTATCCTGATGTTCCAAGATCTATGCATGATTATGCGGCACGCCTGAACAGGATAACCTGATAAGGCAAAATTTACAGAGTGTGCAAAGGTCACATAACCTCTGCGCTTCGAGCTAACCAGCGCTGTCCAGTTCTCTTGAGCGCTCCTATTACGATTCGATAGTCAAGATTTCAGGCACTCGTTTACCGCTGAGAAAGCCCCAAAATACGGGCTCAACGACTCGGCAACAGATAAGACCGGAAATCTGGTTCGCCCCAGGCGAGATCAGCCCCCAAGCCAGGAGCTTCGGGGTGCGACCCTGTAGAAACACAGGATGAAAAGAAGAACGAATAATAGGAGATATCGAGCATGAAGTGGACCGCCTACTGATATATACCGGATTTGCATGAAAAGAATGCTTATCAACGCGACACAGCAGGAAGAGCTGCGTGTTGCCATGGTCGACGGCCAGCGTCTCTACGACCTTGATATAGAATCAGGAGCCCGCGAACAGAAAAAAGCCAACATCTACAAAGGTAAAATCACCCGCGTAGAACCCAGTCTCGAAGCTGCCTTCGTTGACTTTGGCTCTGAACGCCACGGTTTCCTTCCCCTTAAAGAAATCTCCCGGGAATACTTCACCGGCAACCCCGGCTCCGGCCGCCCCAGCATCAAGGACGTTATCCGCGAAGGCCAGGAAATCATTGTCCAGGTCGACAAGGAAGAGCGTGGCAATAAAGGTGCCGCCCTCACCTCCCTGGTAAGTCTGGCCGGCCGCTATCTGGTGCTGATGCCCAACAACCCGCGCGCCGGTGGCATCTCCCGCCGTATCGAAGGCGAAGAGCGTACCCAACTCCGCGAAGCCCTGGCCCAGCTGGACATCCCCGCAGAAATGGGCGTTATCGTACGCACCGCTGGTCTTGGCCGTGACGCCTCCGACCTCCAGTGGGATCTGAACTACCTGCTGCAGGTATGGAATTCCATTAAGGAAGCCATCCAGAACCGCCCAGCCCCTTTCCTGGTTTACCAGGAGAGCAACGTGACCATTCGCGCCATCCGTGACTACCTGCGCCAGGACATTGGCGAGGTACTGGTAGACAACCCTGACGTGCACAAGGAAGCCCTGGACTTTGTCTCCCAGGTGATGCCCCAGTACAAGACCCGCATCAAGCTGTACCATGACGAAGTCCCACTGTTCAACCGCTTCCAGATTGAAAGCCAGATTGAAACCGCCTTCCAGCGGGAAGTGAAACTGCCTTCAGGCGGCTCCATCGTGATCGACCCGACGGAAGCCCTGGTCTCAATCGATATCAACTCCGCCCGAGCGACCCGCGGTGGGGATATCGAAGAGACTGCCCGCAACACCAACCTGGAAGCGGCAGAAGAGATTGCCCGCCAGCTGCGTCTGCGGGATATCGGCGGCCTGATCGTGATCGACTTCATCGATATGAATTCCAACAAGAATCAGCGCGATGTCGAGAACCGGATCCGTGAAGCCCTGCAAATGGACCGCGCCCGCATTCAGCTGGGCCGTATTTCCCGCTTTGGCCTGTTGGAAATGTCCCGTCAGCGCCTGCGTCCGTCCCTGGGCGAAACCAGTGGCATCGTCTGCCCCCGCTGTAACGGTCAGGGTACTATCCGCGACGTGCACTCCCTGTCCCTGTCCATCATGCGACTGATGGAAGAAGAAGCCCAGAAAGAGCGCACCTCCGAAATTCGCGCACAGGTTCCTGTCGCAGTTGGCACCTTTCTGCTAAACGAGAAACGGGACATCATCAGCCGTATCGAGAAGCGCAGCGGCGCACGGGTTCTGATTATTCCTAACCCACACCTGGATACGCCCCACTTTGAAGTGCAGCGTCTCCGTGACGACCATGTTGGTGACGAACCCGTCAGCAGCCTGGATCTAAGCAACGCCGCTGAACCGGAAGCTCCAGAATACCTGCAGGACAAAGCACCCCAGAAAGCGCCGGAAGCCGCAGTTCGCAATATCACTCCGAGTCAGCCCGCCCCCGAACGCACTCCGGCCAGAACACCGGCAGCCCGGGAATCCGATGGATTACTGCGCACCATTGCCAAAACCTTTGGCAGCCTGTTCTCCGCTCCGGAAGAGGAAAAGCCCGAACCTGCGGCCAAATCTCGCCAGGAACGCAGCCAAGGCGGAAATCGTGATGACAACCGCCGCCCCAGCCGTACCAGCGAACGCCGTCGTGACGATCGCAACACTCGCAACGAACAGCGTCGCGATCGTAACGAGCAGCGCAACGAACGCCGCGCTCAGAGTGATGACGACCGTCAGCAGCGTCGTGGACAACAGCGCCGTGACCGCCAGGATCGCAGCGAACAGCGCAATGACACCCGCAGGAGCCAGCGTAACGAGCAACGCAATGAACGTCCTCAGCAGGAGCGTCGCCGCAGCGATGAGCGTCAGCAGGATACCGCTGCGATTGAAGACCTGAACCATCCTCAGCAACCGATCAACACCGGAGATCAGGAAGAGAAACGTCGTCGCCCCCGCAACCTGCAGAACCGTCGCCGTAGCAACCGGCCATCCCAGCGTGACCGTGCAGTACCAGCTGCGGATGAAAGCACCAAGGATCCCATACAGAAACCGACAATAGAAGCGGCTCCGGCACCAATTGCCCCTAAGTCGACAGAAAAACCCCGCCAGGAGAAAACCCCTGAACCGGTCAAACCTGTAACCCAGGAAGCCCCATGCCAGCCAGCTGCGGAGAAACTAGCACAGTCTATATCCAAACCCTTGGCGGAAGCTGTTGCTCCCGACACTATCAAGAGGGCTGAGCCCCAGAGCGCGCTGAACCTATCTGAAGAGTCTCAAAAGAGAGAACCCCAGAAGAACCGGGAAACATTTGCAGAGAAAGCTCATACTGCTGCCTCCAAAACAAAGGAACGGGCTGTTCCTGCGGAAAAACCAGTGCCTGCTCCTCACCCCGTAAAAGAGGAAGCCAAACCGGCTCACCAGCCCCAGGTTGAAAGCAAGCCTGAAGCCATAAAGTCCGAGCCAGTTAAAGCCGAAGCAGCTAAGCCGGAGGCAAAACCTGTTCCTGTTAAACAGGAACAGCCTGCAGCACCAGCCCAGGAAGCGGCAGAACCCGCCCCCCGCCGTCGTCGCTCCCGCACCCGTGCGGCCAACGACCCCAGGGAGATTCGTCGCCGCCAGAAGGAAGCGGAAGCGACCGCTGCCCAGGCGGAGACCAAGCCATCACAACAGGCTGAAGTTGAAGCCAAAGCGACCCCACAGGAAAGCACCAGCAATCAGGACCAGTAACAGCCCCTGATTGCTGGCCATAAAGAAAGCCCCGGTTTTCCAGCCGGGGCTTTCTTTTTTTCTCTCAGGTGAGTTATCAGTTCACCATAAATCTCTTTATCAATATCGCCATTACTGTCCAGAGGCATATCTCTGTAATTCATAAAGGCGCCATTAAACTCCCCGGAACGAAAAGTCGCGACAAACCTGGCCTGCATATCAATAAGAAAAACCGAAACCGTTTTCCCTCAGCCACAAGCTTTTCCATACGGGCGACCGTCTCTTTACCGCCGCCATAGCCTGCCAGCGAAAACAACAACCCAAGAGCCAATAGAAAACATCTTTGAATGGCCATAGAAACTCCCGGCCTGAAACATAATCGCAAACATGGAAAGTTTAATTCAGGTTATCTCCGTATCAACCACAATGCTTCCATACAACAGTTTCACAGGATCTCCAGAAAATAATTGTCCGGTTACCCTATGATAGAAAAACTATAGCTATGTCGACTTCGGCTTTCGGCAAGAGGGGTTCAATCAGTAAACCCGCGGTTCAATTTCAAGCACAACCTGAAACTTCTGCCTGACCGTACTGCAAATCTCATCCGCCAGAGCCAGAACATCCCGCCCCCGAGCCTGACCATGGTTAACCAGCACCAAAGCCTGATGCTGATAAATACCTGCATCAGTTTCCTTTCGCAATCCTTTGAAACCACAACGATCAATCAACCAGCCAGCGGCCAGTTTCCACTGCTGATAACCCGCAGGAAAAGCCACCAGTTCAGGTTCCTGCTTTGCCAATTCCTGATACAAGGCTTCATCAATAACCGGATTCTTGAAAAAGCTGCCGGCATTGCCCAACACTACCGGGTCAGGCAGTTTGGCACTGCGAATATTACAAACTACATCACTAACCAGTTCCGCCGTTACCGGCCCTGTACCAGCAGCACTTTGCACCTCTTCCTGCAGATGTCCGTAGCCCAAACTGCATTCAAAATGGCGGGACAGGGAGAAAGTCACCGACAGGATAATAAAATGATCCAGCCCTTCCCTTTTAAAAACGGAATCCCGATAACCAAAGCGACACTCTTCCGCGCTCATCTCCCGCACTTCACCGGTTTCAATCTCAACAGCCTCAAGACTATGGAAAACGTCCTTAATTTCAACGCCATAGGCACCAATATTCTGAATCGGCGCAGCCCCGACACAACCGGGAATCAATGAAAGATTTTCCAGACCGAAAATGCCCTGAGCAATGGACCAGCGCACCAGCTGGTGCCAGTTTTCGCCGGCACCAGCCTTCAACAGAACATGACTGCCGGAATCGTCAATAACATCTTTACCTGACAGCCGAATCAACAGTACCAAACCAGGGTAGTTTTGGGAGAACACAACATTGCTACCTTCACCCAAAGGACACAGGGGCAACCTTCTGGCTTTTGCCCAGGACAGGGCCTCCAGCAGTTGCTGTCTGGAAATAATCTCAGCAAAGAAAGCAGTACAAACAGATAACCCAAGGGTATTAAAAGGCTTCAGGTCAATATCCCGCTGCAGCCAGGCCGGGGGTTCATAACCAGTCACAAACGACCGTCCCTGAGACGTTCTACAATATTATCAGCTGCTGCTTCTATCAGACTGATAACCTTGATAAAACCTTCATCACCACCATAGTATGGATCAGGCACTTCATCTGCATCGTTAATCCCGCCATAAGGCAGCAGAAGATGCACCTTCTGCTGCTCATCGGGGCAGACAGATAACAGATCCTGATAGTTGCTGTGGTCCATAGCCAGTATCAGATCAAACCCTTCAAAATCAGCCTCGCAGACCTGACGCCCACGAAGTGTGCTCAGGTCATAACCGGCTTTTGCCGCTGCGGCTATCGCCCGGAAGTCAGGGGATTTACCCACATGCCAGGGGCCGGTACCCGCAGAATCCAGTTCCACCCTGCCTGACAGGCCAGCCAGCTCAAGTTTCTTGCGGAGCACACCTTCCGCCGTCGGAGAACGACAGATATTGCCTAAGCATACCAATAGAATACGTATCATAAATCGATTCCTTCCGATTCCCTGGCCGCCAGCACACTGCGTAACCGTTCCAAGTCAGCCTGGGTATCAACCCCAGCCGGCGGAATCTCACAAGCTTCGGCCACATGGATTCTGTCACCGTTCCAAAGCACCCGGAGCTGCTCCAGACTTTCTGTAGTTTCCAGGAGAGACTCGCCCCAAGCGACAAAACGATTCAACAAACCGACCCGATAGGCATAAATACCCAAGTGACGCTGACACAGGCTGTTAGCAGTAAACTGATCGCGGGATATGGCAAATTTATTCCTGTCCCAGGGCATGGGAGCTCGGCTGAAATAGAGGGCCATACCATTACGATCAGACACCACTTTCACTGTGTTCGGATCAAACAGCTCTTCGCTGTCCACCACCGGGTGGGACAGAGTCGCTACCGATGCCTGCACACAGGCTTTAAGGTTTTCCGCCACCTGATTGATCACCGCCGGCGGTACCAGAGGCTCATCCCCCTGAACATTCACCACCACATGGGCATCATCAAAACCCTGCTTGCTGACCACTTCCTGCAGGCGATCTGTACCTGTGGGATGGTCCGGGCTGGTCATACATACCTCGGCTCCGAAGCGGACAGCGGCTCCCTGCACCCGCTCATCATCAGTGGCAATAATAATGCGATCTGCGTTGCTGCGCTTAGCCTGCTCCCATACCCGCTGAATCATAGGCTTGCCGCCAATATCAGCCAGAGGTTTGCCCGGCAGGCGGGTGGAGGAGTAACGGGCCGGAATAATTACCGTGTATGACATGGGTGACCGTATTTAGAAAAGGCAGTGTTCAGAGACGTTCATCAGTATCCAGAGTGCGGGCTTCCGACGCCAGCATCACCGGAACCTGGTCCCGGATCGGGAAAGCCACACCACAGGGGCGACAAATCAGCTCGTTTTTTTTCCGGTCATGCCTGAGGTCGCCCTTGCACAGAGGGCAGGCAAGAATTTCAAACAGTTTCTTGTCCATAACATTACCTGATGTGGTATTACGTAATGGGTCAACCGGTATTTCTTCCAACACCGGCCAGAAATCAGAGCGCCTCGAGACGAGCAAGTACTTTAGTCCAAAACTCTTCGGGAAGCTGCGCTTCAACAGACAGATACCACCAGTTGCTTTTGGCAAATCCACGGCACTTGATAGCATCTTTAGCGGTCATTATAACTGTTCGCCCATTCAGGAACGACAGGTCTTCAGAGGAAAAAGCATAGTGATCAGGAAAAGGATAACGCTCAACCGCCAGCCCCTGCCGCTCAAGGGATGTAAAAAAACGTTCCGGATTACCGATACCCGCTACGGCGCAGACCGAGGAGGCTTCCAGATCCGCTAAAGCTTTTGGCTCACCGCCTCCGACAGGCACCAGATATACTGGCTCCAGGGTCATCTTCTGAGCTGATATGGGCAACTTTTCTACTGGCTCACCATTGGTAACCACCAGATCAACATCATTCAAGCGCTGGGCCGGCTCCCTTAAGGGACCAGCAGGCAGGCAATGGCCATTACCCAGCATGCGGGCACCATCAATCACAATAATTTCCAGATCCCGGTGCAGGTGAAAGTGCTGCAGGCCATCATCACTGATGACCAGGTCACAATCGTTATTGGTCAGCAGGTAATTCAGCCCGCGGCAGCGGTCAGCATCCACAACCACAGGAACGCCAGTGATATCCGCCAGCATTACTGGTTCATCGCCACACTCTGCCGGATCATCAAGGCGGGAGACCTGCCGTGGAGAACCATTAGAGCCGGAGCCATAACCCCGGCTGATAATACCCGGTCGGTAGCCATTTTCCCGCAATCGACGCACCAGAACAGCCACCAGCGGGGTTTTTCCGGTACCACCAACGGTGATATTACCCACCACTATCACAGGTACCGGTGTTTTTTCAGGAGGCTT
This sequence comes from Parendozoicomonas sp. 209JJ7-1, assembly GCF_058147085.1. NCBI lineage: Bacteria > Pseudomonadati > Pseudomonadota > Gammaproteobacteria > Oceanospirillales > Endozoicomonadaceae > Parendozoicomonas > Parendozoicomonas sp. 209JJ7-1. The sequence continues at coordinate 183,485 of NZ_JBYVJU010000009.1, read as the reverse complement.
GCTGCAAAAGCGGCGGTAACGCCGACGGGCTTCTGCAGAAACCAGCCAGGACAGGGGCAGCAAAGGTAACAGCAACGGGTGAAAGCCGGGCCTGTACCAGGCTCGGGTCATGGCATTGATGAGGACAAATGCCAGCCCTTTGCCTGTGCTTTGGGAAGACGTCTGCTCAGACATTATTTCTTTTTTGCGACTTCCCGGGTGGCGATACTGAGCTTGGCAAAGCCCAACGCGCCAGCTGCTTCCATCGCTATCACCACAGATTCATGGGGCGTACGGGCATCAGCAGAGATCACCAGGGGGCGTGTAGTGTCCCCATGGGACGCACGCTCCAAGGCCGCCCTGACCACTTCCAGACTGTTGCCAGGCAATACCTGACCACCAATGGCATAAACACCTGTCTGACTGATTTCAATATTAATATCTCGCTTTTCCTGCACCCGACGCTCGGCGGAAGCTTCCGGCAGGTCCACCTCCAGCCGCGTTTCCCGGGTAAAGGTGGTGGACACCATAAAAAAGATCAGCAGCAGAAATACAACATCAATCAACGGTGTCAGGTTAACCGACACCTCCTGCTGGGCCTGACGACGAAACTTCACGAGCCTTGCCCTTCGCTGAAATCGACTTTGCGCTCCCCCTGCACCACTTCTACCAGGCGGGTTGCGTCCTGCTCCATCATCACCACCAGTTCATCAACCCGGCGAACCAGGAAACGATGGAAAATCACCGAAGGAATCGCCACGCTCAGGCCTGTCGCGGTGGTAATCAATGCCTTGGAAATACCTCCGGCGAGAATCGCGGCATTGCCGCTGCCTTCCAGCATAATCACGGTAAACACATCGATCATACCGATAACGGTGCCCAACAGACCCAGCAAGGGAGCAATAGCGGCAATAGTGCCCAGCGCATTGAGATAACGCTCCAGCTCATGGACCACCTTGCTGGCAGCTTCATCAATGCTCTCTTTCATAATCTCCCGGCCATGGCGGGCATTAGCCAGACCGGCGGCGAGAATTTCCCCCAGGGGAGAGTGTTTACGCAGCTGCTTTAGCTTTTCACTGTCCAGTTCGCCATCCTTGAACCATTTCCAGACCTGGGGCAGCAGGTTACGGGGGGCGACCTTTTCTCGCCGTAAAGACCACAGGCGTTCAATAATGATGGCTGTTGCCAGTACCGAAGAAAAGATAATGGGCAGCATCAACCAGCCACCTGCTTTGATCAGCTCGAACACCTGCGTGGAACCCTCTGAAAATCAACAAAATCAGGGTAACCACTTTACCATAACCCCGCACCCAGTCTACCGGACCCGCTCACAGTTTTTAAGGCGGCTGCCGTCCGGTAACAACCGTTTCCACCATCCGGTGCCCTGTCCGCGGCTACAAACCGGTTCACTGGTTCGCCCGAGTACAAAAACCTGGGTGCCGGTTTCGGCTGTTACTAATACCCTTACTCCCTGTCGATTTATCCGTTCAAGAACATCGCCGGAAGGATGACGAAAACGATTGCGATAACCAGAGGAAACCGATACCAGCTCAGGAGAAACCGTTTTAATAAAAATCTCTGACGATGAACTTCCACTACCATGGTGGGGAGCCAGAAGAAGCCGGCTCCGTAAACCATCACCATACTCCCGCACCAGGGCCGCTTCCCGCCTGCGGGTAATATCCCCCGCCAGCAGGACGCAATCATCACTGCTACAAATGCGCATAACGCAGGAACGGTCATTGGCCGAAGCCCTGGCTGAACTTTCCGCGCCAAGATATTGAAAGCTCACATTATCCCAAAGCCAACCCTGCCCTTTTGTGCAATAGTCGTTATTTTCCGGGACCTGATAAACCGCTTCGGGAAAGTGTTCCTTCAAAACCTCAAGCCCGCCCCGATGGTCCCTGTCGTTATGGGAAATCACTACCAGATCCGGTGAAATCCCCCCAAGAGTTCTCAGATAAGGCACCAGCACGGCATCTGCGGCGGAAAATGTAGGCGTAAATTTGTCTCCGGTATCATAAATCAGCAAATGAGACCGGGTTCTTACCATGACCGCCAGCCCCTGTCCCACATCCATAACCGACAGCTCAGCCTCTTCCTCAGCAGGCAGAGATACCGGAGGCCAAACCCAGGGCAACAGACAGAGAACACCCAGCCAGCGCCAGCCCAATCCTGCGGGGGATAACAGCAGAACAACGCCCACAACAGCTGCCACCAGAGCACTAACCGCCGGAACCGGCATCCAGGCAGTGCCAATATTAATATCCACCAGAAAACCAAGGCATTGTTCCCAAAATTCAAGCAGGTTCGCACATATCTGCAGTATCCAGAGTCCGCCATCCTGCCAGACCAGGGACAAACCAAGCCCTAGCAGCATAAAGGGAACTATCACCATGCCCACCAAAGGAATAGAGACCAGGTTCACCAAAGGAGAAAGCAAACTGACAGGCTGTTGCATAACCGCCAGCAGAGGAAAAAGGGCGAGCATTACCACCAGCTGGGATAAGAGCACCCTGCTCTTTTTATGGCCGCCCCGGCGATGACTGAACATATACAGAAGCGCCGCAACAGCCGCAAAGGAGAGCCAGAACCCTGAGGAGAGGCCCGCCAGAGGATCAAACAGTAGAACCACCGCCAATGCCAGCAGGTACACCAGAAATACCGGCAAACGAAACCCCAACAGCAATCCGCAGGCACCCACCATCAACATCACCAGCGCCCGCTGCACCGGCAGCCCTGCACCAGCCAGACCGCCATACAGTAACGCCAGAACCAGCCCAAACAGAAGACTGAAACCCGGAAGATGCCAGCGCAGCAAAGGCAACAGCCCCGACAGTGCCATAAACCTTGCCAGCAACCAGCCCACCAGAACAACCAGGCTGATATGCAGGCCCGAAATCACCAGCAGATGGATAGTCCCGGTCTGGCGGAACAGCTGCCAGTCCTGGCCCGTCATCCCCCGGGTGTCCCCCAGCAATAAAGCCCTTACCAGATCCCGCCCGGAACCTGAAAGATTGTGCTCCAGCCAGAAACTGATCCTGTGGCGCAGCACGGGAATTACTGGTTCCCAGGACGTTTCCAACAGTTCATTATCTGTCCCGACACATTCCCGCACATATCCTGTAGCGGTTATCCCCTGGCGCAGCAGCCAGCTCTGGTAATCCCTTGCACCCGGACTGGCAAAACCATGGGGACGTTTCAGCCGTACGCAGAGTTGCCATACCTGCCCGGGGTAAAGCTCCGGCGCTTCCTGCCAGCTCAGGGATACTCGTTTTGAAGCCTCGTGTCCGGGCAGCCGGACATCCGCCAGGAAGCGCACACGATTGTCATATTTTGCTGGCAGGTTTGTTAGACGGGCAATGACGGCTATATCCCGGCCCGCTAAAGTCTCTGGCAACCATTCAGACTGCTGGGTATGGCCATACCAACTGGCATAAGCCAGGCCCAGCAGGATAAAACCGGGGGTAAGAAAGAGGAACAATTGCCGGCAGAAGAGTGTCAAAACCAGCAGCAGACATGCGCAAGACGCTATTATCCTGTAGTCAGGCAGAAATGGCAGCCAGGTGGTAACAAGAATTCCGCTGCAAAGTCCGGCAATTGACTGCCACATATAGCGAACTTACCGGTTTAAAGGCATACTGCACCGCTGCCTGGGCAGCCAGGTTGTCTGAAAGCAGTCTGCGTTGTGATTTATCAAGGAACAGAGCCTACTCTATCGCCATGGCCAGGAAACTAATTCAACGATATTTGCCAGATCCCGCCGATATCCGGGACAACCGATCCCTGAAATTTCTGGGTGAACACCTGCTCGACCCGAATCTCTGGCACCTGAACCGTCGCTCCGTTGCGCTGGCTTTTTTTGTCGGAATATTTGTAGCGTTTATCCCCATACCTTTCCAGATGGTTGTGGCCGCCTGCATCGCTCTGTTGGTACGCTGCAACCTGCCGGTATCCGTGGCCCTGGTATGGATCACCAATCCGGTGACCATGCCCATCATGTGGTACAGCACCTACAAACTGGGCTGTTTTATCCTGGGCACACCCATATCCCAGTACAATTTTGAGGTGAGTCTTTCCTGGCTGAAACATGAGTTTGGCCGTATCTGGCTCCCCCTCTACCTGGGTTCCGCCCTGGCCGGACTGTTCTTCGCCTCCGTCAGCTATGTTGGCATACGCCTGTTCTGGCGCTGGCATATTGTCCGGGCCTGGCATAACCGCAGGAAAGACCGTCTTTCCAGAAAAGACGACTGAGCACAGGTCGCATCCATTTCGTTACTATCTGAAACCACACCATTACATTTTTGAAGAGCGCATCATGAACAGAAGCAACCGTGGCTTTAACCGGAAGAAACCCAAGCTTCAGGGTCGTGGCAAACTGGAAAGCGTAGCGACCGACGGCCCCCACAGTGACTGGCTGGGTATGCCGGATTACTACATCCACACCCTCACGGTTGAAGGCGAAGACTACAAATATCTGAGCGCAGATAAGGATCTGGATGTCAGCATTGGTGATCTGGTATGCTTCCGCTACCAGGAAGCCGGCAAGGAGAAGCGTATCGATAAGCGCTCTCTGGGTATTGCCATTGATCCAGCAACACTGAATCTGTAAAGGCATATTCGCTGGAATAAAAAAGGCCGGATGCTCTTAAAAGAATCTCCGGCCTTTTCTATAAAACACGCTATTTGATTAATCTTCCTGAAGCACACCACCTACCAGCTTCAGCACCCGGTTCATCTTTCCCGCCAGGGCCGGGTCATGGGTAACCACCACAAAAGCCGTATCAAGCTTTTCCGCCAGTTCCAGCATCAGCCGATGAATCCGTTCGCCAGTATGGATATCCAGATTACCGGTGGGTTCATCCATCAGCACCAGGGCCGGTTGAGATACCAGTGCACGGGCAATCGCCACCCGCTGACGCTCGCCACCGGACAGTTCACCAGGTTTATGATTCAGCCGTTTTTCCAAACCCACCAGGGTTAGAAGCTCAGTAGCTTTTTCCTGGGCTTTCGATACGGAACAGCTGGGTCGCAGTAGCAAAGGCATGGAGGTATTTTCCAGAGCGGTAAACTCCGACAACAGGTGATGAAACTGGTAAACAAAGCCCAGGTGTCTGTTACGCATATCCCCCCTCTCAATATCACTGAGTGTCGCCAGATCATTACCGCAGATAGCAACCGAACCGGAAGAGGCATTATCCAGCCCCGCCAGCATATTCAGTAAAGTAGTTTTACCGGAGCCTGAACTGCCGACAATCGCCACCCTTTCCCCCCGGTGAATCTCAACATTTACGCCATTGAGAACCACTAGTTTTTCCGAGCCTTCATCGTAAACTTTGGTTAATTCCTGACAGGACAGAACCACTTGATCAGCAATATCACTCATAACGCAAAGCCTCTGCCGGCTGGATTCTGGCCGCCCGCCAGGAAGGATAAAGGGTGGCCAGGAAACTCAGGCCAAGACTGGCAATACATACCGTTACCACATCGGACCAGAGCAACTCTGAAGGCAGGTAACTGATAAAGTACACATCCGCACTCAGGAAGGTAATGCCCATGACTTTCTCAATAAAACCGATCACCGCCGCCACATTCAGGGCACCAATCACCCCGAGGGTCGTGCCAATCAAGGTACCCACAATACCAATCACAGAACCCTGCACCATAAAGATCGCCATAATGGTTCCCGGACGGGCGCCAAAGGTACGGAGAATGGCGATATCCGCCTGCTTATCGGTGACCACCATCACCAGAGTGGCCACAATATTGAAAGCCGCCACCGCGATAATCAGGGTCAGCAGCAGACCCACCATGGTTTTTTCCATCTGGATGGCCTGGAACAGGCGCCCTTGAGTGCGGGTCCAGTCACTGACGTAATACTGACCGGGCAGTTCCATCGCCGCTTCCCAGGAGAGCCGCGGCGCGTCGAACAAATCTTTCATTCTCAGACGCAGACCTTCCACGCCCTCCCGGTAACGCATAAACCGGGCGGCATCCTTGATATTGATAAAGGCCAGACTGGCATCCAGATCTGCCCCCACGGCAAACAGCCCTGAGACTTTGAAACGTTTCATTCGAGGAAAAACACCAGCCGGGTTGACTGAAGCGTCGGGCAGAACCACAGTGACCATATCCCCCACAGAAACCCCCAGGGAACGGGCCAACAGCTCACCAATCACAATATCGAAGCTGCCGGCTTTCAAGTCCGTCAGACTGCCAGCAGTCATATGCTCGGGAAGAATGGATACAGTGCCCTCAAGCATAGGGTCAACACCATAAATCATCACCCCCTTTACTTCGCCACGACTGGTCATCATGCCCTGCCCTTCAATAAAAGGGGCAGCGGCTTCAATACCGGGAATGGCTTCAACAGTTTTGCTCAAGTCCTGCCAATCCATCAATTCCCCCCGGGCGGCGGTAATGGTAGCGTGGGGCACCATGCCCAGAATTCGCTGGCGCAGTTCACGGTCAAATCCATTCATCACCGACAGCACAATAATCAGCACCATAACCCCCAGTACAAGACCGGCCATGGACATGGCGGAAATAAACGAAATAAAATGATTTCGTCGTTTAGCCCGGGTATACCTCAACCCGATAAAAAACGGCAGGGGTCTGAACATTGATTGCTCCTGTCGAACGTCCCTGCGAGGACATCAGCAAAAAAAGAACCATTATGCCAGAGCTCTGTCGCTTTGGCAGACAGGGAATACAAGAAAAGCTCCCGAAGGAGCCTTTCTTCACACAGAGTCACCAGTGATTAATCTTCATTCACCGCGCCGATTTTGTGAATGGCAAGGTCTGCTCCTTCAAACTCTTCTTCTTCAGAAAGGCGCAGGCCCATCAGGGCTTTCACCAGACCGTAAATCACAAAACCACCGATACCGGCGATAGCAACACCCACCAGAGAACCCACCAGCTGGGACATAAAGGAAACCTCCCCCAGCCCGCCAAGGGCTTTAAGACCGAAAATCCCCGCTGCGATACCACCCCAGGCACCGCAGAGGCCGTGAAGGGGCCAGACACCCAGCACATCATCAATCTTCCAGCGGTTCTGGGTTGCAGTGAAGGCCCAGACAAACAGGCCACCGGCAATAGCACCAATCATCAGAGCACCAACAGGATGAACAATATCGGAACCAGCACAGATAGCCACCAGACCAGCCAGCGGACCGTTATGAATAAAGCCGGGGTCATTACGACCGGCCACCATAGCTGCGAGAGTTCCCCCCACCATCGCCATCAGAGAATTGACTGCCACCAGGCCGCTGATATTCTCCACAGTCTGAGCAGACATCACATTAAAGCCGAACCAGCCTACGGTCAGAATCCAGGAGCCCAGGGCCAGGAAAGGAATATTGGAAGGGGCAAAGGCCACCAGGCGGCCATCCCGGTAACGGCCTTTACGCTGTCCAAGCAGCACCACAGCTCCCAAAGCTATCCAGCCGCCCATGGCATGGACAACAATGGAGCCAGCGAAATCACGGAATGGAAGGCCGAACTGTTTTTCAAGGAAGGTCTGGAAGCCATAGTTACCATTCCAGACCATACCCTCAAAAAGGGGATAGAGAAATGCAACAATAAAAAATGTCGCCAGCAACTGAGGGTAAAATTTGGCCCGCTCGGCAATACCGCCAGATACTATCGCCGGAATCGCCGCAGCAAATGTCAGCAGGAAAAAGAACTTTACCAGTTCATACCCCTGGGCATCCACCAGTTCTTCTGCGCCAGACAGAAAACTTACGCCGTAGGAAAGCTGATAACCAATAAAGAAATACGCCAGGGTGGACACCCCGAAATCGGTAATAATCTTGGACAGCGCATTCACTTGGTTTTTCAGGCGAACGGTACCCACTTCAAGAAAGGCAAACCCGGCATGCATTGCCAGAACCATAATGGCACCCAGCAGAATAAAAAGCGTATTGGTCCCCTGCAACAGGGTTTCAACAGCGCTGTTTATTGGTTCCATATTCCCACCCTCTATATTTTTACGCACCAAATGAGTGCTTTTATTGTTTTTATTGCACCCTTCCGGGCCACAACATTATTTAAAATTCGGGTCAGTCCCTTTGAGATCAGGGAACTGATTGACACTGAATCGTGCTCTCCGTTATATCCTGATCCGATAAGGTGGGCATTTTACCCCCCTACAAAAAACCAGAACTATCGCACCAACTTAAAACAGCTGTCCATGTTTCGCACCGAAAACAAGCAAATTGCGTACCCGAAAATGCACATTATGAGAGCAAAGTTACAAAACTGGTGATTTACCTCCCTCCTCGTCATAATTGTCGAGTTGTTCCTACCCCCATTATTACCGGCTCTGTTTAACCTATGCGTCTTGACCGTTTTCTCTGTGAAACCACCGAGTTATCCCGTTCTGAAGCAAAAAAAGTTCTGAGCCAGGGAGAAGTCACCTGTGATGGGGTAATAGTCCGGAGCTCTTCGTTGAAAGTGGAGGAAGACAGCCATATTCGCTGGCTGGGGCAGCGGCTGCGCCACCAGGCCAGTTACTACATTATGATGAACAAGCCTGAGGACACCGTCTGCTCCAATATCGGTGAAGGAAATTACCTCTCCGTACTGAGCCTGCTGGATATTCCCAAAAGCCACCTACTGCATATTGCCGGACGGCTGGATGCGGATACCACCGGCCTGATTTTAATCACCAGCGATGGTCAGTGGAGCCACCGGGTCACCTCCCCCCGCAAAGAGTGTGAAAAGCGTTATCGCGTGCAACTGGCAGAAGCTGTCAGCCCGGAACTGGCTGATCGCTTTGCGGAAGGTCTGATGCTGCGCAATGAAAAGAAACCCACTCAACCTGCGAAACTGGAGCTCATTTCAGAGAAAGAAGCCCTGCTGACCATTCAGGAAGGCCGCTACCATCAGGTGAAAAGGATGTTCGCGGCTGTCGGCAACAAAGTCGTGGGGCTGCACAGGGAACAGATTGGATCTATCGAACTGGACTCAGCCCTTGAGCCAGGAGAGTGGCGGGAGCTGATACCAGAAGAGATTGCCAGTATCTAAGATGCCGACAGGAAGGTTAATCAAAAAGCTTTCATAAAACCCAGGGTACCGTAAACATCGGCGGCTTCCAGCTGAAAACCGTTTTTCTGTTCACCATCAAGGGTCTGGGTTTGATAAGCATCAACAGCAATCTCAAAGGCTTTCGCCCGGTCAAGATCAATAGCCTGCACCAGTGCTGCCGCCACAGGCATAACCACAATACCTGCTTTTTTGGCCTGATCACTGAGCTGTTCCTTCAGCTCATTCATATTAAATAAAACCGAAGAGACTGTTCTTACAAACCGGGAGTTACTTGTAAAAACCTTCTCCTCAAGCTGCTGTTTTTTCTCGACGGGCAATTCACCAAGAATTTTTTTTATCACCTCAGAAGCAAGAGTGGGATAGTCATCAAGAGCCAAAACCCCTTTCTTTTTTTCGGACTCACTGTCATAGCGAACAATATCCCTCTCCAGACAAAGGACTGAAGCCGCGATAATGCTCCTGTCATCGGAAATAATGCCTTCAATCAACTGCTGAACAGTTTTCTCCAGTTGTTCCTGACCAGTGATATTTTGGACGGGATTGAGTTGCTCAGGCGTGGCAAGCCTGACCTCACTCCTTTCCTGCTGGTCCAGCACACTGTCCAGACTATCCGTGACATTATCAGGCAGATCTGTCGCCGGAGCAGCCAGATCCATAACCAGCCCCACATCCAGGACCTGACGATTGCCCTGGGTAAGACAGGACGCTACCTGGTCAACCTTCTTCCTGACAGGTTCCAGACTCCGGGCGGCCAGTCGCTGCAGAGCCGTACCCGCCATATCCTTCAGAACACGGGCATACACCCGGGTCGCTTTATCATTGGGCATCAGCTCTTTCAGGGCCTGGGCACTACCCAACAAATAAGGCAGATCCCCTCGGGTCATCTCCCGGGCAACCTGGCCTTTCCTCCACAAGGGATAATTTTTGCAGGAGCGCTGTAACCCCTGGGAAACCAGATCCGATAACTCCTCTTCGGAGCACCCGGTCTGGTCGCAGTAAAAGGCCATCTCTCCGGCCATATCCAGCACAGCCTGCTGCATACTGTCTGTATCAGCCCTGTGCAACGCCCTCAGAAACGTCTTATTGACCCTTTCCACACTCTGACAGAACTGTTGCCTGAGCTGCCGGTTACCAGGAACCTGCATTCTCACCTGCTCATCGGGCACAGTGGCCACTGTGCGAGTACCAAGGAGTTTGTCCGCGACTTTTCCCGGAAGAAGAAAACCAATAAGACGATGCACAACCGGAACACTTGATTCCTGACCTGATGGCTTTGACCTGGGCCTGACGGCGTGCCATATCCTGCTGAGAGATGCCCTGATAGACATAACAGCTCTTCCTTTATGAACTGTTATACCTATCGGCACAGGGGAACAATCAGTGACGGTGAGTCAGCTTCCAAGCAGCCTTAAACACCATACATATAATCAAGAAACGCCTTTCCACCATTGGACAGAACCAAATGGTTCGCGCCATTCCAGAAGGCCAGCTGCCGGGTGACAGCCAACCCCTTGATTGGCGTCGCCCTCTTCCCAGAATAGGTGCTTGATAGCGTCATAAACACAGGGAACCGCCAGACGGCTGTAGCCCAGCTCCTGGTTACTCTGCTGGAGCACAATACAGAACTCACCACGGGGTTGTTGGCCTCCAGAATAATAAACGAGCTGGAGCCCGGAAAATAATACCGGTAGCTCTCCAGACCGGTGTATTCACGCTCTTTAGAGGCAAAGCCAAATTTGTTCTCACAGTTGCGGAAGTTCACCTCCGGCAACAAAAACAGCTTCAGGGTATGCAGGGTAGGAGTGTGCGGATTTGGCTTACGCAATTCAATCGCAGGCTACTTAAGCGCCTCAGGCATGAAGGGTATTTGTCGAAAATAAAGATTAACAGGCAACTTTCGAAGGAACTCAACATGAACCCAAGCACGGAAGCCAACTTCTCTCTAAGGGACTTAGCAAAAGACCTTTCCAGAAAGATGGAGACGGAGGCTCCCGATCAACTTGTTGGTCTGACGGCAGAGAACAAAACAGTTACCAAGGTAAAGAAACCGTCAACGTATGGCTGCTCCTCCGAATTCCAGAAGAACCAAGAAAAATTAACCCGCTTTCTGGAAAAATATCAAATCACTATAAGTGATCCCTCCAGACTGAATCTTGGCAATGTCTATGCAGAGGTCTACAGTAAGCTGTGCCCCCCCGCCTTTCCTCTTTTTCAGGAATTCAAGGACGCAAAGCAGCGCACCCGAACAACCCTCAGAAATCAAGAGCCTTTTAAATTACCGGTTCAAGATGGAAGAATTGATGGAAGACCCCCCTTTTATATTTCAGAAGAACTGATTCAGAACCTGGATTATCAAGTCTATCCTGGCGAGGTTGACCAGCAAATTGACACCGCCAACAAACAGGCTAAGAGGTTTTTAACAGATGAGAGAGAGCCGCCTCTTCACAATATTCTGAAATATAAGCGGGAAAAAACAATTATTGATTCAGGGGTGATTAAAGGCATCACAGGGTTTCAATCGAAAGACACGAATGCCGAATCATGTCCGGGCGGGGGTTTCTCAGCAGCCACAGGCAAACGGGATTATATGGAAGATTGTGCTTTTACCAGAAACTTCTCATTCTCCGTGCAGCCATACCCAGAAGACAAAGAAATTCCAGTTTCCCTGATAGGCGTATGTGATGGTCACGGTGGTGTCAAAACAGCTCATTTTGTAAGTAAGCACATTGCCCCTGCACTGAAAAAAAGACTGGAAGAGTTCAATCAGGAAAAGCTCACGAAAGAAGGCATTTACCACGCATTACAAGCTGCCATGGTAGACCTTGACCGCATATCGGATGATCTTAATTCCGGCACAACTGTTTGCGCTGTGGCCAGTATTAATGGCTATTTATGGACCATTAATGTTGGAGATAGCAGGGCTTTCCTGACTTTTAAAGGGGGCAAAGATTGTTTGCCGCTTTCAAGGGACCAGTCAGCCAAGTATTGCATCAAGGGCAACAAGGGCTCATTGGGGAATCAAGGCTGGAACAAAGTACCGAATGGAGCGTTGAATAGCTTTGCCAGGTCTGTTCTTGAACGCGGTGGCGAGTTTCTTACCCATGTTTCTCAAAAAGGTGCCGCACAATATTCCACTGCTGTCGTGATGCACATGATGAAGCATGAAGGAAAAGAACTCATGCTTCATAGTACACCTCTGACCCACAGCATTGGTGATCCTACAGCCCCTTTGTTAAGCCCCAGACCGATGATCACCTGTCACCCTATAGAACCGGGTATGGATCGGATTGTCATTGCCTCTGACGGTGCTTTTGATTTCGTTACCACTCAGCAAACCCATGGGCTTATGCAAAATTTATTGAGTGAAAATCCCGGTATCAGCAATAAAGAAATCGCCGAGCAGATCCTTGCACACGCCTATGCGGCAGAGGCAGAAGATAATATTTCTGTAATGATTGTACCTGTGACAGCCATGAAGACTGCCAAATAAATCAGCTTCTAGCAGCCTACTCGTAGTACAAAGAGTGGCAGACTTGGCTGACACCACTCAATATACGTCAGCCATAGCCTGCTCTCCCGATTAATGACGGTGGGTCAGCTTCCAGCAGCGGTGGATTTTCTGGTTACGCTGGAAATCCCTGTCGATGGTCTGAGCGCTGATCTCTTCTACCCGGAACGTTTCCGACAGTTCATCATCCATGCGGAACTTACGGAAATTATTGGAAAAATAGAGCACGCCATCCCGGGATAACCGAGCCATGGCCCGCTTGAGCATATCGGAATGTTCCACCTGGATATCAAATACATCCCGCATTTTCTTGGAGTTGGAGAAGGTAGGCGGATCAATAAAGATCAGGTCGTAGGTATCCCGGCACTCCTTCAGCCATTGAATACAGTTCGCATTTTCCAGACGGTGACGATCACTGAAACCATTCAGGGACAGGTTCTGGCGGGCCCAGTCCAGATAGGTTTTGGACAGGTCAACACTGGTGGTTTGGCTGGCACCACCGGCAGCCGCATGGACAGTCGCGGCACCGGTATAGCAGAACAGGTTAAGGAAACGCTTGCCAGCGGCTTCTTTCTGAATACGCAGGCGCATCAGACGGTGATCCAGAAACAGACCTGTATCCAGATAATCCTTGAGATTCACCAGGAAACGACAGCCACCTTCCGTCACTTCAAAGCGCTGCTGCTGATCTGCCATTCTCCGGTATTGGTCTTTGCCACTCTGGCGCCTGCGTTGTTTCAGGGAAACCTGCTCCGGGCGAACCGGCAGTACCGTAGGAATCGCCTGAAGAATATCGTGCAGTCGCTCCTGGGCTTTCTGCTCATCCACCGAGGCCGGTGCCTTGTACTCCTGCACCAGCACCTGGTTTTTATAGAGGTCTATGGCTACCGCGTATTCCGGCATATCCGCGTCATAAATGCGGTAGCACTCAACCTCCGCCTTTCTCGCCCATTTCTGCAGGGGTTTCAGGTTCTTACGGAGACGATTTGCGAACATTTCCGCGCCTTTGCCCAAAGTGACATTGGTAGTAACCGGGGCAGGCTTCCTGCTGTTCTTTTCAGCATCCGGCAAGGCCGCTTCAACCGCTTTCTTATGGGCACCAAAAAACCACTCCTCCTGAATATCGAAGGTCAGCAGTTTGGCTTCCAAGGCACCGTTGTAAAAGGTGTAATTCTTTCTGGCACGCAAAGCCATGCGTCGGGACAGGCTGGGGTTACTGGTAATCACCGCCCCCTGCCAACCCAGGAAGCAGTTACGGAAGGTTTCACCCAGATGCTGGTACAACCATACCAGGCTGGACTCATCCCCCAGCCGTTCACCATAGGGGGGATTGGTAATCACCAGCCCCTGAACGGATTTCAGGGGTTCGATATTGGCCAGCTCCCGGGTTTCGATATGGATGCGTTTCTCAAGCCCGGCACGGCCCAGATTTTCATGGGCCTGGCGTACAACCCGCACATCCCCTTCATAACCGATAAAACGGTTTTTCATGGCCGCCAGACCCTCGGTACGGCGCTGGCGGGCCTCTTCCAGCAGTTCCCGCCAGATTTTGGGAATATGGCCGGACCAGTTATGGAAACCGTAATTCAGTCGCAGCAGTCCGGGAGCGATATCCGCGGCCATCAATGCACCCTCCAGTAGCAAGGTGCCGGAACCACACAGGGGGTCCACCAACGCAGCCCCCTCTTTGGCCAGAGCCGGCCAGCCAGCTCTTACCAACAATGCCGCCGCCAGGTTTTCCTTCAAAGGGGCTTTACCAGTGTCCAGACGGTAACCACGGCGGTGCAGACTCTCTCCGGACAAATCCAGGGAGATATCCGCCCGGTTGCGCTGCATTCGCACATGCACGCGAATATCGGGGGAGGTTTTATGGATGGAAGGACGGAAGCCGACCTTGTCACGTAGGCGATCACAGATTGCATCCTTCACCACCAGCGCACCAAAGTGAGTGTTATTAATAGCCTGGCTGGTGCCGTTGAAGGTTATGGCCAAAGTGGCATTGGGCTCAAAATGGTCTTCCCAGGGAATGGCCTTGGCACCGTCGTAAAGAAAATCCCTGGTTTCCGCATCAATCTGGCGCAGGTGCAACAGGATACGGTTGGCCAGCCGGGACCACAGACAGCACCGGTACGCCGTTTCCAGCACACCTTTAAAGTGACAGCCGGCTACCGTCTGGCGAACCTCTTCCCCACCCAGGGCGGTCAGTTCATCGGCGAGCAGGCTTTCTACACCTTTGGGGCAGGAGGCAAAAAAATTGAACTTGGCGTACATCGGTACCGTCAACAGTCAGAATGCAAAGCGCCGATTGTACAGTCTGCAGCCGGGAATACGAACCGTAATACATCAGCGTACATACCGTAAGATTCACAAAAAAGACAAGAATCAATAGATTCAGGCGGCAATATATCCAGAAGAATCAGACAAACGGTCAAACCTTTTTTCTTTCAGCTGGTTAGCTCTGTCATAAAACTCCTATAGATGACTTTAAGCTAAGCAGTTATAGCGCTATGCCTATTGATTTCTCGACAGACCCGCCAGAATCCGATAGAACTTATTCTCGTAAGGTGTTCAGACACCATCCCTTAAACTTTCGAGAAGGATAGAGTGGAGGTCAGAATCAGCACATCCTTCTTGAGCATGTTAAATCCCCAGCTAACCGCGAAATGCTGCGGGATGTTGTACCAGATAATGGAGGCCTGTTCGCGATGAAGAGACAAAAACGAGATAAGACAGAAAGGGCATACGCCAGAGGTTACCAGATAGGAGCATGTGGTCGCGCAAACGACAACTGCCCGCACCAGGAAGAGAACACCCAGCGCCAGGCCTGGCTTAATGGCTGGCGGGAAGGTTGGTCAGATCACGTGGAAGGATATACCGGTGTTTCCGGCATACACAAACTCAACAACGGTCACATTCTCTGACAATTCATCTGTGTTCATCGTTCAGGATTACTGACGAAGCTCAATATTAAGCTGAGGTTTTCTCTTTAAGGTCCGGTTTTTCAGGGCCTTTTCTTTTCAGGCCAGACAATTCACCTCACCTCAAACGGCTCTTCAGTGAGGGGGGCAAGCTCCCTTATCTATAAAATGGTAACTGTTCTGGTCACCCTGCCTGCCATCGCAGGAACCCTGTTCATCCATCACGCCCGCACCTCCCCTTTTGCAGCCCTGGCAACAGTGCCTGCCGTCGGCAGCAGAATACTCCTGGATATCAGCAAACCAGTTTTTCTCATAAGCAGTATGATTATAATAATTCTGAATCTCGTCATCACAGACTCCAGCAAAACTACTGCCTGCTTCCATCAGAAATAACCCTGCCAGCAAGATGACAAAACTGTTTGATTTGAAAAATTTGAAAAGGAACATACAACCACTTCTCATAAGTCACTAAACGAAAACTTAAAGTAGCTCAAAACACCATGAAAATTAGCAAAGCGGAAAGGAGGTTTTGCCAGACCCGGAAGCTCTTCCCAAAAAAGTATTCCAAGCCTGGCAAGATCATACGACGGAAAAGAGAAGCTGTTTATTCCTGGTTATTTTTTGCCAACTCCAGGGAAACAGCCTCAGAGATTTCCCCGATCAGATCTGGCCCTTTGTAGATAAAGCCACTGTAAATCTGCACCAGACTGGCACCGGCACGGATTTTTTCCACAGCATCCCGGGCATTCATAATACCGCCCACACCAATCACCGGAATCTTTCCATCCACTGCTTCAGCCAGTACCCGGATTTTATCGGTAGAAAGGTCTGTCAGCGGTTTACCACTTAACCCGCCCTGCTCACCGGCATACTGGTGGCCAGCTACAGCATCACGTTCCAGGGTGGTGTTGGTGGCAATGACTCCATCCATACCGTGGGATACCAGTTCACCGGCAATTTCCCGAAGTTCATCACCGGACATATCCGGTGCCAGTTTGATGGCAACGGGCACATAGCGGCCATGCTCTTCCGCCAATTTTGTCTGTTCAGTTTTCAGGGCAGTGAGCAGTGAGCGAAGATGTTCACCAAACTGCAACTCGCGGAGCCCTGGAGTATTGGGAGACGACAGGTTCACAGCCACATAACCGGCCCAAGGGTACACTTCCCGCAGGCAGGCGAGGTAATCGTCATTGGCCTTGTCCACCGGGGTGATCTTGTTCTTGCCGATATTGACGCCAATCACAGCTTTGGTATTGGCCTTGCGCAGGTTGGCGATCAGGTGTTCCACACCCTTATTGTTAAAGCCCATACGGTTGATAATGGCTTCATGCTCCACCAGGCGGAACAGGCGGGGTTTCGGGTTACCCGGCTGGGCCAGGGGGGTTACCGTTCCCACCTCAACACAGCCAAAACCCAAGTGGCCAAAGGCATCAATACACTCCCCATCCTTATCCAGGCCAGCGGCCAGGCCCACAGGGTTGGGAAATTCAATACCCATCACCTTTACCGGAGCATCGGCGACCGGGCGCATCAGGCATTTGATCAGCCCAAGGCGCTGACCGGCACCCAGCAGGTCCATGGTTACGTCATGGGCTGTTTCCGGGGTAAGACGAAATAACAGGGAACGAACCAGCCTGTACATTGATGCTCCTTATCTGAATATGTGGGAACCGGCGGGATTATATGTACACAGTAACAGCCAATCCACTGTTATTTTATTACTACGAAACCTCACTTCTCTCCCCATCATACCTTCTAATACTTTGGTCTGACCCTGCCCCCAACAGCGCAACTTTTCTCCAACTGGTCTGTCAGAACTGGTAACCAGAACAGAACAGCTCTCTACAGGGCCGTCAACCAGCAGGGAGGCTGGCACTATGGAAACAGCAGGACTCTTTAAGTATGCAGGCAGGGCATTCGCCGCTCTGGCCGGTTATGGAAGCGATAACAGCCTGCCCGGGATTTCCTGTCGTTTACTGGTTCCGGAAGCCACACCAGCCATTCCCGAAGCCCGCGACTGCCCGTCAGTTCTCCAGGTGCCAGTGGTAACCCGTTCCGTAGAGGAGACTGAGACCGCAAAGAGAACGCTGGATCAGGCCCTCCAAACCCAGCAGGCCATTCGCAACCAGCTCACCGACACCTCCGAAACTCTGTATATTCGCGATCTGCCGGGCCACAGCATTCTGGTGGGCCAGTTCCGCAAAGACCCCGCCGGCACTACAGCCCTGGTAGCCACCCGCATCCAGGCCCTGGACAAAGATATCGATAAAACCTTCAGCCACTACTTCGGTCGCAGAGGTGAGGCCAAAGCCCGCATTGAGGAAATGAGGCTGATGCTCAGCATCCTGGAAAAGCGCCGGGATGAAGACAGCCTGTCCACTGTGCTGAACGCCATCAAAGAGTACGAAACCACCTTCCAGAAAGACTCCTGGATACAGATGGCCACCATCGCCTTTATCGGTGTAAACAAACTGCTGGCCAGCCCCTTTGGCGACAGGCTGCGGAAGCTTGTGCCCGCCGAACGCCTGGAGGCTGGCGACAGGGAGTTGCTGAACCCTCACCCGGTTACCAGATACAACGTCGGCAAAATTACCAGCGACCCTTCCGGGCTGGCCCGCCTTATTGACCAGATGGGCAACAGGGACGGCCAGAACATTCTCAACACCCGTATCCTCACGGCCATAAAACGCCTGGAAGAAAAGGATCTTCCCGTACCAGAAGCAGCGATGAATCCCCACAGGTTGATGGCTCATATTTGCACCTCTCGCCCGGATATCGCCCGCACCCTGGCTGGCACTATGTTTGAATATGCGCGGTACCAGGATGATGTCGAAGATCAGGCCGCCGGTCTTGAAGCCCTGAAAACACTGAAAGAGTTCGATTCCTGCCCGGAGATTTTACCTCAACGACTGTCCAAAATTTTTGACATGCTCCCGGAACAGACGAAAAACCTTGGCCGTTTGGTTCAACGCCACTACCTGGACCAGATAAAAATCAGCCTGGCAGGACAGATTCAGACCCTTCAGGACGCAAAAAAGCCTGTTACCACAGAGAATCGCGAGGTTCTTCGAAGTGATATTCGCAACGCTAAAACCCTTGCCAAAAAGCTGAACCTGGAAGTCTCCGCCGACCACCTGCACGCTCTGCTGCACAAAGTAGACCTCCTTGAGGCCATCAGCATCCAGCAGGCCATCGAGAGCAGACATATCGGTGACCACCTGGTTTGGTATCTGGATGACAAACCCTCTCTGGAGCAGATTGCCAGCGCCTTGAGGGGCAAGAGCAACCTGCTCTGCGCACCGGCTATTCGTGCGGTCCGGGATTTCCAACTCCAGCAACTCCCTATCGGCTTTACCGCGACCTGTGACCGTGTTCGCCAGCAGGATCAGCTGTTAAAAATCCAGCTTGATATTGCCCTGACCCGTGCCCGGAAATCTGTCAGCGTTGACCCAAAATACTTCAGGCGGCAATGCTCTCTGGTACGCCAGCTGGATGGTCTGAGGAAAATGACCGCCCCCCTGCTGATGGACACCATGTCCCTGTGGGAGAAAGCCGGCCAGCTGGGCTACAGCCTGCTGCGCCCCAACGGGTTGCCCGTTGAACACCAGCTCAAGCAGCTGGAGCTGGAACGGGCCATGTACAACAAAGGCTACGACTTTGAAGAGGAAGCCTGGAAAATCCTTCAGGATACCCCGGCCCTGGGCAAAGAGCTGTCCAGGCTGACAGGGCGGGCCGTAACCCAGGGACGTCAGGAGTTGCACAGCCTTCTATCCGGGGAACAAAGCCCGACAGACACGATCCTTAATGCCTACAAATTCAGCACAGGAGCCGTTCAGGACATTGCCAGAGAGTTTCGACATGTGCTGACCGGTGCTGCTGCCATAGCCGCAAAGAATCCCCGTCTGCTGCGAGCCCTGAACGGCAACCTGTCCCAGACACTGGCCAATCTGAACAGTATCTTTGGTCAGAAATCCGCCCTGTACAGCATGTTCAACGAGCTGAGCAACCGGGTCTGGGCCGAGACAGTGACCACCCATTTTATCGATAA
The DNA here is from genome assembly GCF_058147085.1 of Parendozoicomonas sp. 209JJ7-1. NCBI lineage: Bacteria > Pseudomonadati > Pseudomonadota > Gammaproteobacteria > Oceanospirillales > Endozoicomonadaceae > Parendozoicomonas > Parendozoicomonas sp. 209JJ7-1. Next base: position 163,984 of record NZ_JBYVJU010000009.1, on the reverse strand, counting down.
TATCAACAGTCAGGCAGTCAAACTTGATGACCTGTCAGAGGAAGAGCTGGCGGCGGTTAAACGTCTGATGGCTCTGTGCAAACTGATGGAAACCGCTCCTTACATTCCCAAACTGCTTAACACTGCCCTGGAAGCGGCCAGCAATCTTGGCAGCCCCCTAGGGCTGGCATGGACATTCACCAAAGGCGCAGCCGGGCTGCTGTATACCCGTGCGGTTCAGAAAAATGTTAACGCCCTGGATGCCGACCAGCTGCGGGCCTGCAACACCATGCTGGATGTGATTCAGCACGGGCCGGTGGCAGCTGGTCACCGCGAAACCCTGATGCAGAAAAGCGGTCACTTTATCGCCCGGCTGGCCAGCCGCCAGCCAGTGGCCAAGGCCATCGTCGACACCGTTTTTATGCAGTCATTCCGCATGCACTGCAGCAAGCTGTTCCAAGCCATTCGCAATATCTGGAACGGCAAGCCCAACAGCCGTATGGAACTGGCGGTACAGGCAGGCAAGGTTGCTACCATCGTCGCCCCGCCTCTGGTCTGTACCGGATTTGTTATTGCCAATCTGGCGTCCGGCGGATTAGTGAGCATTGTCAGCTCACTGAGCGCCCTCGGAGGCAGCCTGTTCTGGGCCTGGTACCGTTCCGAAAACATGGCCTGTTATGCCCATCTGGAAAACGTCGGAACGGTGATCGGACGCTTTGTCAGCCAGCAAATATCCTCCAGCGGTATTAACTTTACCCGGAAGGCCGAAGAGCTTCTGACAGAATCCGGCTACAGGGCCACTGTTGAAAAACAGGCCCACAACCAAGCCTGTGCGGAAATTCAGCGCCTGCACTGGCAGCACTGGGCAGAGAGTTCAGCAGAAAACGGAAAAATCGCGGAAGCCTTTGAGAAAGAGCTGCGCCATACATTCCGACAGCAGATGCAGGACAAAAATACCCAACAGAAACTGAACCAGTTGATGGAAAAAATCCGGCTGCTGCAATACCTGGAAGGGAAGGGAACAACACAGATTCCGGCGAGGGAACTTGAGCAATTACTTCCCCAGGAAGACCACGGGGATATGCCCACCGATGACCAGAGCCGCACCTACTGGCTGATGGCCACAGCAGACAAATACCGGGAAGAACTGTTTGCCGCTACCGGCATCAGCGCCCTGCCCCAAAGCCGCGATGAGTTAAACCAAATATTGGAGGACTTCACCTTTGCCCGCCTGGCCGGTGCCTGCCTGACCAACACTTACAAATACCAGCCGGCTATCCGGGATGTGAAAGGCATTCAGGAAAGAACATCTGTCCAGCTGGACAGATGGGCCAGGGTTCGCCTGGCAGACAACCTGGAGAAATGTACAACCCTGGCCATGACATATGTATACAACAACAGGGCCAAAGCCTGGTTCGGCAAATCAGAAAACGACATTTCCCAGACTGATTTTGACCAGCGCAGGGAGAGAGATGAAGGTCTGGTGGATGCCCTCAGGGATTATGTAGAACGCACCATCGTTCCCATTTGGATGAAGGTTGGCGACAGTACCTACAAATCCATGAGCAGGCAGCTGAAAAAAATGAACCTGCAGATGAGCGGGAAAGAGATCAAGGCGTTGATCACCTCTCAAGGCAAAGCTTAAGAGAACCGGGCAGAAAGGAAAACAACTCCCCTTTCCGCCCTAAACAATGAAAAGTCAACGACAAACGTCAGGAATCCAGTGCCAGATCACTTAATTCTCGAGTAGCCACGGTATACATAGCCAGCTCAGCACCGGCACCGCCACGGAGTTCTTCCAGAATGGCTTGCCAGCGGGCCACCTGTACGCTGTTGGTCTCACTCCAGTAGGCCAGCCGCTCACAGGTTCCATCCGGAGCACTTTCCATCCGCAACATCTGCACCGTCAGTGCCCGCTGCTGCATGGCCAGCTCATCCCGCACCCCTTCCCGGGCCAGGGACTGCCAGTGGTTACGGACCTCCAGCTGACTGAGTTCCTGATAGAACCAGGGCAGATCAAGGTGTTCACCCACCGCATAGAACAGGCTGGCCACTTTCTCCGGCTGGGCACCGGTCTGATCCACCGCCTGAATGATGGACAGCATACTGAACAGAAGACGGACACCGGCCACTCGCTGGGCCAGGACTTCCGGAACACCCTGCTCCGTTAACCGGTTCACACGCTTCTGCCACTCCTGACGCTGACGATCCGGCAGGAATTCCTGGAAGCCATCCATCATCTGGGCAATACGACTGCGATAGTGTTCAACACAGTCTGAGGTTTCCCGGTCCACCTCCCGCATACGCACCAGCCAGCGGGTAGCCCGGCGCAGCAGACGCATCACTTCCGCCATCAGTTCATGTTGAAGCGCACTGCCCACCTGTATATCCAGGGCTTCGATATCGGACCAGATCTGCTCCGCATCAAAAATATCCCGGGCAATCACAAAGCCCCGGACAATATCCGCCGCATTCGCTCCGGTGGACTGCTGCTGGCGGCTGACAAAGGTGATACCCATCATATTAATCAGGTAGTTAGCCAGCTGGGTTGAGACAATTTCCCGGTTCAGGCGATGGCTGGCGAGGGCTTCTCCATATTTGTCCACCAGCCGCTTCGGGAAAGCCGTTTCCAGCTCCCGGGCCAGGTAAGGGTCATCAGGAACCGTGGACGCCAGCAGCTTCTCTTTCAGGTCAGCCTTGCTGTAGGAGATCAGCACGGACAGTTCCGGGCGGGTCAGCCCCTGGTTATTGCTCTGGCGGCTGGCCAGGATTTCATCATCGGGCAGGAACTCAATGCCCCGGTCAAGGCGGCCGGTCTCTTCCAGACTATGAATAAAGCGCTTGTACTCCTCCATGCGGATCAGGCACTCATCCTCCGCCAGAGTGATAGCCTGGGTCTGGCGGTAGTTATTGCCCAACACCAGAGTGGAGACATCATCGGTCATGCTTTCCAGAAGCTTGTCCCGCTGCTTGCGGGTCATATCTCCGGCAGCCAGCATCTGGTTCAGCAGAATTTTGATATTGACCTCATGGTCGGAGCAGTCCACGCCACCGGCGTTGTCAATAAAGTCTGTGTTCATAGCGCCGCCGCTAAGGGCATAGTCAATACGACCCAGCTGGGTAAAGCCCAGGTTGCCACCTTCACCGATCACTTTCGCCTTCACCATGCTGCCATCCACACGCAGGGTATCATTAGCCTTGTCACCCACATCGGCATGGGATTCGGAAGCGGACTTCACATAGGTGCCGATACCGCCATTCCAGATCAGATCCACTTTTGACTTGAGAATCGCGGTAATCAGCTCATTGGGTGTTAACCGGCTGGAACGGATACCGAAGAGCTTTTTCATCTCTGGCGTAATGCTGACCGACTTGGCACTGCGGGAGAAAATCCCCCCGCCTTCAGTGATAAAATCACTCTGGTAATCGGCCCAGCTGGAGCGTGGCAGCTCAAATAAACGCTTGCGCTCAGCAAAGCTGGCCGCCGGATCTGGATTCGGGTCCACAAAAATATGCAGATGGTTAAACGCCGCCACCAGTTTCAGGCTTTCCGAAGAGAGCAGACCGTTACCAAACACGTCCCCGCCCATATCGCCAATGCCGACCACGGTGACCGGGTCTTTCTGAACATCAATGCCTCGCTCCCGGAAGTGGCGCTGCACAGAGACCCAGGCCCCTTTGGCGGTAATGCCCATCTTTTTATGGTCGTAACCGGCGCTGCCGCCGGAAGCAAAAGCGTCACCAAGCCAGAAGCCATACTCTTCCGCTATACCATTGGCGATATCAGAAAAGGTCGCGGTGCCCTTATCGGCAGCCACTACCAGATAGGTGTCGTCTTCGTCGTAGCGGATCACCCGCTCGGGATGCACAACTTTGTTGTCCACCAGATTGTCGGTCACATCCAGCAGGGCCCGAATAAAAGTTTTATAACAGGCAATACCTTCCGCCTGAATCTCTTCACGGGTACCGTCCGCAGGCAGGGTCTTGGACACAAAACCGCCCTTGGCTCCCACAGGCACAATCACCGCGTTCTTGACCTGCTGGGCTTTGACGAGCCCCAGCACTTCTGTGCGGAAATCTTCCACACGATCAGACCAGCGCAGACCGCCCCGGGCCACTTTGCCGCCCCGCAGATGGACACCTTCAACAGAGGGTGAATACACAAAGATTTCAAACATGGGTGCCGGACGGGGAATATCTGGAATATCTCCGGGAGAGAACTTCAGAGCCATATAATCCGGGCTGTTTCCGGCACTATCCTGCTGATAGAAATTGGTACGAAGTGTCGCCGTTATCAGCTCCATAAACCGGCGCAGTACCCGATCTTCACTGAGGACGCTGACACTGTCCAGACCTTCAATAATGGTCTGCTGCAACTGCTGGCGACGGGCAGTTCTCTGGTGGGCGGTCAGGTCCAGGTCGGGGTTGAAGGAAACCTCAAACAGGTTCAGCAGTTTCAGGACTATCTCACTGTTATTGCACAATGTGTCAGCGATATAGGTCTGGCTGAAGCCAAAGCGAATCTGTTTGATATAACGGGCATAGGCCCGGAACATACTGACCTGGCGCCAGTCCATTCCGGCCACCAGCACCAGGCGGTTAAAGCGGTCATTCTCTGCCTGGCCAAACCAGGTATGACGGAAAGCTTCCCGGAATTTGCTGCCCACTTTGCTCAAAGGCAACTGCTGACCCTGGGCCATGGACAGGGTAAAATCATGGAGGCAGATTTTCCGTCCCTGGCGGCAAATAACATAGGGATGCTCCCCGATCACCTTCAGGCCAAGGTTTTCCATAATGGGAATCAGGTCAGACAGGGGCAGGGAGCCGCCCAGATGGAACACCTTAAAGTGCAGATATTCATCTTCATCAATGGGCTGGTAGAAACTCATGGACAGAGGCCTGTCCTCACCGAGTTTCTGCATATGCTCAATATCAGCCACAGCAGTCAAAGGAGTGAATGCCGCCCGGTAACTAACGGGAAACGCTGAGCCAAACTCTTTTAACAGCCGGTTACCGTCTACCTCGCCCCGGGATTCCAGCAGGGAATCCTGGAATTCTTCCTCCCAGGAATAGGCCGCCTGGATAATTTCAGAGCGGATAGCTCTGGGATTGAAATCTTCGACGCTGTCTTCCGACAGACGCAATACATAATGTACACGGGTCAGGATAGATTCAGAGAAATAAGTGGTAAATTCCGCGTCCACAGCCTGAAGCTTTCGGCAAAGGATATTCTGTATTTTCAGACGCAGGGTAGTGTCATAAATCTCCCGGGGCACATACACCAGGGCTGAACAGAAGAGTCCGGCCGGGTCCCAACGCATAAATACCCGAATCTGGTTGCGTTCCTGAATCTGCAGTACCCCCATAACTGTTTCAAACAACCGGTCTGCCGGGGTCAGGAACAGTTCCTCACGGGGGAAAACTTCCAGAATCTGGGTCAGTTCCTTTCCGTGGTGACTGCCCATATCCAGGCCGGACATACGCGCAATGCCCGCTACCTTGTTGCGCAGCCAGGGAATCACTGTGGGACTCTGGGAGTACACTGGCGAGGTATAAAGGCCCATAATCCGGCATTCACCGGTGACCTGCCCGTCTTCATTAAAATGGCGAACCTTGATGTAATCGGGGTAGGCTGGGCGATGTACGCTGGAACGCACAGGAGCCTTGGCAAACGACAGTAGTTCATTATCTGTGAGATCGTTCCATTCCAGCTCCGGCTCCAGGTTATGACGGTTGAGCTGTCCTTCATGGCGGGGACGCAAAAGCCCCAGCCGCTGGCCTTCCACCCGGCGCACACGGACATCTTTGTCTGAGTGTTCAACCACCAGCTCTTCGTAAGCAAGGAAGGTGAAGTTGTTATCCAGCAACCAGCGTAGATAGGCGCAGATCTCACCATGCTGTTCACAACTATCCTTTTCAAGGGTATTGATCAGTTCTTCTATTTTGTTGCATACCGGACGATAGTCCGTCACCACCCGACGGACATCAGCCAGTACGTCTTCCAAGTCTCGACGCAGCTCTTCCAGTTCGTTATCCCCGGCCTGACGGTCAACTTCGATATAGAGCAGTGCTTCCTTGTGGCTCTTTCCATCTCCAGCGGCCACCAGGTTGTGGGACTTATCCCGTGCAACGGTCAGCACACAGTTACGCAGATGGTGAATGGTGGCACCCCGCTCGTTCAGTTTCATTCGCACGGAGTCCACGATAAACGGCATATCCGGATGCACAATCTGGACAATGGTATGGGTGGAATGCCACCCGTTATTTTCGTAATCCGGGTTCAGAACCTCGATCTTGGCTTTACTGTTGTCATGGCTCTGGAAAAAGCGCCAGAACGCCAGAGTACTGCCGGCTAAGTCCCGGCGTCGGTACTCGGCAAGTTCTTCCGGTGTGGTAATGGCAAAAAAGGGTGCAAGAAAAGTCCCCAGCCCCTGTTTCTGCTGCTCGGGCAGGTGTTTCAGCAGCTCAGCTTCCAGCTTGCTGATAAACTCGCCCCTGGTGTCTGCGTAGTGATGATGCCCCATTGACTTCAAATCCCCTGGCACAGCGTCAGAAATAATCCTGTAGCGCTCTCTTCCCTGCCGATCTCCCCGGAAGAGAGCCCCTTTACCTTCAGTGTCATTGTTGCCGACTCAAAGTCCAGATAACAGTTCTTTTTGCGACATTTTTTTGTAGAATTGTGTTTATTCTCTTCTACTGCTGCTCTGGCTCATATCTGAAAGTACATCCATGCGCCGGTAACCCGCCATCATCACATAGGCCGTGGGTACCACCAGCAGGGAAAACAAGGTTCCCAGCACCATCCCCCCCACCAGCACCAGACCAATATCGGAGCGCCCCATAGAGCCGGCACCGGAGGCCAGAGCCAGGGGCAAAGCCCCGAAAACCATGGCGCAGCTGGTCATCAGAATAGGCCGCAAACGGGTTCCGGCCGCAGCGATCACCGCCGATACCGTATCCTGCCCCTCTTTCACCAATCGGTTGGCGAAGTTCACCACCAGGATGCCATGCTTGCTCACTAGCCCCACCAGGGTCAGCAGGCCGATATTGGTGTAAATATTCAGAGTTCGGTCACACAGCCAAAGCAGCAGAAGAGCACCAGCCACGGAGAGGGGAACCGTCAGCAGAATCACCAGGGGATCAATAAAACTTTCAAACTGCGCCGCAAGTATCAAATAGATAAATACAACAGCCATAACAAACAACCAGAGCATATTGGCTTCCGACAGGTTCATCTGCCGGATCACACCGGAGAACACCATGGACTGGTCCTGGTTCAGCAAAGGCCCAACAGTTTCTGACACCTCTTTAGCCAACCGGGTCAGTGACGTGCCGGGAATAATATCCCCATGAATAGTGGCCGCCCGTTCCCGGTTCCAGGTTTCAATGGCCGGGGGGGCTGTTTTATTGTGAACCGTCAGCAAGCTTGAGAGGGGCAGAACCTGGCCGCTGTCTGAATTTACATAAATCGAATCCATAATACTGAAATCCTCCAGCCAGTTTTCATTCAGCTGAACCTGGACATCAAAGGTCTGGCCATCGGGCGTATGAACCTGGGTCGCACGCTCCGCTCCCCCCAGCATTACCTGCAGACTGTCGCGAATATCCGTGAGATGGACGCCATAACGGCTGGCCTGCTCCCGGTTCAGGGTAAACTCCAGTTCCGGGGTGTCGTAGGTTAGTGAACTGGAAACGTTGGTCAGACCATGGAGTTTCTCCAGAGCTTTCACTATATGCTCACTCAGGGTATTCAGGGACGAAGCCACCGGATCACGGTCCAGGGTCTGGAGTTTGAGTTCAAAACCCGTAGCGCCAATGCCATAATCCACCGGATCCGGCAGTTGGAAAGAGATACTTATGGCCGGCACGGCACTGGCCACATCCCGGTTATATTGCTTTAACAATGCCCAGGCTGTTTGATTCCTCTCATCACTTGTTTTCAGGGTGATAAAGTTTGTGGGCGCGTCCAGGTAATAGGAGACCACTGTCTGAATATCCCCCTGTTCGGCCAGATAGTTGTCCAGCTCAATCATATTACGCTTGATAAACTGCATACTGCTGGCGGGAGGCAAGCGGATATCTGTTTCCAGATAACCAATATCTTCCTTGGGCATCAGTTGCCTGCCCAGATGACTGTATATCAGCAAACCCAGCCCCAAACAGAGCGTCATGCTAATTAGCACCCAGCGTCGATGCTTCAACACTTGCCTCAACAGCTTTCGGTAGCGGGTATCCAGCTGATTTAACTTATCCGACAGAAAACGGGCCGAGGCCGATATCTGTGCAACAGGCCGCAAAACCGTTGCGCACATCATTGGAGAAAGGGTTAACGCCACAAACCCGGAAATCAGCACCGCCGCGGCCAGGGTAAAAGCAAACTCCCTCAGAATGGTCGCGGTAAAACCATGAAGAAAACCCACAGGCATATAGACAGCCGCCAGGGTCAGGGACATGGCCACAACCGCAAATACCAGCTCATGAACGCCTTTCAACGCAGCCTCTCTCGGCGCGTGTCCAGCGCTGATATGACGACAACTGTTTTCCACCACAACAATGGCATCATCCACTACCAGACCAATGGCCAGCACAATCGCCAGCAGGCTGACCACATTCAGGCTGAACCCCAGGGCCGCCATTGCCGCCAGTGTGGCGATAATGCATACAGGGATGGTCACCACCGGAATCCATGCCATCCGCAGTGACCCGAGAAACACCAGCATCACCAAAATCACGCATATCACCGCTTCCACAACAATGCGCCAGCAGTCGTTTATAGCCTGTTTAAGAAAACGGGACTGGTCGTAAGTGGTGACCATTTCCATGCCATTGGGAAGCCGGGCTTCAATTTTCTTTATCTCTGCCCTTACCAGCGCGGCCACTGTGACCGGATCTGCCCCGACAAAGGGACGCACCTGCATGACAATGCCTTCCCTGCGATTCACCAGCACCGGCTCATGCTCAAGATCCGCTTCCCCCCAGCGTACTTCCGCAACATCGCCAATGGTAATGGGCTGACCGTGAACATTGCGGATCACAATACCAGCAAAATCTTCTGCGGTATGGAGCTGGGTATCGGATACCAGCACATACTTCCGGTCCCGACTGATAATGGCCCCGGAACTGATACTGATATTGTTATTGCCCAGGGCATCAAACACATCACTGGCTGTTACTTTCAAGTACGCCATGCGGCCCGGGTCCGGGAATACCCAGAGCACCTTGCCGCCATAACCGAACACTGGCAGTGACCCTACCCCTTCAATATTCTGCAACCGGGGCACAACATGATTGATGACGTACTCATAGACGTCGGCCACCGTTTGCTTGGAGGATGAAAAACCATAGGAAAGCGTAGGAATGGTATTCCAGTTGGTCCCGGAATCATCGGAGACCACCGGAGGGTTTGGCATTCCCTTGGGAAGCTGGCCGAGCACCCTGGCAATTTTCCCCCGCAGAACATTCAGGACAGCGTAATAATCCACATTGTCCCGTACATTTATGGTGATCTGACTGCGCCCTGCGATGCTGCTGGTACTTATATCCTCCAGACCATCCACGCCGCTGACCACATCCAGCAGAGGATTGGTAATCTGCTCCGACATAAACTGCGCACTGGCACCTGGCATGGTGCTGTCGATCACCGCCGTATGCTGATGAAAAACCGGAAAATAGCCCACAGGAAGGGATTGCAGGGAGACCAGACCAGCGGTCACCAGCAATAAGCTCAGTACAACGGAAAATACCGGATGCCGAATACAGATCTCCGGCAGACGATTCATTAACCAGCGACCTGATGTTGTTCAGGTGTTTTACCGGAATGGTGTTCTCTCTGGGTGGGCCTTGAAGGATGATTACGCCTTAACCGTACCCTGTCTCCGTCAGAAAGTTTCTGTGCTCCACCGACAACAATTCTGTCTCCGGGTTTAACCCCACCATTGACCACCACCATGCCGTTATCAAGCTGGCTTCCCAGTTCAACAGGAGTCATTTTCGCCAGGCAGACTGTGTTCAGGTTAGTTTTCCCAGAGTTTCCTTTATTTGTTCCTTCCTCCTTAACCAGAAAAACATAATGGGTATCCAACTGCACAAGAACGGCCGGCTGGGGGACCACAACCTTCTCTGTACCGGTATTCAAAAAGTGCCGTATACGCACCAGCTCGCCGGGGGATAACAGATTATTCGGGTTGGCAATCTGCCCATGGAGGGTAAAACGTCCGGTGGCATCATCCACCGTTGAGCTGATAAATTTCAGGTCTGCCTGAAACACCTTGCCGGGCACGGCATCTACTCGAATATCCAGTTTCTGTCCAAGCTCGACTTTGTTTTTCTCCGCCTGGTTAAGGAAGTATTCCACCCGCAGAGGATCAAGCTGAACTAACTGAACGATGGGTGTACCCGCATCTACATAGGAACCCACCCGCAACTTGAAGCGTTCCAGATGACCATCGTAAGGGGCGATCAGCAGCAGGTCATGCATGCGGGCCTTGACCCCGTTATATTTAGCCTGAGCAACTTTCAAGGCGGAGTTCACGCTGATGTAATCCTGCTGGGAAAAGACCCCACGGCCTTTCAGCAGTTCATAGCGTTTCTGCTTGGAAGCGGCTTCATCCAGGTTTGCCCGGGCCTGGGCCAACTCCGCGGCAACAATGCTTTCATCCAGAGCACCAATAGTGGTACCGGCAGTCACCACATCACCATCATTAACCGACAGTGTCTTGATATGTCCGGGCACAAGAAAGCTGAGTTCCGTTGAGGCTGTGGCACTGAGGGTGCCGATAGTGGTAAGGATGTCGGGAATTACCTGTTTGCCGACCGTGACAATATTAACGGCAATGGAATTATCGTTTTGTGCTGCCTGGACGCTATTGAACTCGCCAGAAAGCAGGCAGCTGAAACAGCTGACCAGAAATAAACGACAAACATGACATAAACCACAGATCATCCCCGGCTCCGGCAACCATCACATGCCGGGGCAGAGCATAGAAGGGGTTCAGGGATTTGTGGAAGAATCCGCTGCCAATTCCTGACGGAGCTCTTTTTGCAGGGCTTTTATAGCTTCCAGCTCCTCTACTCCCTCCGCCAGAAGTTCCGGGGCAAGGCCGTGATTCCGGGCCTCTTCAATAGCCCCTTCCAGTTCTTTAATGCGTATATCAGCACTGGCCACCCAGGCCTGCTTCAGTCGTTGTTCCTGTCGCCCTTCATAGAGTAAATAAGCTTCTGGATCTACCAGATCCTCCGGTTTCGGTAAGGGTTCAGGTTCAAAATCGCCTATAACCGGAGCACGGCCATCACCATTGCGTATAGACTCTCCAAAGCTCTGCACGGCGGCCATATCCAGAGGCCGTTCACTTTTACTGGAATTGTCATCAGATGCTGAAGTTTCATCAACCCAGTTGAAAACCGGAGCGCTGTTTACAACCCTTTCCTGTTTTTGTTGTACCGGCTTTACGGGGTGAGTGGAAATATCATCGGTATAAGGAACAAGCTCTACCTGCTCCCCGTCAGCAACCACATCCTGCCAACTGCGCGCACCAATAAACATGACACTGATTATCGCAGCCAGAATTGCGACTGATCCTGCTACAGGATGCCGGATTTTCACAGCCGGATGCCTTTACGCACAAACTTCTTATTCAGTTCTACAGAGGCTTGGTTCTCCAAAGAGAGCACCATATTTTTATAATTATCCGCGGCCTTTTTCTGGGCAATGTTTCGTCCGGCTTCGTAGCGTACAGTTTTTGAATCCGGCTTCTGGTAGCGGTGCTTCTTATTTCTGACCAGAACCATGGCCCAGGATGGTTTTTCATCACCGGTTACAGGGACACGCACCGGTGGAGAAAGCCTGTTAACAGGCTGGGTAAATGCCAACCCCACCAGCCAGGATGAATGACCACTGTGACGGGATACTTCCTCAGCGATTTTATTCTGACGATCAAATTCAGTCCGTAGTTTTTCTTTCGACCATGTTTTCATGGCATCCCAGGCATCATCAGCGCTTTTCTGGCTGTCAAAAAACAGTACCTGAGCTGTTACTGATTCGGTATAACGGAATGACTCCCGGTTTTTCTGGTAATAGGCCAGCACTTCTTTCTGGGTAACATCAGCCACCAGTTGATCAAACACCGGATTATCATCATGCATAATATTGCCAAGGCCAAATGACTGCAGAACCAGTGACTTCTGGTATTTATCCGCAAGTATTTGCTTCAATACATCCATATCAGATGCGCTAAGCTCTGAAAATGTGCTTACCCAGTACAACACAGACTCTCTGTCCATGATTTGATAAGCCTGCTGCTGAAGAAACCTGATATCCCGGTTATGGAGACGCATACGTCCCTGAACATTCTGCTCCAGATAAATATCCGCCAAAGTGATAGTTTGTTCTTTTCCACCACCAAAACGGTAACTCACCACAGGAATATTCTTCAGCTCTTCCAAAGTATTACCGGATAACTGATATTCCAGAGAGTTCTGTCCAAATATTTGCTCAGGGATGGAGGTCCAGACAGGGTTTTTCTGAGTGATAAAACCCTTAAGCCCTTCTTTCTGTTCCCGTTGCCAGGCCTGATAGGGCTGACGATAAGCCTGACGCAACAAGCCAGCTAACTGCCCGTCCAGTATTGCCTGCTTTTGAAAGCCAACCCGACTCACTGATGCATTGATGTTGTTCTGCTGGCTATAACGGGAAAGCAACCTGTTCTCTACCAGGGTCACCAGGAAATCCGCTTTTTTCAGGGAAAGGTTTTGCCGGCGGGCCTGGCCATAAACCAGTTCAAAAACAGACAGGGGAATAACTTGACCATCAATATTGGCCGCAAGCGTTTCTGATTCAAGTGTCCAGGACAACTCTGCCCGACACAGTAAAGGGGCCAGTAACAAGATCAACAGACAGATTTTGTTTTTTATCATTTGAACAACCGAAACAACCATAACATCTATAACCGGATATAACCGGAACCAGAAGGAGTCCTCCTGATCCCGGCACATTCAACCTGACAGTCCGTTAAAAGCGCTGTGCTGCATGGTTAATAATATGAACCGCCATGGCGATCGCATGGGGCACCATCTGACGGGCCACACCCAAGCGGTCTTCATGATCCTGGCTGCTTAACACCAGGCTGCCGGAACTGTAAGAGAGAGCGCCCCCCTGGGTCAGCAGTGAACGAATCTCCGAGTTGCCGGATACAGGTGGTGTGAACGTCTTCAAGGCCTCTTTCACCAGAGCGAAATCATTCAGTTTTTCGCTGTCGTAATGATCCCTTACCCAGCTCTCATAGCCACTGTGATTTTTAGCGATGGTGGTCCAGGTATGCTGGGGCACCAGCACGTCTGTGGTGTGCAGGGCAAAGCCCAGGGTCTGCACAGTCGGCTTGCTCCAGAACTGGTGGTACCAGTGCTGCCCGAGGTTATCGATGGGCTGGAACGGCATGGTCTGGAAATCTTCGTACATAGCCTTGGTGGAATGACTGCCCTGACGGTAGTTAGATTCAGTAATACCGTAAGAATCGTATTCTGAGTCTTCACGACCAAACCAGCCAGCCATACCGCCCTTGCCATCATCCAGGTGGTCATTGCGCAGCCAGAAAGCCGTCAGACGATCCATGGTGCCGGGGACTGTCAGCTTGTCATAGTTGTAACCACCAAAATCATTACCGTGAACATCGGGTCCGCGACTCTGGTTCTGGAAATGCCACCAGGAGGAGTAATTGGTGAACGCAGTTGTGGTTCCCCACAGTGGTGCCCGCACACAGTCACCACTGGTATTGCCACACAGAAAGGTATCTTCAAAATCATCCACATCAAAAGCGGACTGCCCCATCTTGTCCGCCATGACCGCAACGGAAATCCCTGTGGCATCAGCCACCGCCTTCAGGCGGTTAAACTGGGTTGTTTCCGGATTGGCTTCCATGTAACGCACGGCATCAATCACAATGCGTTTATGGGTAATTTTTTTGAACGCCTGACTTTCTACAGCTGCAGTAGACAACAGAGCAAAAGTGAGAGCCTGGGCAACCTTCATCTTTTGCCTGATGCCAGTTGGCAAACCAGCCATAATCTTTATCCCCGTCATTGAGTTATTGACTTTATGACACAGCCACCTGAGAGGTGGCTGTATTTGAAATAATAAGGGGAAACAGCGACACTTCTATTGCATATTTATGAAACACTGCGATGTCATAACAGCCAGAATACGACACAACACACATAATTAGAGACTATTTCTTAATCAATTCACATCATATGATTTTTCTTCACGCTAACACCTCTGCAATTTTCGTCTGGTTTCTCTGTAATCCAGAAACTTAACCCTGTTTTCAGGCTATTGCATTGGGAGAAGTATTGCTGGACTCCTGGACATCCGGGTACTTGGATCTGGTATTCTCACTTTTACTGAACCCGCTGCTAAACCAGGCTGCGATTGTCGCAGGTCCCTCAAGAATTGCAAAATTCACCAATACCCATTTCAGAAAGGGCTGTCCGTATATATTTCAAGCAACTATTATTTATTTTCAGGGTATTTTCAGGAACTTTTTAGCCAATACAGTGTCTGCAAAGAGTGTCTGCAAAAACTGGGCACTTGAAAATCGGCCAACACCTGATAAAAATCTTCCCTGACAGGCAAGAGGATTGTCATATCAGTCACATCGTTTCCAAAACGTGACTGCAGAACAAGCTGCTAAACGTCAATATCAACAGTAACAGTTAAGGTAGAGATCAGTCTTTTATGAGTTCAGGTATCACTGGCAGTTCCCCCCACACTTCACTGACTACCCTGAGAGATCACCTTAGGAAGATGATTATCGGTCAGGAGCGCCTTCTGGATCGGCTGCTGATCGCCCTGCTCGCCGATGGCCATATGCTGGTTGAGGGGGCACCCGGTCTGGCCAAAACCAAGGCCATTAAAGACCTGGCCGCCGGATTGGCTGCTGGTTTCCAGCGCATCCAGTTTACCCCCGATCTGCTGCCCGCCGACATAACCGGTACAGAGGTCTACCGTCCGGAAGACGGCAGCTTCCGTTTCCAGCAGGGACCGATATTCCAGAACCTGGTGCTGGCGGATGAAATCAACCGCGCCCCTGCCAAGGTTCAGGCAGCATTGCTGGAGGCCATGGCGGAACGCCAGGTCAGTGTGGCCGGTACCACCCATAAACTGCCGGAACTGTTCCTGGTCATGGCGACTCAGAACCCCATCGAGCAGGAAGGCACCTATCCCCTGCCGGAAGCCCAGCTGGATCGTTTCTTAATGCATGTCACCATTGATTATCCGTCATTAGATGCCGAGCAGGATATTCTGCGCCTGGCCCGTGGTGAAGCTCTCCATGAACATATTGAACATCCATCAATAGTGATGCAGGAAACCATCTTCGAAGCCCGCAAGGAAGTGCTGCAGCTGCATATGGATGAAGCGGTGGAGAATTATATTATCCACCTGATAAACGCCACCCGTCGCCCAGAAAAGTACCAGCAGAACCTTGGCCAGCTACTGGAGTATGGTGCCAGTCCCCGGGGGACCATCGCTCTGGATCGCTGCGCCCGAGCCCATGCCTGGCTCGAAGACCGGGACTTTGTCACCCCTGACGATGTCCAGGCCATCGCCCATGATGTACTGCGCCACCGGATTATTCCCAGCTATGAAGCGGAAGCCCGGGGCATGAATGCGGACCGCATTCTTACCCTGCTGATGCAGCAGGTTGCTGTTGCCTGACCAACCCGGAGTAACTCTGCTATGGAACAAGCACTGTTGGGGAGGTCTGCATGAGTGGCGCGTATAGCAGCCTGGATGACCTATCCCGCCTGGCCGGCCCGGCCCGACGTATTCCACTGTACAAACCCGGCCCAGCCCGCGCCCTGATGGCCGGCGGGCACCAGTCCCGCCTGCGGGGTCGGGGTATGGATTTTGAAGAATTCCGGGGATACCAGCCCGGTGATGATATCCGCACCATCGACTGGCGAGCCAGCGCCCGCACCGGCAAAACCCAGACCCGGGTATACCGGGAAGAACGGGAACGCCCGGTGCTGCTGGTACTGGACCAGAGTCCCGGCCTGTTTTTCGGCAGCCAGCTGAACTTCAAGTCTGTTGCCGCCGCCGAAGCCATGGCTCTGTTTGCCTGGAAAACCCTTCATCACGGTGACCGGGTAGGAGCCCTGCTGTCCGGTCAGATTGATGGCGAACACCAACACAGAGAGATGCGCCCCCGCCGTTCACGGCAACACCTTCTACAGGTTTTCCAGCAGGCTGTGACGATGAATAACAGTCTGAAGGCCGGCCAGCCCGGAAACACCCAGGCCCTGGACAAAATGCTGGCCAGCACCTCACGTCTGGCCCATCCCGGCAGCCTGGTAATAGTTATCAGCGATTTTCTTGGTATCAGCCAGGGCGGTTTAAAGGAGATGTCACTGATTTCCCGCCATTGTGACCTGATGGCCGTGCAAGTGTTTGACCCTCTGGATTACCAGCTTCCCCCCGCCGGCCTCTACACCGTCAGTGATGGCAAGCGCCGGGGCCTCTTGGATTCCCGTGGCAAAGCCAGCCGTGAAAACTACCGGCAGCAGGCCGAACGCAAACAAACAACGCTGACTTCACATTTGGAAAAATACCGTATTCCCCTGCTGCGCATTAACTGTGCCGAACCCACGGAGCAGCAATTGTCCGGGCAACCGGTATGGAAGCCGGAGCAAATGGCAGGAGGTGAACTGTGACACCTGCTGTACAGAGCCAGAATCCACTGAATAATCTGGCCCCCAACATTCTTCCGGAACCCATTAATTTCTGGCCTCCGGCTCCCGGATGGTGGATTCTGGGCCTGCTTATTCTGGCTATTTTTGTCGGCCTTGGCTATTGGCTGGTCAAGCGTTATCGTCGCAATGCCTACCGCCGGGCAGGACTCAAGCAACTGCAATGGATTGAGCAGCGTTTTTCAGAACACCATGACGAACTGCGTCTGGTCAAAGAGTGCAACCTGCTGCTGAAAGCCATCGCTCTGAAAGGCTGGTCCAGGGATGAAGTGGCCGAACTCAATGGAGATAACTGGCTGAATTTCCTGAACAGTTCCCTTGGCAAAGGTGCCAACCAGGCAACGGAATTTAATCCCAAAGGCCCGGGACACTGTCTTGGGCAGGCGGGTTATGCCCGCAATATTGAGGTGCAGCCCAAGGAGCTGCTGAACATCACCCGACATTGGATAAGGAAGCACCATGTCTGATGTATTCCCACTCTTTCAAGGACTGGAACTGGCCCTGCCCTGGATTCTGTTGCTGTTTCCACTGCCATGGCTGGTATACCGCTTTGCTCCGCCAGCCAACAAGCGACAGAGTGCGCTTATGGTACCGTTTTATACCGACCTGCCCCTGAACGACTCTCCTACCGGACCGGTTCACGGTCCCAAAGCACCGTTACTGCTGGCGGCTCTGGCCTGGTTAATGTTATTGCTGGCAGCGGCCGGACCACGGTGGGTTGGCGACCCGGTTGCCTTGCCTGTTTCCGGGAGGGATACCCTGTTGGCGGTTGACCTTTCCGGCAGTATGGAAATTCAGGACCTGAAATTGAACGGCCATGAAGCTAACCGCCTGGAAGTCATTAAAGATGTGGTGTCGTCATTTATCGACCAGCGCCAGGGAGACAGAGTTGGCCTGATTCTGTTTGGTACCCAGGCTTACCTGCAGACACCTCTGACCTTTGATATTGAAACCGTCCGCACCCTTCTGAACGAAGCCACCATCGGTATTGCCGGTGAGCAGACCGCCATAGGCGACGCCATAGGCCTGGCGGTGCGCCAGTTGCGCAAACGTCCAAAGGATCAGCGTATTCTGATTCTGCTGACCGACGGTGCCAATACCGCAGGGAATCTCAGCCCAACCAAAGCAGCAGAACTGGCAGAAAAAGAGCATGTCACCATTTATACCGTCGGCGTGGGGGCTGACGAAATGGTGATGCCCGGTATTTTCGGTACCACACTGGGAGCTCAGCGGGTCAACCCTTCCGCCGACTTGGATGAAAAGTCCCTGACCCATATCGCGAAAATGACCGGTGGCCGTTACTTCCGTGCACGCTCCAGCGATGAGTTAAAAGAGATTTACAGCATTATTAACAAACTTGAACCCATCGAATTAAGCAAAGAGACCTTCCGCCCGGTGCAGGAACTGTTTTACTGGCCCCTGGCGATCGCCTTTGCCCTGGCGGGTTTACTGTCCCTGCTGCTACTGAGAAAAACAGGAGGTGACTCCTGATGTTTTTTGAACACTTCCATTTCCTCAGACCCTTCTGGCTGCTGGCTTTGGTGCCTGTGTGCATTCTGGCCTGGCATCTCTGGCGACAGGGCACCCGCTCAGGTCAGTGGCAAAAGCTGATTCCTGCCCACCTTTTGGAACATCTGCTGGATGGTCAAGAACAGAGCCGTAGTCGCATGCCGACCATTCTGATTCTGACAGCAGGAATAATTACCTCACTGGCCCTGGCTGGCCCCACATGGCGACAGATCAGCACCCCGGTAGAGAAAAGTCTTTCACCCTTGGTTCTTGTTGTTGATCTGTCCCGTTCCATGCTGGCAGCAGATGTACAACCGGATCGGATAACCCGGGCCCGCCAGAAGCTGACGGATATTATCCGGGCCAGAAAAGACGGACTGACAGGCATCGTCGCCTATGCCGGCGACAGTCATATTGTCACCCCGCTAACAGACGACAGTGCAACTCTGATAAATCTAGTTCGTGCCCTCCATACCAATATTATGCCGACTCAGGGCAGCCGTGCTGACCTTGGAGTCAAACAGGCTATAGAACTGATCCAACAGGGAGCTGGCCAGGGAGGCACAATCCTGATGCTGACCGATGGTTTTACCCCAGAACAAGGGAAAGCCATTGATACAATGATTGCCAGCACCGGAAACAGGCTGTCCATTATTGGTATTGGCTCTGTCACAGGGGCACCAGTTCCTTCAGAATCCGGCGGTTTTCTCCGCCATTCCGGTGGGGCTATTGTTATGGCTCAGCTTAACAGCACTGTTTTGAAGAAAACGGCCCATAACGCCCGTGGTCAGTACCGGGATATTACCCTTGATAACAGTGATATTGATGCCCTGCTTCCAAAAGCCTCCGTCACTGACAGCACCATGCGGGTAGATCGCAACTTTGACCGCTGGTACGACGAAGGTCGCTGGCTGGCCCTGTTACTGCTGCCCCTGGCCCTTTTCGGTTTCCGGCGTGGCTGGCTTCTGCCAGTTTTACTGCTGGGCCTGAGCCTTCAGCCAACCGACAGCTATGCCTTTGAATGGCAGGATTTATGGACGACACCAGATCAGCAGGCGCAGAAGCTGATGCAGAAAGGCAATGCTGCCAGTGCCGCAAAAACCTTTGAAAACCCCAAGTGGAAAGCCCAGGCCCTCGACCAGAGCAATCAGCACGAACAGGCCGCCGAGTTGTTTGGCCAGCAGGACAGTGCCTCTGGCTTTTATAACCAGGGCAACGCACTTGCCCGCGCCGGAAAGCTGGATGATGCACTGAAAGCCTACGACAAGGCCCTGAAAAAAGACCCGGAGCTGAAAGCCGCTGCGGACAATCGAAAAATTGTGGAGGAGCTGAAAAAACAACAGCAACAAAAGCAAAATAACGAAGGCAATCAGAACCAGCAGGATAAAAACCAGGATCAGGGTTCTGAGCAGAACCAGGATCAACAGAACAAAGACTCACAGGAAAACAACTCTGGTAAATCCGAAAGCGATAAAAACAGCGGACAGTCAGAAAGAAATTCTTCTCAGAACCAGGAACAAGAGCAGCAAGATCAGGAACAGGATCAACAAAGCAGTGGCAACAGCTCCCCCGAGGACCAGGACCAGAACAACAATAAAAACGATAAATACCCTTCCCAATCTCAGGAGCAGTCTGAGCAGGAGAAAGAAGAACAGTCGAAATCCGAAGCCAGCACAGGCAACGCCCGGGAGGATCAACGGAATAACGAATCCCTGCAGCAACCTGTTCCTTCAGGCACAGGAGAACAGTCACCGGACAGTGACCAGACCGAAGCCTGGCTGCGCCGGATTCCCGATGATCCCGGGGGTCTGCTGAGACGTAAATTTGAACAGCAGCAACAGCAAAGACTGAGACAAGGCCAGCGACAGCCAGTACAACAGGAAGGCCCACAATGGTAAACAGAATTTTACGCGCTATCAGACAGGCTTCTGTGCTGGTCCTTATTCTCGCCAGCAGCTTTGTTCATGCTGACCTGACCGCGACAGTGGATCGTTCTGTTGTCAGTGAAGGGGAAGCGATTAACTACACCCTGCGCTCGGACGGCTTTTCATTCAGTGGCGGCACTCCCGACCTTGCCCCATTGAAAAAGGATTTCGATATTCTCGGCACCCGCCAGAGCAATCAAATCAGAATGATTAACGGCCGCAATGAATCCTGGGTGGAGTGGAATATCACCCTGATGCCCAAGTCCCTGGGTACCCTGACCATTCCGGCCATAACCAGTAAAGGTGAAAGCAGTAATCCAATTACCATTGAAGTGCGCAAGGCAGCTACAAATGCAGAAGGAGTACCCGCCAATTCACCGGTGCATATGCGCAATAGCCTGAGCGCCCAAGAGCTATGGCAGGGGCAGGAAGCCATTCTTACCCTGAAGATTCTCACCCGGGCCGATTTTGCGGATAACCCGGACCTGACACCACCAAAAGCCGATGGCGTGATTTTCCAATCGCTGGATAACCAGAAGCAGGAAGAGAAAATTATTAATGGCGTCCGCTATACCCAGATCACCCTGCAATATCTGGTTACGCCAACAAAGGCTGGTGAGCTGACTATTCACAAACAGGTGATAACCGGAGCGGTGGTAGAAGAAGACCCCTACAGTAGTCGTAGTTTCTTTCGTATGAACCGCCCTAAACCTTTCCGTGCCACTTCCAGCGATATCACCCTTAAAGTCAACCCGATTCCTTCCAGCTGGCCGGCGGATAAGCCCTGGCTACCTTCTGAAGACGTAACAATTACGGAATCCTGGAGCGCCAGCACCAGCGATATCAAAGCCGGTGATTCTATTACCCGAACAGTGACCATTCGGGCCAAGAACAGCAACAGCTCACTGATTCCACCACTGCCAGCCCTGGACCTGGCCAATATAAAAAGCTACCCGGATCAGCCCAAAACCGAAGACAAACACAACAGCCAGGGAGCACTGGGTATCCGCAGCGAATCCGTGGCACTCGTACCTACCCGTCCGGGCACGGTTGAAATTCCTCCTATTACCGTTACCTGGTTTAACACCCTCACCAGCACTGTGGAAACAACCCATCTGGAAGGCCAGACCTTAACGGTCAAAGGCTCTCCGGCTATTCAAATTGAACAACCTTCTGCAGCGGCCCAACCGCAGGGTGTACCGGAAACATCATCGGCATTACCCCAACCCTCTCAGAATGAACTGGCCACTGTTATTACCGCTGACTCAAATCAGCTGCGTTACTGGCAAATAGCTACCTTTATCTTTGCTGCGTTATGGTTGGCAACACTTGTTGCCTGGTTCCGTAAACGCCCTGTTGTAAGCACCCGGAGTTCAAAAACTACAACAATCCTGCCCGGTAGCAACGAATCCGAAGCCTTTTCAAAGCTACTGAAAGATTGTGAGCAGAATGATATGCCTGCTGTTGAAAAAAGCCTGGTGCAGTGGGGGCAGATGATTCTAAAAGATACATCTCTGCACATCCCAGCCAGCATTATCTCACGTTTCCAGGATCCAGATCTTCAGGAAAGCTGGAAACAACTGCAAAGTGCCCGTTATAAACGTGAGAGGAATGTTGAAGCAAGTACGACAACTCTTATCTGTTTATTAAAAACAGTAAGGGACAAGTTAAAGAAAAAAGGTAAAGGCAAATCCCCTGATAACTTATCCATCAATCCATAAGATTCCGTGGTCACACTACAACTATTAGATGCAACTCCTTCAGATCAAAACCGTGAAAAAAACTCAAGCTTAGACTTGTTCCAGGCTAAGCTTGTATTGCTTCCTCTTTAAAAAATGCCCCATAGTCAAATACCGCACAATATTAGCTATGACTGGGTGCAACCTTGCAACCTCGTGTGCTTCCTGACTTCTTCACGAGCGGCCTCTTTCGGCATATAAAAGTCGTCCGGCGGAGGCAGACGTTCGCGGCTTCCTGTTTTATAATGATATATAGATTCTTTCGGTGCATAAGGCAGGTAACCATGTCGAAAGAAAAGATCCATAGGTATATCATAAGATGACTCATCAACAGTTTGAGTCAGTCTCGGCACAGCACAGAAATTAAATATTTTACAGGGCCCCCACCTCATTCTGTTAATATAATTTATTTCGCCATCAAACCCTATAATACTGACACCATCTGAATATCTGGAGTTCTCAAGGCCAGCCTGAACCCGCTCAATTATTTTTCCTCCGTCCGGAATTAAGAGATCGATTCTCTTCGCAGAAATACCCAGCCTTTTTAAATAAGCACCGAGATCATCACCAAAAATCTCTGGCAGTATAGGCCTGCTGCGTTTTACTCCTCCAGCAAAAGACCTCTTATCAAGGTCGAAAATTCTGTTATATGAAAAAGAGATCATCCCATTTATATTGTCAGCCATAATGATCATACGACCGTTAAACTCAAGAAATGGAGGAGTCTCTGATGTCCCCGGACGTATTTGTCTCCCGGAACTCAACACCTGGGAATAAGCCCGGGTACTTTTCGAAAAACCTTTATCAAGCATTAAAACATCAAATGGATCGAAGTAAGCCTGAAATGCATCGTAGGCATACAGCACACCCACATCTTTCCCGGTTCCAACAAGAATACTATTCATTGGATCAAGCCGATAGGTGGGCGGAATAGATTTATACAGCAAATAACTCAAACTGACTGCATCCGCAAATAACAGCGGTGCCTCCATTGATTCCAAGATAAAGTCTGGCTCAAAGAACTGTTCCATAACAAGCGTATCACGCCACTTTGGGTAGAGTGATTTAATAGAAAACATCTTTAGCCCACCCGCCTCAGCATAGAGTGTAAACAGAAGAGCCATGATAAAACCTGAAAAAACGCATATAAGAGACCAGAAATGATGCCTCACCAATAGAAAAAACACAGGCATGTTCATATTAATGACCCTCTATAAACCCATTCAGAACATGGAAACCAAGTCTTTGGGGAACTATAGACATATCGCACCTCAAAGCAGATCATTTATAGCAGTGGCTTTGACACCTTCCCTCGCGGGAGCGTGGGAAGGTGTCAAATGAAGCTTAGAAAGATGTCCAGTTTTACTGAAGCTGAACAGAGCCGGGAGAGACATGACAGAGGAGTGTACAGAAGGTGAGGGCAGGTTTTCTTGATCTACCGGGTTGCTTTGCCAGTCAAATATGATCAGTTGCTATCAAGGCGGTTTTCTATAACAGGTCTGACGTAAACAACGAAACATCTGTGGCTGTAGCCTTACCCCAGAAAAGATTAATCTCAGTTATCAGTGTGTACGGATTCGCCCCTTTGAAGGAAAAGTCACATACAACAATAAACGTTCTCAAGATACTCCCTAAATAGAGTCAGGGAAACAAAGATGGCTGGAAATATGGCCATACTTAAAGGTCATACTGCAAAAATATCCACTTAAATACACCAAAAACTCCTCATAAAAAAGCCCCGGAAGTGCAGGTACTCCTCGGGGCATATTACATTAACGGTCAGGATACTTGGGGCAACACGTCATCCGAATTACTCTTTATCAGTTTCTCAGGCCGAATAAAGAACCGTGCCAGTGCCGGCAGCAGACAGATCGCGCCTACCATATTCCACAGGAACATAAAGGTCAGCAACATACCCATATCCGCCTGGAACTTGATGGGTGAGAAAATCCAGGTGCCCACGCCAATCGCCAGGGTCACACCGGTAAAGACAACGGCCTTACCTGTAGTGCGCAAAGTCTCATAGTAGGCATTACGCAGGGTCATCCCCTCACGCAGGTAACCCTCCAACCTGGTATAGATATAGATACCATAATCCACTCCTATACCAACACCCAGAGCGATAACCGGAAGCGTTGCCACTTTTACGCCAATACCCAGATGCACCATCAGCGCCTGACAGAGAACAGATGTCAGAGCCAGGGGCAGGATAATACAGATCACCGCACGTACAGAACGGAAGGTGATCAGGCAGAGAATACTGACAACAGCATAAACCCATACCAGCATCTGGTTCTGGGCGGAGGCGATAACCTCGTTAGTGGCAGCGGCCACACCGGCATTACCGGAAGCCATCAGAAACTTCATATTGTCAGTATTATTGGCAGCGGCGAAAGCGGCTGTTGCTTCAACCACTCGCTCCAGGGTTTCAGCCTTATGATCTTCCAGGAACACCAGAACGGGTGCCAGGCTGCACTCACTGTTGTAGAGCTGCTGGGCGGAAGGATTGCCAATCGCGTTATTCAGCACATACTGGTTACGGGACAGGGCCTGCCACTGGGGGTTACCCTCATTCAACCCGCGAATAACCTGCTTGGCCACCGTAACCATGGAGACAGCGGTCTGAACCCCTTCCACCTGCTTCATCTGCCACATATAGCGGTCAATGGCGCTCATCACCTCATAGCTTGAGCACTGGTCAGTGGTTGTTTCCACCATGGTGACGAAGGTATCTGCACTGGTGGAGTAGTGACCAGTAATATAGGCGTTATCCTGGTTATAGCGTGAGTCGGCACGGAGTTCGGGAGCGCCGGAATCCAGGTCACCGATTTTCAGCTCCTCCTTCACGACAAAGCCATAACCAAAGCCAATAACAGCTACGATAATAGCCGGCACCGCCAGGCGGGGATGGGCAAACATAGACAGAGCTGCCCAGATACCTTCTTTTTCCTTGCTGTTATCCTCTTTATTACCTGCTTCAACTATGCGTCGGCTGACGCCTGCCCAGGACATCAAAATTGGCAGCAGAACGAGATTGGTAAGAATAATTACCGCAACACCCAGACTGGCAGCAATCGCCAGGGACTTGATCACATGAATGTCAATGACCAGCAGAGTCAGGAAGCCAATAGCATCAGAAGCCAGCGCCAGCATACCGGGGATATACAATGCCCGGAATGTCAGCCGTGCCGCCTTCAGGGCATTAGCGCCCTTACCAGATTCAATCCCGATATTATTAATAATCTGCACACCATGGCTGACCCCAATGGCAAAGATCAGGAAAGGTACCAGAACAGAGTAGAGATCCAGGCCAAACCCAAGAGCCGACAATAAACCCAGCTGCCAGACAACGGCCACCAGAGAGCAGAGAATAGGAATAAAGGTAGAACGGAGGCAGCGGGAATAAATAAACAACAGAATCGTAGTAATAATCAAAGCCGCCAGGAAAAACAGGCCAATTGCCTGCACAC
The DNA here is from genome assembly GCF_058147085.1 of Parendozoicomonas sp. 209JJ7-1. Classification (NCBI taxonomy): domain Bacteria; kingdom Pseudomonadati; phylum Pseudomonadota; class Gammaproteobacteria; order Oceanospirillales; family Endozoicomonadaceae; genus Parendozoicomonas; species Parendozoicomonas sp. 209JJ7-1. The sequence goes on along the minus strand of NZ_JBYVJU010000009.1, from coordinate 138,622 downwards.
CTTCAAACAGATCACCAATAACCTTGGCAAACCCGATAATATGCAGGTTTACCCCTTTTTCCTCATACTTATCCCTTAAGGCTTCCAGTTCAGAGGAAAGGGCCGCGTAGTCCAGCTTCTGGCCATTTTCCGGATTGATTTCAAAAAGCGGAAACTGAACGATACTGGACTTGAAATCATTCGCCACCAGTCGTCCAACCGTACCGGAGCGGAGAATATTGGCCCGCAGCTCTTCCATGCTCTGCTCACTGCCGTCATAGCCCTGGGGAATCACCGGACCACCCTCAAAGCCCTCTTCCGTGACTTGCAGCCAGCGAACATTCGCCGTCCACAGGGATTTCAGGGACGCGCGGTCGATGCCCGGCAGATAGAACACCTCGTCGGTGATCTCCTGAAGGGTCTGCATATACTCAGGGGTAAAAATATCACCCTCCTGCGGAGCTACCGCAATGCGCAGGGAGTTACCGCCACCACCAAGATCATCCCGACGCTCCAGCCAGTTCATAATGAACGGGTGCTTCAAAGGGATCATCTTCTCAAAACTGGCATCAACCTTCAGGCCGGTCAGCTGCCAGCTCAATAAAACTGTGACCAGAATAAAGCCCAGTAATACCGGCAGCCGGTTGTTAAAAAACAGCCGCTCCAGTAAAGGTTCTGAGGAATAATTATTTTTGCTCATAAGTCTCACTTCCCTGGGTTCAGGCCCAATACAGACTGTTCAGTTACTGGCCAATAAACGAAGGGTCTACACGACGAATGCCGTTATCACCGGTCACCACAAAAGTCCTGTCACTGGCCTGGATAATGCCGGTAAGAGCAGCCCGGTCCGGTTGGTTAGCCACCAGACTGTCATCGCCGTCTTTCAGGGCAAAAGTACCACTGGAACCTATCAGCAAAGGTTTGTCACCTTTGAGAATCATGCCGTCAAACAGGGTCTGCTGTGTGCCCGTTTCCAATTCTGTCCAGGTGGTGCCATTGTCCGAAGTCACAAAGGCGTGCCCACGAAGGCCATAGGCCATAGCACTGTTTTCCTCCGCCATGGGCTGTATGCCAAAGAAGGAGCCCTCATAGGGGCTTTCCAGGGGCTGGAAGCTCTCACCATTATCGGTTGAACGGAACAGACTGCCTGCCTCTCCAGCTATTAGCAGAGTGCCGTTTTTCAGGCGGGTCATGGCATTCAGGTGGAATTCATCTTCATTGTCCACCCGGGAATTCCACTGCTCCCAGGTTTTGCCACCGTCCATGGTCCGGATGATGTAACCGTAACCACCCAGGGCGTAACCATTATTTTCATCGTCAAAGAACACATCCAGCAGTGGGATTTCAGCGTCTTTGTCCTCATAAACAGTGACCCAGGTTTCTCCGGCATCCTGGGTTTTATAGACAATAGCATCATGCCCCACGGCATAACCGATCTGCTCAGAAGGAAAAGCAACAGCAGTCAACATAACCTCACCGGGGGTTTTGGCCAGTTGCCAGGCTTTACCCTGATTGTCAGACCAGATCACATGGCCACGATCCCCAACAGCCACCAGCCTGCCGCTGCTTCCTGCCCTGTCGATATCAAGAAGTACGGAGGATAACACCTGATCGGACGCAGGCTCCGCCTGAGCCAGACCAACAGAGAGGCTCAGGCCAAGGGCCGGGAAAAGGGATAAGACAGGAAACTTCATAGGGTAATGCCTGTTGCTTGTTATTATAGTGCCAGCCGATCAACGCTCCGCCCTGGAACGCTGATCGGCCCGGCTCTTTACCGCCGACCGCGACGACGCAGAGCCGAAGGCTTGAAATATTTCTCTGATGGAATGGCCTTGGAGTAATCCAGAAAGATTTTCTCCTCATTGGCCAGCCCCTGTACATGGTAGCGCCTGGACTGCAGATCATGAAAAGTATCCAGTGTCGTCCAGGTGCTCGAAAAGTCATAAAACGTGGTCAGATAAGCCATGCTGACCCTCCAGAGTTCACCCCGACTATCGTACTGGTCAACAACAGCAGCACCCCAGCTGTCTTCATCAAGGTACAGCACCCTTTTTGAGTAGATATGCCGCTTACCGGGCTTCAGCGTACCTTCTACAACCCAGACCCTGTGAAGCTCATAACGGGTATAGGCAGGATTCAAATGTCCTTTTGCCAGCACATCCTCATACTTCAGCTTGTCACTGATAAGGTCGTAGTTATTGTAGGGAATATAAATCTCTTTCTTACCCAACAGCTTCCAGTCAAAACGATCCGGCGCGCCATTGTACATATCGGTATCATCTGCGGTGCGCAGACCTTCCGACGAAGAAATGGGTGTATCATAGGCCAGATTTGGGGCGCGGCGTACACGACGCTGCCCCGCATTATAGGCCCAGGCTTTACGGGGCTGTGTTACCTGATCCAGGGTTTCATGAACCAGAGTCGCACCACCGGCCAGACGGGCGGGGGCCTTGGCGAAAGCAAGATAGTAAAAAAGGATATTATCCAGATCTTCTTCTTTCAGATTCGGGTTATTGTACTTGAAGTAAGCTTCCTGCTGGGAGGTGACCAACGAGAAGCTGCCTGTTCGCTGTACAGCCACTTCCGATGAACGACGGACAATATATTCCCCACGGTAGCGGACAATATGGTTCCATAGCGCCTCAAGGCCATTCTTCGGAATCGGGAAGGGATAGGCGTCCATCGCTCCTTTAAAACCGTTACCACCATCCAGAAGCTCAGCGGTTGTCGCTGCCGCTTTGGTATTCCGATAAATTCTCTCGGGATAACGGGCGTTACGACGGCTCTGGTAAACCGGCATGGTAAAAGTATCAGGATAGGCTTTAAAAAGCGCTATCTGCCCTGGTGTAAGATGATCCTTGTATTGATCAAGATTTGCCGCGGTAATAGTAAACAGCGGCTTATCCTGAGGGTAAGGATTTGGCAGATGCTGTCCGGCCTTGGTAAAACTGGCAGGGATCTCCGCATCCGTAAGAGGCTTCCACTCAGGAATCGTCCCCTCAGCATTGCCCTTTTGTTCAGCCCCAAGGGGCGTCAGGTTCTTGCCAAGCTGATCAGCCTCTGACTGGGACACCTTGGCCACAACCGGCCCGGCACTGATTACCAGAGCAGCCAGGGTAGCAAACAGTGTTACTGCTTTTTTCATAGTTATTCTTCTCACTTAACCGTATGGGTACTGCTTAGGTAAGTAAAACGACCAATTTATAATATCCGGAACCAGGGGCTGTCATGCACAGCCCCTGTGCAATCCATTATCAGAAAGAGTACTTCAGCCCAAGGGCGATATTATCCCGGTCACGTGAGTTGTAGGTACTGGGACCGGTAAACTCGCTGTACTGCACATTCGCTTCCACATCCAGGTACTGGGCACCCATACCAATAGTCATGGCGTTTGCGCCTTCCAGGAAATTACCGGTTCTGTGGGAGTTACCCTTGATATCCTGTCTCCAGCGCAGATAGGGCTTCAGAGTTACGCCGGCGTAAACATCATTCCAGGTACCGGCCAACACTGCGCTGTAGCCCCAGGCGTTGCGGGAAATCTGGTCTTTCTCATTACACTCGCCAGAAGCAAAGCTCGTATATTCACAGTCGCCGCGACCGGTAAACTTACGGGTATTCCCCTCAAAGTCGGTATAGGTCAGGCTGGAACCACGCAGGTGCTCGGATGCAATCTCTACAATACCGAACAATGAGTCAAAGGTTAAAGATGGGCCAAAATTATGAATTGCAGAAAGAGAAAGGTTAAAGCTTTTAACCCGTTCATAATTGTTCAGTGAACGCTGATTCTGCAAATTCAAACTTTTACCTGCAATACGAATATTCTGACCCTGTGAAAGTTGAGCCGCTTGTTTAAGCACATCACCTATCAGGTCATCTGTAGCCGAAACGGTAATGGGCATATTCGGTCGATAAGCAATTTCACCAGCAAACGATGTATCGCCATACGTTGTACTAAAACTGAAACCAAACATCTGAATATCTTCCAGATACTTCCGCTTTCCAGTAAGGTTATTTCCCAGGTCTACAGCAGCGACGCCCCCTACTGCTGACTTCAACGCATCAGTGTATGCCGCTGCAAGAGCTGGATTTGCAGCAAGAACAGCATCCAGATTGGCTAAGGGAATATTAGCCTTAGTTGCAAAACCGGCCCTAACCCCTGGCGTAAGCGCTGCTCCCAAAGCAACAGGGTTGACGCCGTTATATCCATTATCAAGACCTGCAAAAATAACCGGTTCTTTATTATGATAATTTACAAAATAGAAACCGAACTCCGTATCGTTAAGCTCTTCAGCAACGTAGCGAAAAGAAACGCCTAACTGTCCACTATCCTTAGCTTCAATATCTTTGCCAATAGAAGCAACTTTGAACGCATCACTATGAAAGTAAGCAGGATTAGTTACATAATTTCCTTCAACCAGGTCGTCATAACCCGGGAGGAGGGACTTTAATGTATCAAGCGTCTCGGTATACGCAGTATGTCCACCTTCCGCAAAGAGATCAGTCTCCGCAAAGAAGGTACCCACCGGATCAATCCTGGTCTTACGGAACTTCCACTGATAGAACACATCTGCAGAAAGGTTATCGGTCAAGCCAACGCTTAAGGAAAGAGTTTCTACTGGAATCAGGGCTTCCTTCAGTTCAGAACCCGGCAAACGGAATTTAGCGGCATCAATAGGGTTGGTCGTGTTCACACCATTACGGAAAAAAATACCCTCACCCCAGTTCAATACCTGCTTACCAATACGCACATCCACCGGCATATCCATAACATCCCAGCTGCCGTAGGCGTAGGCATCCAGCAGCTGAACATCATGACCGGAAATATTCTTAGCATCTTTGGTAAAACGATTATTCGGACGAGCACCGTTCATACCCGCCTGGCTGGGCTGACTCCGATTTATCTGCCAGGATTTCTTGCCAAAGTCAGTGCTGCCACGGAGCTCGGAATCATAAAAAGCGGTACCACGGGCAAAGAAACCGTAATTTTCCCAGTTCAGCTCCAGGTCAGAAGTCACCTTAAAAACCTGGGAGACCAGGCCGGTATCATAATTACGGTTACCATCGTTGCCGTTGATACCGTCGTTGTTCTTATCTTGCCCCTGAACACGCCACATAGCGCCATAGGAAAGCGTAGTATCCAGAGAGCCAGATACATCACCATCCAGAAAATCAAATTCAACGGCTTTAACCGGCGCGACAGCGAGAATACTGGCCAGAACAAAACCTGCCCGGGCAGGAGCAACATAGAGAGGATTTGATACAGAAACCCTGTTCAACTTCATTATAATTATTACCTTGTGGCATTATTTTTTTTTGGTTATACACCCGGGCCAGCTATACGACAGAGCTCCTTCCCCCTCGATGCCGTACGCTCCGCAGCAACACCATAATCACCACGACCGGACTGAGCGCACAATTTATCTTTATTTGCCGATTTTGTATAGCCTTTACCGCTATTTCCTTGCTTGTTCCATACACATTAACTACCACTTTTATTGATAAAAATACCGGTCGAGGGCCGGTATTTTTTACCCATGGAAGTTACTGTTTATAAAAACAGCACCGAATTACGCCAGGGATTTGCTGACTACTTCAAACACATCACGGGACAGGTCATTACTCTGAATTCGCTGCAGGGCCTTACACATCAGCTCACGACGGCGTTCATCGTAGCGCTTCCAGCGGGTCAGAGGGGTAATCAGGCGGGAAGCCAGCTGAGGATTCAGGGCATCCACACGAATCACCTCATCAGCAAGAAACTCATAGCCAGAACCGGACTTGTCATGGAACTGCACCAGATTACGGTTACAGAAAACAGACACCACAGAACGCATCTTGTTAGGGTTTTTATTATCAAAAGCGCTGTGTTTCATCAGCTGACGAACAACATCCAGACCATTACGATCACAACCAGCCTGGGCACTAAACCACATATCCATCACATTAGTATCATCGGCCCACTTCCCGGCGAACTCCGCCAACACCTTATCAGCCAGGGCTTGAGCCCCGGACCAGGCGGAATGAATCAACCCGCCCATAGCCGCCATGGCATCAGTCATATTGGGGCTGGCCTGGTATTGCTTAAGAGCCAGTTGAGCCATTGACTCATCATCCAGTTCCACCAGATAACCAAGGCAGATATTTTTCAGGGAGCGCTCAGCAATATCTTCCGCTTCCGGTCGATAAGGTTTATCGATATTCAACGCGGTGTAGGTACTGAGCAAAGTCTCTTGCAGGGCTTGTGCAAGAGAGAACTTGACGAAGCTGCGAGCCTGATGGACAGCATTAACATCAATGACCTCCAGTTGTTCCGCCAGATAAGTTTCTGAAGGCAGCTTCATCATCTCTGCCACCATGGCCTTATCCAGAGAGTCGTCCCTCAGAACCTTGTCATAGGCTTCAATCAGGCGGGCATCCAGCACCAGTTCACGACCGGCCTGAATATCTCCCACCAGCTTGAGAATAATATCGATGGCCAGACGCTGACAGCTGTCCCAGCGGTTAAAGCCGTCTTCATCATTGCTCATCAGGAAGACCAGGTCATCCCGGCTGTAGTCATAGTTCAGACGCACCGGTGCAGAGAAGCCCCGCAGCAGAGACGGTAGCGGACGTTCATCCATATCCGGGAAGACAAAAGTCTGTTCCTGTTCCATCAGACCCAGAACAGTAGTCGTTTCGCCACTGTCGGTAACCGGCATAGGCTCACCTTCACCATCCAACAGACCTATCGCCACCGGAATGTGGAAGGGTTCTTTCTTATCCTGACCGGGAGTGGGCGGACAGCTTTGTTTGATGGTAAGACGATATTCCTGAGACTCTTCATCATAGTCATCGGTCACATCCAGCACCGGCGTACCGGCCTGACTGTACCAACGCTGGAACCGGGTCAGGTCAACACCGTTAGCATCTTCCATGGCCTTCACAAAATCTTCTGTGGTGACTGCCTGGCCATCATGGCGCTCAAAATAGAGGTCGGTACCCTTGCGGAAACCCTCTTTACCGACAATATTGGCGATCATCCGCACGACTTCACAACCCTTTTCATAGACGGTCAGGGTGTAAAAGTTGCTGATCTCAATAAAGGAATCCGGGCGAATCGGATGAGCCATAGGGCCAGCGTCTTCCACAAACTGAGCGCTGCGCAGAAGATTCACATCTTCCACCCGCTTAACCGTGCGGGAGTTCATATCTGCAGAAAACTCCGCATCCCGGTAAACGGTAAAGCCTTCCTTCAGGCTAAGCTGGAACCAGTCCCGGCAGGTGACACGGTTACCGGACCAGTTATGGAAGTACTCATGGGCAACAATGGCTTCGATACGCTGGAAAGCAGTGTCGGTGGCGGTATCCGGACGGGCCAGCACAGCTGCGGAGTTAAAGATATTCAGACCCTTGTTTTCCATGGCCCCCATATTGAAATCATCCACCGCTACGATCATAAAGATATCCAGATCGTATTCCCGGCCATACACCTCTTCATCCCACTTCATGGATTTTTTCAAAGAACGCATGGCGTGATCACACTTAGTGATATTGTGGGGGTCAGTGAAAATCTGCAGGGTCACTTCCCGGCCGCTCATGGTGGTGAAAGTGTCTTCCATATATTTCAGGTTGCCCGCCACCAGGGCAAACAGATAGGCCGGCTTTTTGAACGGATCATTCCAGGTAGACAGATGGCGCCCACCATCAAGCTCTTTCCGCTCAATGGCATTACCGTTGGAGAGCAGTACCGGATATTTCTCTTTATCTGCGATCACAGTCGTAGTAAACACAGACATGACATCCGGACGGTCCAGGTAATAGGTGATCTTGCGGAAACCTTCCGCTTCACACTGGGTACAGAACATTCCGCCAGACTTGTACAAACCTTCCAGGGAGGTGTTTTCCTGGGGTTTGATACGAGTAACGATAACCGTTTCAAAAGCGTCCGCAGCCGGCTGAAGCAGTAGCTGCTCGTTATTAACCGTATACTGGTCTTCTGCAACAGCAGCACCATCAATGGCGACACTGATCAGTTCCATATCCTGCCCTGCCAGCACCAGTTGAGGCAATGACGGGTGGGTTTTACTCTCGTTCAGATGAAAATTGAGAGTCGCTGTGACCAGCGTATGCTCTTCACCGAGTTCAAAAGTCAGCGCGGTGGTATCTATCCAGTAATCAGGCTGCTGATAATCCTTCAGATAAATAGCCCGTGGTTGCGCGTCTTTCATGATCTCTCCTTAATACTTGGCGATTCGATTTCAGGGAAGGGTTCAGGCAGGTATTTCCGCTCCAGCAATATGTCCATGTGACCGCCATGGAAGGCGGGAGTGCCAGATTTGCAGGAGCATAATTTAGCGATTGAGTCGTTATCGAACCACTCCATGGCTTTTGAGAAGTACCTGCCTGAACCCTTCCCTTTGAACATATCAGTCAACTTTAATGAATCATGACATTGAGTTCATAGGAAGTGTATTTGCGGATATTGATAACACCGGCATCAAAAATCAGGTACTGACCCTTGATACCCACCAGAACCCCTTCCGCAACCGGGTTCTTGTCGAGATTAAAGGAAACAACTTTTGCAGGATATTCCATCACGGGATAAACAATATCCACGGGAGCCGCATCACTGACCGGCTGAATCGCCTGCAGACCATGTTCCTGCAGCAGACTGTCTATGCCAAAGGCATAACGGTCCAGCAGTCGCTCCCGCTCAAATTCCAGATCAATGGGTTCCGCCACGCCTTTCAGCATGGCTCGCCAGTTGGTGCGATCCTTCACCTCAGAGCGCAGCAGGTCTTCCACAAAACCCGACAGTTGACGAGTGGCCACCCGCAGAATTGGCAGAGCCTGAACAGCGCCCTGATCAATCCATCGTGTCGGCACCTGAGTAGTCCGGGTAATACCTACTTTCAGCCCGGATGAGTTCGCCAGATAGACCACATGATCGGTCATGCAGTTTTTCTCACCCCACTCCGGTTCACGGCAGGTACCATTGTGATAATGACATTTCTCCGGGCTCATAATACAACTGTCACAGCGGGCCAGGGACTGAAAGCAGGGCCAGCAGTAACCCTGACTAAAACTCTTTTTTGTTTTGCGACTGCAATAGCTGCAATAAATGTTGCCGGTATACTCCAGACGAACCTTGCGGCCTATAGCCGGGTTAAGAGGCACAAACTCTTCTCCCACCCGCAACTCATAAGAGACCGGCTCTCCATCCTCACCCAGCGTCGTACGCATTTTGGAGACGGTTCCGGTCAGGGAAATGACGTCAGACATCAGGCATCCTGGAAACGGAGAATAGTTTCGCTCTCTTCAGCAGCCATATCAGACGTACTGGCGCTCTTACAGGACTGGGGCATATAACCGGTACGCCGCTCTTCCGGAAGATTCTGCGCCTCCCAGGCTATCACTGCTTCCAATGTCTGAGTCCGCTGCTCACGACTGAGAACACGGCCATCCGGCCACTTACCCAGTTCAACAGACCGCTTCATACTGGCTACCATTTCCGGTGTCAGAGAACTTACCAGCTCATCAAAATTCATACTTCCCCCAATGCTTATTCTTTATGCGATGAAGTCAGCACAATGTTCAAAAGCCCGTATCCGGTTAAATATTTCAAAGGCTATGACTGGATGCGGAAATACTTAACCGGATACGGGCGATTAGCACAGTGGCCAACATCACCACTTTAATTCAGACCATAATCATTTCTTCAGGCGATTATACAGCCACCCAAAGGCAACGCCGGAAAACAACCCACCCGCATGGGCCGCATTAGCGATCTTGCCAAAACCAAAGGCTCCCAGAATGCCGCTAAAGCCAACCACCAGCCATACCAGCATAAACATATAAATACCCGGCGGCACCCGATAGAAACCAGGATGCTCTTTTTCCCGTATCCAACAGAACCCAAGCAGCCCATAAATCACCCCGGACATCCCGCCAAACAGCGGATACCCATCCATCACCACAAACTGAACGATATTGGAGAAAATCCCGGTAGCCGCCACCAGCAATAACAAAAACGGCCCCTTGTGACGCAGTTCAATCTTATTGCCAAAATCCAGCACCCAGAGCATATTAAACAGTAGATGGAAAATACCGAAGTGAAGAAACATCGGCGTAATAATCCGCCAGTACTGCCCCTGCTCCAAACTGTAAGCCATGGTCGTATAACGGATGGTGTCCCCCTGAACCAGAAAATTCACCATGGTAAACAGGGATACCGTTGAATAGTTTTCCCCCAGGCGGGTAAAAAGCGCTACCACAAGGCAACCCACCAGCAGCGCCAGGGTTACCGGCATACGTTTCCAGTCAGCCAGTGGCCCGGCGACAAAAGCACCTACTCCGGAGTTCCACTTAACCTTCACTTTGCCCAGTTGCAGCAGCCCGGCCTTCCAGTCCTCATAATAAGAACGAACCAATCCCTGGTCGGTGGCATCGGCTATCCAGAGAACCTGTCGCCCTCCTTCTTCCGCAATCCTGTGCTGAATACCCTGCTTCCAGAGAAAAGCGGAAAACGGCAGCAGGTCATCATCGGACGGAAGATCTAAAACCCGAATCATCAATGGCAATCCATTCGCATAAGCAAAAATAAGGGAGCCACAGCTAAGGCTCCCTGGGAGTAAATATCAAGTATCGAGGCGATTGCCCCAGCCCAGCTTGGTACGACAGACTTCGTAATAGTTATGATTCAACGGATGAATCAGGCGCAGTTTAAACGGCTTCTTATGGATAGACAGGGTATCACCAGGGGCAGCGGTAATATGCACCTGGCCATCACAGGATAATTGAGGATAAGTTGGATTATTGCGGCCAATTACAATCTTGATCTCACTGTTCCCGTCAATCACCAGCGGGCGACTGCTCAGAGTATGGGGAAACATTGGCACCAGTACCAGAGCATCCAGACGGGGATGCATAATCGGCCCGCCACCAGACAAAGCATAAGCCGTTGAGCCTGTTGGCGTGGAGATAATCAACCCATCGGAACGTTGGCTGTAAACAAACTGTCCTTCGATAAACAGTTCAAACTCAATCATGCGGGTTGCCTTACCCGGATGCAGCACAACTTCGTTCAGGGCATCACCATGGCCGATGGGTTCACCATTACGCTTGACCATGGCTTCCAGCAGGAAACGGCTCTCCACCACATACTTGCCATCCAGCACCTCACCCACCTGCTCTTCCAGATGATCCGGCTGAATATCGGTCAGGAAACCCAGATTGCCCCGGTTAATGCCCAGTACGGGAACATTATGGCGGGCCAGGGCCCGGGCAGCCCCCAGCAGACTGCCATCACCGCCGATAACAATCACCAGGTCACAGATCTCGCCCATCATCTTGCGGCTGCAGACCTGCAGTCCGTGACCCGGCATCAGCTGGGCCATGGGCTCTTCAAGAATCACGTGAAGTTCACGGGACAGCAGATAAGTCTTAAGGCGTTTCAGGGTTTCCACCACCTGAACACTGCCCTGGCGCCCAATCACTCCAATGTGTTTAAACTGTTCCATAAATCCCGAAAGCTATGAGAATTTTATATAACGCATTATAAACCTAAGTTGTTCTCCACTTAACCATGCGTACAGAAAAATAGAGAGAGTCTGACTATCACTGCCTTCAAGACGCTAAAAAACACCGATAACAGCCTGCTTCCCGATGAAATCAACTGGCTGCTGGACAGCCCGCCCCTGCTCTCAACCTCGGCCCACCCGGCGATTATGACCCAAGGACTGCCTGAACTTAAACATAGCCAGAGGCAGGAGATAGCAGCCAAGGAAAACATTTTTCAGGAGATGTTGAATCAACGCCATAGCACCCGGCTCGGTATCCGTTACGAAACGCTCTGGCAGTTTCTCTACCAGCAGACGCCGAATATGCGGGTTCTGGCCAGCAACCTGCAAGTACAAACCCACAAGAGCGAGGCCAATATGCATACGCTGGGAGAATATGACCTGCTCTATTTTAACGGGCTTACCCAACGTTTCTGTCATCAGGAGCTGGCGGTAAAATTTTACCTCGGCAAACCCGGAAGCAAAGGGGACTGGTACGACTGGATCGGCCCAGATCGTACCGATCAACTGGGCAGAAAACTGGACAAACTGTTTCACCGGCAAATCACCCTGTCACAAACAAACGACGGCGCACAGGTTCTTCAAGCCTTCAGTACATCTCAAAACTGGAAAACTGAAATTATGCTGCAGGGCTACCTGTTCTACCCCTGGCGACAACCCTGCCAGCCCCTTGAACACAGCCATCCCCGACACAACAGAGGCGACTGGATAGCTTTTTATCAACTGAAGAACTATTTAAAGGCATCATCAGCCAGCCACTTTGCCATTCCACAAAGGCAAAACTGGTTGGCATTGCAGGGCAGGCAGGATGAAGAGAGCTTTCTCAAAAGAGACCAATTACTCCAGGCGGTTAAGCAGATCTTCGCTGTCAGGCCAAGGCCGGTGTTGGTTTCACCTCAATCACCAAACAATACCAACCCTGTTTTCTTCGTAACCCCTGAGAACTGGATGGCAAAGTAGGCGATGTTAATAATTTATTGCACCGCCTCACCGGCAGGCTCAGAGGCTTGAACTCTGTTCAAAATATCAAGGTGCACCTGAACCCTTGGATCATCAGAATCCATAGCGTTTAACAGCGCTCTGGCTGCCACAAAGTCCTGTTTAATGCCCCTGTAACCATACATCAGGCCCATGGCAATCTGGTAATGCTCCCCATGAGTAAGGTTCGGGGTTTTATTTTTCTTCAAGCGCTTTTTCATATTTTCAACGGTATTGTTCCAGACTTCCCAGCTTTCCAGCTTCTGTTCTTCAGCAATCCTGTAACCATCCCGACAACGCCCCAACAGTTCTCTTATTGCATATTCAGCCGAATGCCCATCATCTGCCAGGATTTCCAGATGTGCGACACCTTCCAGAAACGCATCCGCACTATGTTCACGAATTTCCTGATTCAATAGCAACGCTCCCAACAGTAACCGGATTCTCTGTGCAAATTCTTTGTAGGCCGGTTGAGTAATCATACTGGACAAAACACTGGTGACCATCTTATCCCCCGCCATGCTGGCATCCCTTAACAGTGTCAATGCCTTCCCCTGCTGTCCACTTTCCAGAAGGATTTTGGCCAGCAGCCTCTGACTGCGAATATCAGTTTTATCTTCATCAACCAGAGTAAACAACCTCGGCAACGCTTTGCTGATCTGCCCTTCACGGCACAGAAGCTCCGCCAGTTCACCCTCCCCTGCTGCCCCAGCCTCCACATGTTTAATCAGCTGCTCCAACACCCCCGGTGCCGGACGAACATTCTGGCCGTGAAGATCATTATAAATCTCCAGAGCGACATGGGCGGTCTGGGTGTATCTGGAGGCAGCCACAGCGGCCCTTTCCAGAAGAATACGCAGAGTTTGATTAGCTGCGGCATCTTCAGCAACAGCTTCTACGGGCAGATTCTTCAGCAGGTACAAGGTTTCCTGAATCTGCCCGGGGGATTCCTCGGTCTGCTCAACCTGACGAACAAACTGCTCCAGGGGTACTTCAAGTACCGGTTCAGTACGAATAGCATCAATCAGCCTGTCAAGGTAAACCTGGCGGCTGGCGGGAAAACAGAAGACACCCGTTGCCTGGGCTTGGGTAGCCGGAACATTCACCGAACCGTCTTTATTGAATGCAATATGGTTGGACACTTTCTCAGGAATAGGGATAACAAGGTCAGGCATCAGCGGCGACCGGATCACTGCGCGATTATCCTTGGTACTTACCCGGGCAATTTTACTGCCCAGCAGGCTTGCTCCTAAGCGGAATGCCAGGTTCAGCATACCTGCGACCATACGGTCACGTACCCCTGCCTGCTTTCGTCCCGGCTTTCGTTCAGCAACAATCCTGATGCGGGTAGCCGCCAAATCCCTTATATGGAAACTGCCCTTTTTAACATCAATTTCAGCATCCATCTCAAGGGTTTTGTTTCTCAACAGAGCCCCGACAAAGCCCGGCACGGGAAGCTGGTCAATCACATCGGTGGCACCTTCTCCTTCACTCCCCGGACGATAACGAACACGGGGATTCACCAGATCATTAAAGCCAATGCGGGCTTTCTGGAAACGGACCTGCCCGTTCAGTTCATCATCCAGATTGGCTGATACCTCTCCTATAGACATATTCCCCGAACTGAGATTGTTCAGGGCAATTTTTCCGTTCTTTCCAGCAGACATCACCAGATGCTGACGGGTACGATGGCTTGTTTCAGACATTTGTCGTACGGTGCGCAATCGAATGCCGGAGACTTCCCCACGCCCTCGTACAGGAATTTCAAAATGACGTCCTCCGGCCTTTTCCGCAGAGCCGGTATCGACAACCACATCCCCCTGCCCGGTGACCTCAAGATCCTCAAAACTCACATCAGTACGGGTTTCATTATAATTCCGCCACTGGCGGGGGGTGCTGGCCACAGACAGCGTCCTTGCCGAAGCATTAACACTGGCAGGCAGCCGGATACCTACATCAGTGGTCTGTACAAGAACCGCTTCGCCTGTACCCAGGGAGAGATTCTTAATATCCGCTGCTATCTGCCCGGTCTTTCGGTTGAGGTTCAGTACTGCAGAACCCTTAATAGCCACAGCGCCCTGACCATCAACCAGAAGCTGCCGCACTTTCTCATTGTCCGCATTTTTTGACAGCTCACGGACAAGGTCCGGGTGACATTTCACCTGAACCCACGCGCACTCCTGCCCTTCGTCAATACTGTTCGGGCGCAGTACCAGTTGCAGGATCTGTTCTTCCCCCTGGTTCCTGATATCCAAGTCAAGGTTATGTCCTTCCCCGTGAATTTCGAGACTGCCCTGTCCCTTCACCCGTACGGCCTGCGCCGTAATATGGTTACGGGCATCACCCTCCACGAACCAGACAGGCTTGTCCGGACTGGCTTCTGTAGTGCGTAGATTCATATCTCTGGTAAGGTCAACATTCAGGTCTCGCAACTGAACATCCACATGGTGACAGGCCCCCGCCGGAAACTTATCCAGGGCGGATGGTGGTGGGATAACAGCAAGAGATCCCGGCAGCTCCGCAAGGGGGCTGCCGGGCTGAAGTTGACGCAGGATTTCTGCGGTCAGGGCAACCGGTCCCTGAACGCCAACATCCGCTTTTCCGGCATGTATCTGAAACTCGCCGGTACGAATATTCTTATCCCTGCCATCGGAAATATCAGGTCTGATATAGGCCGAAACATCCTCAAGCTCCGCTGCCACCTGAACATTCCCTCCCGTACTGACCTGAAGTCGATTAACAGCCAGATCAACCGGCACTTTCGTGCCCGCCAGCATATTATGCAATCCCGAAGACGGTGTACGCTGGGTCCCCATGACAGCGCGGGCGATGAACTCAGAGGGAATATCAGAGCTCTCAAGCTTCACATCCCCAAACCGGGCACTGATATTGACCTGATCCTCCTGCAACTCCCCCTTAACAACACTGGCAATGGTTTTTCCCAGCTGGGCCATCTTAAGGGCAACGGCTCCCGCATTATTCCTGCAGTCCAGATATTGCTGGAATGACTCAGCTATCTGACCGCCTAGGGTTAGGGTCACATCACTGACAGAAACACTGAGATCAGCTGTCATTCCCTCTTCCACAGGAACTTTCAGCTGCCCACCCAGATCTGTGAGGGTAATATCAACAATGGGTCGGCCATGCTTGTCTTTACGGGTCGCGATGGCGGAAGGATGAAAATGCACATTACGAAGTTCAACAGAGCCATTAGCGGTTGGAAGCGTTAATTTGGGAACCCGCAGCTCACCTGCCGCCGACTTCCCTTTATGTATACGACGAAGATTTAATACCAGTGAAACCAGATTATGGGTAAATTCCTTCTGCAGTTTCGCTGACTCTTTGATCTGCTGCCTGGTCTGTGTACGGGTGGCACGAATATCAACTTCACTTTGAACAACACCTGTCAGCTGCCGGTTAACCTCTTCCAGATTGGCTTTCTGCACCCCAAGCCTGGCCATTCCCTTCCGTAAAGCTGCCTGTTTACGTTGGCGCTTTTCGGCAATTTCATTTCTGGCACCTTCCAGCCTGACTTTCTCTCCCGAGCGATCGTACCCCTCTTTCCCCAGCTTATTTTTCTGCCGGGTTATGTTTTTTTCACTCTCATTTAACTTTACGCTCAGAGAGAAAATCTTTTCCCGTAATGTCTGGATATCCTCAGATTGACGCTTGATAAAGGTTTCAAATTCTTTCTTCTGTTTACCCAGAGACTGCCTTTCCTTTTTCAGGGCCGCCAAGCGTTCTGACTGCACTTCAAGGACCAGCTGATTTTCTTCCTCTTCCCTGGCATCGACCGGCAACACCTTATTCAGCGCTTTCTCCGCCAACCAGCCCACCAGTTTCTCCAGGGCATTACGCTTAACGGGATGATTTTTCGGCAGAATCACCCGATCCATCAGGTCATCTATATCAGAGTGATCATGGAGGCTGGAGATATCACTCTCTGACATCGTTTCTGAACCGGATTCCTGGTCAATATCCGGAACAGGCTCTGAAACTAACTCCGAAACTAACTCTGAAACAACAGATTCTGCCCGGGAGTCTTCCCGTGCAAGAGCCGACAGTCTCCGATTGAGGTCGGTATCTACAACAGGGGACCGGAGCAGCGTTGGCTGTACAAGTTCATGCTCAGCGACCTCCCGTTCGGGAAGAGTGCTGCCAGCATCCAGCGGCATACGGCTAGAACCACCCACCCTGGCCTGCTGCTGGGCTTGAGTCTTACTGGTATTTCTCCTTCCAAATGGCCAGAGTTTCTTCAAAGGAGCAAGAAATGATCTTTTCTCGGCTTTTTCAGAGGAACCCTCAACCAGTGCACCAGACTGAGGGCGAACAGAAGGGGGGTGTGACTTGTTTGCTCGTCTTAATAGAGGCATCCCTGCGACCCCAAACAGATAAATCCAGACTTAGCCCACCTGCCGGCGGGCTTGATTTCATTAGTCTAGGAAGTCGGAATTCCTGTCCGGAAGAGATTGTCAGTTTTTGCGATAAAAGCTGGTAAAGCGCAGGGTTCGGCTCTGCCCTGCCGGAATAATGGCAGAAGGCTGGCGGCCTTTCTTCTCAAAGCCCTGGAGGTTTTCCAGGCCGGTCATGTTATAACCGGAATCCTCCACCACCAGCCTGGCATTTTGTGGCTGGTGATTGCTGACCAGCAACTGCCAGTCAACTTCCCAGACATCCCCTTTTTTACGGATATCCATGGGAGTACGCTCCACCGTCAGCGTATAAGCCTGGCCAAAAGCAAGACTTACCTTCTGCCCGCCAGCAGACTGGGGCATCCAGCCCTGGTACACCATTCTCGGAGCCTTGCCCGCTGACTGCTCCAGGACTTCCAGTGGTCCCGCCGGCAAGTCCTGGCTGGGGGTGAAGCTGACTGTTTTTACCGGGTACTCCCTGACGACACGGCTGCCGGGATTTCCTTGTCCGTAAAAACTGTACAGGTAATGGCTGGTGTAAGCCGTGTCATTTTCCCGGAACAAGGGCAGGTTCAGCACCGACCCAGCCGGCAGGCTGTACTGACCGGGAACATCAATAAACAGCAGTTCACCACTGCGTTCCCTGACTGGTTCCTGGGATGCTGAGGCCATATCAACGGCGCTACTACGCACCATAAACCGTTCCTGGGGAACATCATTGCGCCCGATATCACCGGATGCCAGATGCAGGGTGGTATCCGGGTACTCTGTTTCTGAGTCATTGCGGATCAGGGACATCAACCCAATATCCAGGCGTTTAGTGTCCGGATGAACAAGCATCTGATACCTGTTGCTGTAACTGATACCGGTATTCATATAATTCAGGGCCAGACTGGTTACCGGCTGGGCCAGCTCAAACCCGACATCAATATAGGGAAGTACCTGGGCACCGGACAGCGTCTCTGAATCCACAGACCGAAGACTCAACCCCCTTTCCCACTGGAACACTTCCTGACGATTATTAGGCAGAAGCAGAATACCTGTATCATTACGCCAGCTCTGCAGCATACCCCGAAGGGGGGTTTCCCGGCTCGGACGAAACAGCTCCACTTTCTGGCCAACAAGCAGTTTCAGAATCTCATCACGCCCTGCCAAAGGGCGGTGCCAGGCCAGACTGCGGGGATAGATTGTTTTGTTACCATTAATGGCCGTCAGAATCAGGGAATTAACATCCCAGTCGACGAAATTTGGTCGCAACTGCACCTTGGACTGGCCCGCAGACAAGGCCACCGATAACTCCTGGGAGACCATAGCCTGGCTCGGGTAAATGGTCATCCTGGTTTGCACTGCCTCATCGGGAGTTACCGGTACCACCGAAGCCTCGACAACGGCCGCTGCCGGAGCAATCGCAACGCCTGCATACAACGCCGTCAGTAATGTTAACCGACCGGAAAGCCCCTTCACCTTATCCATCAAACCCTTAACCTCCCGCTTTGATTAGTAAACAGCTGTCGCATTCTGGCCGAAATATTCTCAAGAGCCACCAGCATGGCCGGCACAACGAACAGTATCAGGCAGGTACCAAACAGCAGTCCGAATACCATAGTTGTTGCCATGGGAATAAGAAACTGAGCCTGGGGTGATGTTTCAAACATAATGGGCAACAACCCGGAAATTGTCGTTAAAGAGGTCAACAATACCGCCCGCAAACGCTGGCAGGCGGCTTCAGTGATCGCCTCAAACATCTCCAGTCCTTTCTCCCGCTGTTCCCGGTAAAAGGTCAGCAGTACAATAGAATCATTCACTACAATACCGGCCAGACCAAACAAACCGAACAGGGACATCACCGTCAGGTCCTGCCCCGTCATCCAGTGACCGAACAACGCGCCGGTAATGCCAAAGGGAATCGCCACCATTACCGCCAGGGGCCAGCTCCAGGAAGAGAAAATCCAGGTCAGGATGATATAAATCAGCGCCAGCGCAATAAGCAGGCCGGATTTCATATCCTCCTTCATCTCTTCCTGCTCCGCGCTGCGCCCTTCATAGTCTGCGGAAATACCGTAGCGGGCCGTAAGTTCCGGCAGTACACTCTTTTTCAGGCGTGCCATAACCTGGTTGGCATTCACCAGTTTCTCATCAACATCGGCGCTTACCTGCACCGCCATCTGACCATCCACCCGCTTCAGACTGTCCAGCCCCCTCTGGCTGTTGAAGCTCACCATATTGTCGAGGCGCTGGGTGTTATCCGGCCCCATCACCAGTGGATAATCATTAATTGTGCTCAGCTGTTCCCTCTGGGAACGCAGCAGCCGCAAACGCACTTCCACTTCTTCATATTTCTGGTGGTAAATCTGTACCCGCTGGCCGTCCACCGCTGTACGCAGACGCTGGCCCACATCCCGAAGGGATAAACCTGACGCCCGACCTTCGGGTTTAATGGCGAACACAAGTTGCTCTCGGCCCCAGGGCAGATCATCTTCAATATTGCTGACTCCCGCATAACTGCCAAGGGCTTTCTGCAAGGCCAGAGACGCCGACTTCAGGTCGTCAATATCCGCCCCCACCAGCTTCAACTCAATGGCTTTACCGGGAGGACCGGCCTGCACCTGGGCAATGGTAAATTTCTCAAGGCCCGGTGGTCGCTTCATCTCCTGTTTCCATAAACGGATCAGTTCAGCATTACTGATATTCCGGTGTTCAGGCGACACCAGATCAATAATCAAGGTACCAAGGTTATCGGCCTGCTGACTGCCAGCACTGCGCATACTGAAACGGGCTTCATTGGACAAGGCAAACACATGACGTACCAGCTTCTCACCTGTTTGCTGTTCTGCCACGCCGAGGCTGCGTTCCAACTCCTGAAGAAAGGCGACGGTTTCCTCCTTTGGTGTTCCCGGCGTGAACTGGAAGGCCGCCCGCATGGTCTGGCCATCGATGGTCGGGAAAAAAGTGAAGCGCAAATGGCCACTGGTAAGCAATCCGATACTCAGCACAAACAGGCAGACCGCCGTAAGCAACGTTGTCCCTTTATTGCGCACAGCCATTAACACCACCGGGCGGAAATAGTCATCCCGAAAACGGTTAAACGCCCTGTCGAGTTTCTCCCTCCGGGGACCTGGTTTGTACTCTTTGCTGCCCAGACTGTGGTAGAGGTGGCCGGGAAGAATCAGGAAACATTCCACCAGGGAAGCGACTATCACACAGATCACTACTACAGGAATATCCCGAAGAATATTGCCGACATTGCCATCAAGTATCAGCAATGGCAGAAAAGCTGCGATTGTCGTTAATGACGCGGCTGTGACCGGCGCGAACATGCGCACCGCTCCCGCAATAGCCGCTGAGCGTGGACTCTCTCCTTTTTGCACATGGGCCAGAATATTTTCACCCACCACAATAGCATCATCGACAATAATCCCCAGCACCATTATCAATCCGAACAGGCTGATCATATTGATGCTGCCACCAATCACCTGCAGCACCGCCAGCGCCGCCAGGAATGACACGGGAATACCCACTGTCACCCAGAACGCCACCCGCACATTCAGAAACAGGAACAGGGTCAGAATCACCAGAATCAAACCACCAGCACCGTTTTTTACCAGAAGCTGGAGACGCTCATTCAGGTAGGACCAGTTTTCCTCATAAATCGTCAGTTCAATCGACGTAGGCAGCTCCTGCCGTACGCTGCTGACCCATTGGTTAAAAATCTCCGCCGCTTCCAGGGTGTCATCGGAATTGGTACGGAACAGGGTCAGCTCCACCGCCGGACGTCCCTGCACCATCAGGGAAGGTTTTCCCTCTTCTCCCTGACGCACAACAGTGGCTATATCTCCTAAACGCACTACCTGACCGTCCGTCCGGGTCAGCAGAGGAAGGTCAGCAAACTCACTGGGCAGGCGGGCCTGCCCCAGACTGCGCAAGGGCCGTTCAACAGTGCCCACACCAACGGTGCCAGCGGGAAGGTCCTGGCTGCGGGAACGAATAGCTTCCACCACCTGGGACAGGGTCATACCCAGGCGATGCAACTCAGCGCTGTCCAGCTCAATGGTCATTTCCAGATCCGGTAGTCCGGTAAACGCCACCTTACGTACACCACGAGAGAGGACGTCCTGTTCCAGTCGTCTGGCCAGAGAGCGTAATTCTTCCAGGCTGGTGCCACCACTGATCACCACCCGGGCAATAGGCTCAAACCGTTCCAGCTGGTCAACAATGGGTTTCTCAGCGTCATCGGGCAGCGTGATGATGCTGTCCAGCCTCTGCCGGACTTTATCAGTCACTTCAGCGACATCAGCCCGGCGGTCAATCTCCAGGCGTACCTGGCTGGTACCGGGGGAGGATGTAGAGAAATATTTATCTATACCGGCAATGCCTTTTAACTCCCTTTCAACGGGTATGGTTATCGCCCGCTGGATATCATCGGCAGTAGCACCAGTCCAGGTTGTTGAGACAGTAACAACATCCACATCAAAGTCAGGGAAAAACTGGGTATTCAATTTCTGGATAGCCCAGAGTCCCGCCAGAATCATCAGGAACATTACCAGGTTCGCAGCTACCCGGTGGCCGGTAAACAGAGCAATGACAGAACGGCTTTCAGACTGTTTCATGGAATTACCTGCACTTCCATCCCGGTCACCGCATTGGGGAGGCGTGTCACCAGCATGACATCACCTTCTTTCAGTCGTTCACCGCTGACAACAATAGACTCTTTGTCTTTTTCATCTTTATTGCCATGATTCCGGGTTGTACCCAGCCTCTTTACAGTTATGGCCTCCAGGGTATTGTTCTGTTTTACCCGATATACATAACTATCGTCGTACAAAGCCCGTGGAGGAATCTGCAGGGAAGGCTGAGTCACCGGAAGCAGAAGGCTTACGACAACGGGACGCCCCAAAGCCAGACCTGTCGCCTGCTCCCCCCGCACGCGGAAAAGGCCGTCAAGACCGCCCCGCCCTTCTCCGATGGATGCGTCCAGACGATCCAGCTCCAGGGACACAAACTGTTCCCCCACTGTCACCCCTCCCAGTACGGCTACATTGCTCTGTAACAGTTGTTGAACAACTGGCAGATAGCGGTCAGGAATCTGTGCTCTTACCTCAAGGGTACCGTCGGGATAAAGGGTCGCCAGTTTATCACCAGTGCGCACCCGCTCTCCGGGGGCAACTTCAAGGCCGGTAAGCCAACCGGAAAACGGAGCTTTGACTGCACTGCGCTCAAGATCCAGTTCTGCCTGCTGCTTCAGAGCCTCTGCCCGGGCCTTCTGGGCCTGTAACTGTTGGATGCGATTCCCGGCATCCGCAACAGACTGCCTGCGGGTAATAACAATCAATTCCTGCCGGGCCAGGGTTTCCCGTGCGGCATCTATCTGACGACCAGCAACAAGCTGCTTTTTTTCTAAAGACAGCTGTCTTTCATATTCCCGTCGGGCACTGGCCAGAATCTGTTTCTCCTGCTTGAGGGATTGCCGGTCCGCATCTGCCCGTAACCTTTCCGAAGACAGACGGGCCTGTACATCAGCAACATCAGCTTCTCGCTGGGCCAGCACAAGGCGAATATCCCGCTGATCCAGGTCTACAATCAGGTCGCCTTCCGCCACAGCCTGCCCAGGCAGGACCGGAGCGCTGTCAACAAACGCGCTGACGGCCGCTGTGAGCGTCACCAGCCGGGGAGTTTCTACACGGCCATACAAACGGATATCAATACTGTTTTCAGAAAGGGTGACAGGCATGGTTTCCACCTGCCAGAGAGTCGCTGAAACCCTGCTTTTTTCCGGAACATGGCTTGAAAGGTTCATCAGCACCAACAGCATAACCGTGACCAGAATGATCAGCATTGGCCAGCGCAGGGAAGAGTTCATGATTCGGGCCACAAAGTCTGGCATAAAGAAACCAACCGCTCTGTTATTTTTTAATCAGAAGAGAGTATTTCCAGTATGCCGTCAGTCTTACCCCCGGAACAAATCAAAAATGCGCATGGAGGAAAAGGAATAACATAGGCCCACAAAAAAGGCATGTTTCACCTGAGTGAAGCATGCCTTTTTAAAGTTCCCGAAAGCAGCTATCAGCCACAGCACTTCTTGTACTTCTTGCCGCTGCCGCAACTGCAGGGGTCGTTACGGCCTGGTGTTTTCTCAACAACAACTGTCGTGCTCGGCATGCTTAACAGCAGCTCCAGATCCTCAGTGTTTTCATCCCGCTCCTCGTCCACCTTAATATTGACAATCCAGCCTTTTTCTTTGATAACACTTTCCACTTCCCGGAAACGCTCTTCCGTCTGCACCACGATGCTGGCAGGATTTTTGGCGGTGCCCAGCTTCGCGACTCTTTTGTCTTCAAAAGCACGGTTGCTCTTGTCCGCCTGATTCATCAAACGGTTACCATCACTGTAATGCATTCACTTACCACCATAAATTGTCTGTAAGAAACCTGATCCATATGGCCAGGCTTCTGAAAAATGGTTGTCAATCTCTTTGAGGCTGCGTAAACCGCCAGCAGGGGCAGCACTAACCCGACAAACTAGCATCGACACCCTCTAATGGGAGCCAGGGTTATTTCATCAGTAATGGAAGTCGTGGCACCGGCTTCGTCAATCGCTGTTTCAAGGACAGTATCAACCTCGGAAACCAGAGAACCATACTGATTTTCAGACAGGTCGCACAGGGTACCAGAAACATCAACGGAACGCTCAGTAATCGAATCACTATCTTCTTCATCCTCCAGGGCCGGTTTCTTCCAAAACAATCACAGGCTCCGGCACTAACGCCGTTACAGGAGGTTCGATACTAACCAGCACTCCGGCCTATCAAGACGGTCAGCCATATGCCGGATACTGAACCAACGTCAGAGGACAATCAGCCATTAATAAGCCCTATTAACGATTAGTAGCCCCGGCGAGATTCATCCGGAAAGTACCCATATAAACCATTACATGAATCACTGATTTAAGGGCCACCATAGATACGGAGTCATACAAACCATGGGATACGATTGCTGGCATGATCCCATAATGTTCATAGAGCGGACCATCCAGGAAATAACTGCTGGCCAGGTAACGGACAAGTGGCCATCCAACACGGGAAGACCTGTAGTAAAGATGTCCACCCGGCACGGGCAAAAGGGCTGCCTTCAAGCTTGAACGTACCGATTTCTATAGGAGGAAGGCCCGGACAAAGGCGATATAACACGAGCCGGTGATGATCATCTATATGCCCGAGAATCCGGCAATCGGCTGTATCCCGGTAAACACTTCCCGCTTCCGGCAAATGGCGGGTATCCAGAGATACCTCATTACCATAAACAGCAAAAGCGATAACAAAAATAGTACCCAGGAAGCCAGCCCGCATTCTTTATTCCCCTGAAATAGACAAGGAAAAAAATAGTCGGGATGCAGAGAGATAACAGGTAAACATGCCTTTCGGTAACCGAAAAACACATTCAAAAGAGCATCAGGCGGGTTAACTGTCAGCTGTAATCTCTGAACGGATTATCGGTGGAAAGGGGCACAACCCGGCCTTCCAGGGTGACCTTTTCACTGGTGACCTGGATATCCGACGGATCAATCACACCTTCCCCAAAGCGGTAAATTGGCTGATCTTCACCAGCTTGTTTCAAAGCCTCGCTGTTCACCTGACGGGCCGTAACCTGTTCATTTTTATGGGCCCAGTCGGTCATCGCCTTTTCACCATAACGGCAGGCCAGCATATCCCGGGTGGCGTGGGGTGCCAGCACGGTAGCTGTGGCGTTATTGCCACCAAAACCCTTAGCGTTCAACAGGGCCATATCCATGCCCTGGGCACCGGTTTCCAGATGGTTTGTGAGGATATTCAGCTTTTCGCTGTGTACGTCATCCGCCAGCTTATCAACCGTAGAGATACCGGGAATATAGCCATACTTCCAGGTACCCAGGGTGGAAACCAGCTGGTCTGCCGCCGCAGTGGCCAGTGAATGACCAACATAGCTTTTCATGGCTGTAACCGCCCAGCTCTCAATACCAAAAGCTTTGGCGGTGTCGTTGAGAATAGAGGATTCTGTCACCCGGTTCTGGGGGGTTCCTGTACCATGGGCCTGGACAAAGGAGTGCTGCTGAAGGGCTTTATCACCAAGAATATTCCGCCCCAGGGCCGCGGCCCGGGCCACAGTCAGATAGTTACCCGCACCGGGACTGGAAATAGATTTCTTCGGCCCGTCAGCATTGACGTAAACCCCTGCTACGGAGCCAAGAATCTCGGTACCCAGCTCCAGAGCCAGTTCATCATCCATCAGAACAAAGAACTGGGCGGACTCTGCCAGAGTAAAGCCACAGTTTTCTGCAAAGGGACGGCAGGCCCGGCGATAATCCGGCTGCTGGGCTTCAGAAAGACCTTCCAGGATACGTAGAGCCTTGTCGGACGCCAGAGCACCCATGGTAGCGTAACCTTCAATCACTTCAGGAGTAATGGGCGCTTCGCTGTTGCCCACAAGAGCGACACGGGTACGGCCACTCTGGATATCGTCCACCGCATGGCGCAGGTTGTACAGGAAAGTAGCACAGGCCCCCATACTGGTGCCGGTTGTACCGAGGCTGCCAAGCACATAAGCGTTAATAAAGTCGGCGGGCATTTCTGAAAAGCCCAGAGGCAGCTGCTTGGAGGTGACCCTCCTGCCCTTCAGTCGGGCCTGCAGTAAACCACCATTGCCGTTATGATCCAGCTGGCTCATGCTGCTGCCGGCATATACAGAGACCTGCTCCGGGCGAACATGTTTGTCCAAAGTCTGCCAGTCTATGCCCATGGAACTGATAGCATCGGAGCTGCCATAAACGGTCATGGCCAGCCCCCTGGGATGGCTTCGGGAAGAATAGAGCTTTTCCGGGTGAAAGCCATCGGGTAGCTGGCCAGCGGCATGTACCGGCAGGGCGAAGGTTTCCGGAACAAGTACCGACTGCTCTGCGGGCAGGGTGACTTTTACCAGCTTCGCATCTTCGGTGTCTGATACCCTCCAGCCATCGGGCAGTGGGTCTGGTAATTGCCTGCGGGCCAGGAGTATTTCGGCACTGCCTTTTGTGGTCATGGCCTTATGACGAAGCACCGCGTCTGCGTCAAACAGACTGCCATTCAGTTTGCGCACCAGAGTGGCATCCAACAGCCCTTGGCGGTTATCAACTTCAATACCTGTTAACCGGGAAAGACTCAGCAGAGTATCTTCCGCGTCCCGTCCACCCAAAGAGTCCAGAACCATCCGTCGGTAAGCATGAAAGCCGGACGTCCGGCCGGCAGGACCAATACCACCCTGGGCAACAATAAGCGGGAGTCGGGACATTGCAGATAAACCTCGACCAAATCACAAGAAGATTGCAGAAATATGTCAGAAGTGTATTCCTTTCAATCAGCCGAAGACTAGACTATCTAGCCATATAGCTTAACAATATGGCCAAATCATTAAATTCAGCGCTATCACCGGGTACACATGGCTATTTACCTTCTTGCCCTCAACGGAATGATCGCCACCAGCCTGACTCTGCCTCTGGAGATGCTCAGCGCGGCCAGACATATGCACCGGGCTACCCGTCAGCCTGATGCTGTTCCGGAACTCTCCATTGCTGGGGAAAGTCTTGAACCGGTCACCACAACCGGGGGTATGACCTTGATGCCAGATGTCGACTATCGCCAGCTGGGGCAGGCCGATATTATTTTTGTTCCCTCATTCTGGCGAAACCCTGCACCCCTGGCCCAACGCTGGCCGGAGATCATACACTGGCTCAGGAATCAACATGATAACGGTGCCCGCCTGTGCGCCACGGGTACAGGCGTATTTCTGCTGGCCGCCACCGGCCTGCTGTCGGGGCGCCCTGCCACCAGCCACTGGTTCTACCTTGATCTGCTCCACAGGCTGTTTCCCGATATCCTTATCAAACGTCACCACCTGATTACCCAGGCCGGACGGGTCTATTGCGCCGGCAGCGTTAACTCCATTGCCGACCTCACTATTCACCTGATTGAAAGCCTGTTTAACCGCTCCATCGCCACCCGGGTTGAGCAGCAGTTTTCCCCGGAGATACGCCGCCGTTACAGCGAAGTGTTCTACTCCTTTGAATCCGGTGCCCCCCACCCCGATGAAACCGTTGTACTGATTCAACAGTGGTTCCATGAGCATTACTACGAAACCCTGAATATGAGGGACGTTGCCCGACGATTCTCCATGAGCCAGCGCACCCTGAACCGCCGCTTCCGGGAGGCGACAGGATTGACTCCTGTCGACTGGTTGATCCGTCTGCGGATTGAAAGCGCCCGGGATCTGCTGACCACCACCAACCTGGATATCGCCGATATCGCCCAGCGCTGCGGATTCCAGGATACCGGTTACCTGAATCGGGTATTCCGGAAACATATGGAAACAACTCCGGGACAATATCGCGCCAGTGTCAGGGGCAAGCTGTTTTCTCCCTGACTATACTTTCCGGCCTGCCATTTTCCGGGAAACTCTATGCATCCAGACAGCCTGAAATTTCCGCCCTGTATCAGCGCAGTCCAAACCGTGATAGTCCAGGCTGTAGTGACTCTGCTATTGCTGGTGTTGCTGGCCACCTGCCTGAACCCGGCAATGGCCGACATCACCCAAACTCAGGGATATTCAGGCAAAGATCCCGACCTGACAGACCACAGCCAGACTTCCATTGTTAATAACCAGCATCAGATGATGTACCAACTGGAAAAGCTGCAAAATCAATTAGAAACCCTGACACAGGAAGGAAGCCTGCCGGAACAGGCCATGATTGCCGGCTCAACCGCATTGATGATCCTGGCTACAGGGGTTGTCCACGGTTTATACGACAATTATTTTATTCTTGCGGGAAGTGAGAAAGCCGGCTTTATCCGGGCGCTGCTTCACAGCCTTGCCGGCTATGCCCTGCCAGCGGGTTTTGGCAGCGCGATTATCACGGCCATGGCACAGTATGGCGATGAACCACCAGTCCATCTGGAAGAACTTTACAAACCTCTGGCATTTACATTCGCCATGTCCACACTGCTGTCCATAGGTGCCTCACACCTGTTTCCCCTTATTCCCCGAACTCTCTCTAACAAGATGATTTTTTTTATTCCATCAATAACTATTGTTCCCATCATGTCGTGGCTGATTGCCCGCGGGCTGGAGAAAGAGAATGAACACCAACGACTGAAACTGCAGATCAGAAACCTGCGACACCAGTTGCCTGCCCACAAAAACGGGCACAAATCACGATAATCCGTTATGAGATACGTTATGAACAAAATAATGGCTGCGGCTGCATTCTGCACGTTAATCTGTTATTTCCTTCTTTCCGGGCAGGCATTTGCCGAAACGCCGGGAGCAGAGTCGCCAACCGGCCTGTGGGTGACCATTGATGACAAAACCCAGAAACCCACCAGCAGGGTTTATATCTGGGAAGACGGCAATACCCTCTATGGCCGGGTAGAGCATATTCTGGATGAACATTCACGCCATGACCTTTGCAAAAAATGCAAAGGTGATAAAAAAGACAAACCCATAGAAGGCATGACCATCCTCTGGGATATGAAACAGGATGGCGAAAAATACGGCGGCGGAAAAATACTTGATCCGGAAAGCGGAAAAATCTATTCCGCCAATATGAAACTGACCGACCAGGGGCGGAAACTGGAAGTCAGGGGTTATATTGGTATTTCCCTGATTGGCCGGTCACAGATCTGGCACAGGAATATGGAGAAACAGAAAGCCAGCTAACAACCAAAAGGCATCAAAAATTAATCATGCACAACATCCTCAGGAGACGTTGTATCAACATCAACAGGGATATGACACTCCCAAATGTCATCATCAACCACCCTGTACTCTGATTTTTTCGAACAGGATACGTAACACAATTTTAGGAAGAGGCGTTTTTTTCTTTTTCTCTATCATTCCATCAGCACACTCTTACGCCAGTCGGTTATAGACTCCTGACCTTATCCCCTGTTTCAAATTCCTATTGATTCAAAATATGGCAGGAGGACTGACTATTCAGACAGTCCCCTTGACTTCGGTATACGGAAAACAGCCTTATAACACTAACGTATAGTGATTATCTGAGCAGAGAAGTAGTCCTCTCTTAAACACTTAAACACTTAAACAAAGTAGAGATGCGCGCTCTTCTTGCTGAAATCATACTCCTGCCCATCCGTGGCAAAACGCACCCGAAAGTCTGTTCCCGTTTCGGAAAGTACTTCCCCATCACCAAAAATAGAATGGCTCACTTTTCTTTTCAGCCAGGGGGCGGCGCACTCTTCTACCAGTTCTTTACCGGCGTCTTTTACCTCAGGTTTTAAATCCGGGCGGGCAATCGCCAGATAATGGGAAAGAATATCCGACAGCGGATAATCAAGGCTCATTGACCCACTCTTTAAATGGAGCTGCTCCCCAGCTTGTTGGGAGAGCAAATACCTGAGTTCTCCCATAAAACGGCTGGGCATTCTGTCACTCTGGGTTCTGGCACCAGTTGTTGAGGGTGTGGTAACCAGATAAAGCTCCTCTTTGGCACGGGTCATGGCCACATAAAGCAGCCGCCGTTCACTCTCCAGCTCCACATTGCCCAAAGGCTCATTGCCAGTCATACAGGGCAGCTGTTTATCAACCAGTCCGGGAATAATCACGACCGGCCACTCCAAGCCTTTAGCCCGGTGAATACTGGTCAGCAGCAAACGTTCATCTGAGGTTTGTTTTTTCGCAGCTATTTTCCTGCGACGACTTAAATTTTCAAAAAAATCACAGGATTCACTGGCTGTCATCCCGGTTTTCAACAGATAACGATTAAAGCTTTCTATGGCCAGAACCTGTTCCTCGGCCCGGTCTCGGTCCAGGGCTGATTCCCTGAGCCAGTTTCTCAGTTCCACCGCCCGCAGGTATCTGTCCAGCAGTTTGGCAGCGGCTACGTTTCCCTGTTCCAACCGCAAAACCTGACGACCACGTTCAAGCAATTTACCTTTCTGGAAATCGCTCAGGCCAGGCAGTGATTTCTCGGCCTGTTTCATCATCCAGCGGCCATAACCCTGCTCCATAGATGCCAGTTGCTGGCAAAAGGGTTTCAGCCAGTCATCCCGAATACCTATATGGGGAAAACGCAGCAGCAACCAGAATTTCTGGTAACGGCTCCGGGCGGAGAATGCCTGAAAGCGTCCGGCGGCCAGCTCCAGCAAAGCCAGAAGCAGCTGAATTTCCTGACGGTCAAAAGCCCCCTTCTCTGCTTCGCTGACAAAGTCGATACCGGCTTCCAGAAGAGCCAGCTCAAGGGCTACCGCCTGGGACCAGAGCCGTACCAACACAGTTATATCTGAGAGCTGTCGGCCACCATCCACCAGGGATTGCACCTGTGTCGACAGCCAGCGGGCATGGTCGCTGACTTCTACCCGCTCAACACAAGTGTCCGGTGTCGTATCATGGGCAATACAGAGAGTATCCCCACGGCCCTGGTTATTGGTGATCAGATGATCCGCAACCAAAGCCAGCCTGTGACCATAACGAAAGGTGTAACTGAGGTTATAGTGCCTTGGTCCGGAAAAATCCTCCGCAAAAGTGCGCAGAATATATTCCGGCCGGGCACCGCGGAATTCATAAATGGTCTGATCCGGATCACCCACCACCATCACCTGCGCACGCCGGCCAGCAATCATTTTCAGCAGAGTATGCTGCACCTCATTGGTGTCCTGATATTCATCAACAAGAATCAGATCCATACGGTTGCTCACCCGCTGCACCAGGGACGGGTTCCGCACCATTAACATGACCGGCTGGTAGAGCATATCCGCATAGGTAATCAGGCGGTTTTCCAGACGCCAGCTTTCAAAGGCGTGATAGGCGTCAAGCAGGACTTTTTTACGGGCTTCAAAGTCATATTCTTCAAATACCTGTTCCGGCGTGTGTACTGTACTCTTGACCAGATCAATAAACCCGGTCAGAGCACTGACCCAGGTGCTTTTATCGGATTTGAGGGAATCCTGCAGGCTGGCCGGGGCAATACGCTGAAGAATACGCCAGCACTCAAAATCCATACGGGGGCCAGACAAAGGGTCGCCCTGCCAGCCCGGTAACATGCCAGCTTTTTCAAAGTAACGATAAAGTTTTAACCCCATGGAGTGATAAGTGCGGATATACGGCATGATCAGGCCTGGCTCAACAGACCCGGTCAGCTTCCGCTCAAAATCCACACGAGCACTGCGGTTGAACATCAACACCAGCATGCGGGCCGGATCCTGGCCTCGTTCAAGCTGCCGGAGCACATGGGCCACCAGAGTGCTGGTTTTGCCACTGCCGGCCACAGCTGTCACTATGGCGTGACTGCCTGTGTGCTCAATAACAGCCTGTTGCTCGTCGGTCCACTTCATTAAGGGTGTCATCAAGGGCGTTATCAGATAAGCGGAAGATTAAACTGTCCAGATTAACGACACTGGCTTTCAGTTACCAGAAGTGAATATACCGGCTTTGCCCTTCAGGTTTTTCGCAACTATGTTTTTCCCCGTCTATGTTTTTCCCCGTCTCCTTGCATGCCCTGCCCGGGCCATTCTTTCAGCTAAAGGTGAAACCATGAGCGTTGCCGCCCGTTTGTCCGCCGCGGTTTGTCTGCCGGCCCTGCTGATAACAACATTCACCTGGGCCAGCCCGGCCACAATCATTACCCTCGCCAAAGACAAACTGACCCAGCTGCTGAAAGACTACGCGGCCTGCTGGCATAAAAACGACGTTGACTGCCTGATGCGACTCTACACCCCCATGGAGCCGGTATTGCTGACCGGGCCAAAAGAGGAAGACCTGGCCACCACCCCGAAGCAAATACAAAACCTCTATCAACAGTGGCTGGCTGTACTGAATGCCGATGAACCGGTTGGAGTAACGGTGCACAACCCAGTGATTATCGCCAGCCACGACAATGAATCGGGCATTGCCAGCGCCGATTTGGTACTGAAAGGCAATACCACAGAGAAAAGCCCCCTGGCCTTAAAAGGGCCATTACGGATTATGCTTTACGCCACCAGCCAGCACGGCTCCTGGCTGATAAAAAGCTCGGCACTGTCCCTGCCCCTGCAGCCGGAACAGCAATGCCCGACATGTCCGGTATGTCCGCCGGTAGCTCCAGCAAAAACTACGACAAAAAGTCCCGTAAAAAATTCTGGATTTCAAGCTTCAACAGAGAAAAAACCGAACGATAAGCAATCCCATGAACATCTCCCCACAGGCAGCAAGGCTGGCGCTCAGCAATCTGCTCAGCCCCCCTCACACCCTGCCGCTACACCCTCAGGTAAGCATGCCCCTGCCAGCCACTCTGCGGGAGAACATACTTCTGCCGCGCACCCAACAACACAGTCCCCGGAACAGCCGCAGCCAGTACAACATCATTAATACAAATCCTGTGCACCAATATGGATGGCGAAATTATCCGCCCTTTTTCAGAACCATATCAACATGGGGAATACCATCTTCCAGGTATTCCTCTGAGACCTTCTCGAAGCCGTAGGTTTTATAGAATTCCTCCAGATAGGACTGGGCACCTATCTTGATCGGCTGCCCAAGCCACTTAGTCTCTATATCAGCCAGCCCTTTCCGCACCAGTGCATGACCCAGGCCTGCTCCCCTGGCGCTGTCTTTTATCGCCACCCGCCCAAAGCTGGCATGGGGATAGCTTAAACCCGGGGGCAGTAAACGCATGCAGGCTACCAGCTCTTTTTCCTGGTAACCGAGAATATGCAGCGTTTCCGGGTGACGGTCATGGTTATCCAGCTCCGGATAGGCGCACGCCTGTTCAACCACAAAAACATCCACCCTCAGTTTCAGCAGGTCATAAAGCTGGTCAACGGTCAGATCCTCAAACCTCAGGCACAGCCATTCCATCCAGACAACTCCGTTCAAAAATAAAAAGACGAACAATAGCAATAACAGGTAAACCTATTCCTGCCCTGTATCGTGGTAAAGAGAAAAAACAGGAATATATGATTTTGCCCCCCGACAACCTCTATAATCCGCCTCTGATAACAGGCCTGACCTTTGAGTATTCCCATGGAACAACAGAAAGCCGTTGTAATCTATTCCGGTGGAATGGATTCATTTACTGTTCTGCACAAAGCTCTGCGGGAGGGTTATAATCTCTACGCCCTCTCTTTCAACTATGGCCAGCGCCACAGAAAAGAGCTGGATTATGCCGCCTGCGTCTGTGCGGAACTGAATATTCCCCACAAAGTGGTGGATATCACCGCCATCAATGAACTGGTTGGCGGCTCTGCCCTGACCTCCAGTGAGGTTAAAGTGCCGGAAGGCCATTACGCTGAAAACAACATGAAAGCCACTGTGGTGCCTAACCGCAATATGATCCTGCTGTCGCTGGCCACCGGCTATGCCCTGTCCCAGGGAGCCTCAAAAGTGCTCTATGGTGCCCATGCCGGCGACCATACCATCTACCCCGACTGCCGCCCTGAATTTGTGGACGCGGTTAACGAAGTGACCAAAATCTGCGACTGGCAGCCGGTCACAATTGAAGCCCCATACCTGCGCCGGGATAAAATTGATATTCTCCGGGATGGCCTGGCCATGGGCCTGGACTACGGCCAGACCTGGACCTGCTACAACGGCCGGGAAAAAGCCTGCGGTAAATGCGGTTCCTGCGTCGAACGTCTGGAAGCCTTTGAGAAAAACCATGCAACAGACCCGTTGCCCTACGAGGAAAGCTGAGTTCGATGTACAGCGTTAAGGAGATGTTCTACACCCTGCAGGGAGAGGGTACCAATGTGGGCCGTCCGGCGGTGTTCTGCCGGTTCAGCGGCTGCAACCTGTGGAGCGGCCTGGAAAAAGACCGGGTCTCATCCATCTGCACTTTCTGTGATACGGATTTTCGCGGTATTGATGGTGAAGGTGGCGGCAAGTTCAAAACCGCTGAAGAGCTGGCGACAACCATTCAACAAACATGGCAGGGCAAACCCGATGAGCAATGCCATCCCCTGGTCGTATGCACCGGCGGCGAGCCCCTGCTGCAGCTGGACGGAGAGTTGATTGATGCCCTCCACGAACAGGGGTTTGAAATTGCCATAGAAACCAACGGTACCCTTCCGATTCCGGACGGCATCGACTGGTCCGTAGTCAGCCCGAAAGGTTCATCGGAAATTGTTGTTACCGAGTGCGATGAGCTGAAACTGGTCTTTCCCCAGCCAGATGCCATGCCTGAACGATTCCTGCATATCAAAGCCAGACACTATTATCTCAGTCCCATGGCTGATCCCCATATGAAGGATGACGCTGTACTCTACCGGGATACAAAAACACGACAGGCGATCACTTATTGCCTGGAGAACCCCCGCTGGCGCCTGAACCTGCAGACCCACAAGGTGGTGAATATCGCCTGACAGAAAACATCATCGACACCTTTGCACCGTCGTCTAGAATTGTTTTTTCGATTGCTAGAAACTAGTTTCCCAAGAGCCTGACGGTTGAACCCGGCAGGCACCTGCATCCAGACAGCATTGAGGTGACAGAGGAAGGTGAAATGGCTAAATCCATACTATTCCCCTGCCCGGGATATCGATGGTTGAGATCCAGGCACCTGTGGTTGGCGTATCTGTGGATGGTTCTGATATCCCCATTCGCATCCTTCGCTGATAATTTTTATCCATGCTATGGCAATCAGATTTGCGCCAATTACCGGGGGCTGCAATACCATCTGTGCGCCTGTTCCGAGAATAACATCTACCCTCAGCAATGCGGTTATATCTATCCAACAGACACTACAATTTGTGATGCTCTTTGGGTTTCCATCCATTATATATGCCCGGATTATGGTCACTATGTAGACATTAGTGCCGATCTTTCAGAGCTCAAAGGCCCGGAACAACCCGGGTGTGCCGTTCCATAAACAAATGATTCAGACAGACTGCCAATTCCTCATTAAAGTAATTCCTCGTTAAAAGCGCCCTTCCTATAATTGTCTGATGAACTCCAGGAGCAACGGCCAGGCATCCACGCAGGGTCTTTGTTTACAGTAACTGTCCAACCTGTTACTCACTTTATGAATCTATACCCATCTTTTCATGTCTGAACACTGTACTTCAGCACCTGACTGCTACAGGGATAGAGATGATTCAAAGCGAACCAAAACCGGCACCAGGGATCTCCGGTTCCCCCTTCCCGCCTGAGCATAAAAGCCAACCGTTCCGTGATCCGGAGGCAAGAAAATATATCTGGGCTGAACCCCTGTGCCCGGATTTTTCCAGAGCCTCCCTGCCCTCCCAGCCCCTGAGCGAGCGTCTGATCAAAGTGGTCGCCGACTACCATACCCAACAAACAGAAAAAGGACAGAATCCACAGTTCTGCATCGTCGGCTCAAGGGTACTTCAGCGCATTATTTCTGACCGTTACAACACCGGCACAGGGCTGCCGGATCGCGAACTTTATCCCGTCAGGGATACCGATATCCGCTTTGCCGATGACAAGGAATTGGAAGCCTTTGCCAACCATATTCAAGAGAACTATCAAGGGCCTTATCAAATAACGGACGGCAGCATATACCTGATACAAGATGGCTTGCATGTGGTGCCTTTGCGCTTTTATCACAAGGATCAGCGATGCCTTAAAAATCAGTACCAGGCCAAGCTGGATCTGAGTGCCCCGCTTCCCGAGGGGTTCGGTCCCTTGGAAAAGACGGATCCAAACGATAGCACCAAGACCATACCCACGCCACGAGGCCAAATGTGCCAGATGTTCTCAGATTCTGCAGAGTGTGCCCGGTCTTTTCCTATGGGAAATTACGAAGGAACTGTCGTACATATTCCCGCCTTAACAGATATGGATTACTTAGGAGAACTGGAATCCATCCTGAACAAAACACCGAACCAGATACAGCCATCATCCGGGGTACAGGATGAACCTCGGGTAACAGATAAAATCCGTCTGCAGATTCTGCCCCTGCTGTTATATCTGGAAGCGACACGAAAAATAACAACCCCGGGTTGGGTACCGGATGCATTTTCCGAAAAATTGCTGGCATTGTGTGCGCGGGAGTGCCCCGACAGAATAAAGAAACTGCAGGAGCTGTTGAGCCTTCACTACCAGGAGAACGCCCAAACACTGGACAATATACTGAACCCCAAAAAACCTGCACAGACTGAAGAAACATTCCAGAGTGATGCAAGCTTACCCGGGACAAACTCAGCCCCTCCCCCGGGGCAAACAAAGAGCAGATCCAGAAAGAAAAAAAACAGAAAGAGTGCCGCTGGTGAGGCTCCGAAAGAGGATAAAGTCACAGACAAACAACTCACCCAACTGCACAGACTTCTGAACAACAAAGAGTTATCGCCTTCCACTGCAACAGCTGTTTCTCTGGCACAACAAACAGAGCTGATTCTGCAGTCAGATACTGAGCTGGATAAAAGGCTGTCCGGTAAAAATGCAGAAAATCAAACGGGGAAGGCCTCCGCTATATCTTCCGAACTTACAGATGTACTCAACCTCCGTTGCATACTTTACCCCATAACCCTGGACTGGACACTGCCCTCTAAAGATTACAGTGATTTTCCAATTGCCCTGCTCACCAATAACCACAGCAAACTTAAGCAGGCCCTGGGGAAGCTGAAAAATATAAACCCGCAAAACTGTCCTTATGTCTTCTACCTTCAGGCCGTTATACAGTCCTATCTTAATCTTTCTGACAAAAAGCCGGTTCCTAAAGCATCTATCGACCTGCTGCTCTATCGCGCGGCTAAAGCGGGCGTAACACAGGCAACACTTGCCCTGCTGACACGGGTATTAACACCTCCCGGCTGCTCCATACCTGGAAGCGTAGTGATCAACCTGCTCAGACAGCAGGCCGACAACTATTCTGACTGTCACCATCTGCTGATCACTGTACAAAGCGACAACCCCACTGAAGTCCGGGAGCTTCAGTCCACGCTTGTCACTGTACG
This sequence comes from Parendozoicomonas sp. 209JJ7-1, assembly GCF_058147085.1. Taxonomy (NCBI): domain Bacteria; kingdom Pseudomonadati; phylum Pseudomonadota; class Gammaproteobacteria; order Oceanospirillales; family Endozoicomonadaceae; genus Parendozoicomonas; species Parendozoicomonas sp. 209JJ7-1. The sequence continues at coordinate 101,789 of NZ_JBYVJU010000009.1, read as the reverse complement.
GAAACACCTCCCAGCTATCGGCACCCCCGAAGGGCTGGTACAACTCGGCCAAGCCCTGCAAAAACAGGGCCTAACTATGCAAGGTTCAGACAGAGAGAGAACCCTGATGCTGGCTGCCAACTGTTTTTGTCAGGGGGGGAACAAAACACATACACAAAGCTGTTTTCAGATTCTGCCCGTTACACAGATCACCAGTCTTCCGGCCCAGATGGCTTTTGACTGGCTCTCCCTGTCACTGATAACCAAAGGTACACAGGCCAACAGCAGTAAAAAGCTGGCCGCGGCCCTTGAGCAATACCCCCAGGCTCAGTTATGTCTTAGCCTGCTTAAGGGCAATGAACAATCATTCTTTGAAGCTTCCGGGCAGATAGATCACCAGCTTCTTTCTCCCTTACTTCAGTGGCTTCCCCTTTTCATTCCGGTCGGGCAACTGCCCGCCAGCACCACCAGTGAAATACTACAGAAGCATTATCAGCAACAAGCGCCACAGCAAAATACCTCTGAAAAACCGCTAACAACATCGCTAACAGCAATGGTTCCAGATAAACCAGCCCATCCCCCTCAGCCTTGCCTGCCGTCGGAAACCCTCACAGGAATCCACCAGGACAATGAACAATTATTCGATCATATAAAAACACTGCGCAGCCTGACCGACGCCATAAGCTATATATCCTCACCTGATTCCTGCCCCGCCGCCAGGGGTTTTATGGAAACATGCCGTGCACTCCAAGTACTGGAAGCCAGTTATAACGAGGAAAGCCGCACCTTTTACCTGGAAAAAGCCCCTGTCCCCGAACAAAAATGCCGTGCCCTCTTCCACCTCAATAATGCCAGAGAATGTGGCAATGCTTATGGCATCTGGCTGCATGCCCGCCTCAACAGAACTGCCCTGCTGGCAGGAAAAACATCCCGGGAAGGGGAATACAAATGGTATAACCTCTACCTTGCCCCGATGCTTCTGGCCGCCATACAGGGTGTTGACTGTGCCGCTGATGACCTTCTTGTAGAGCTTCTTGAAGGCCATGCGGACGCTCTGATGGTCCCCATTTTAAAGCTTGTCACCCGCCGCTATAAGCGCTCGGTGAATCGTGCCATGGTCATCCATATATCCGGAGGGGCATGCGGTGATTTCGCCCAGGGTATGGAAAACTACCACCTCGACAAAAAAGAAGGGCAGCGCCCCTCCAGAAGACTGCATGGCCACCTCAAAAACGTTCTGTCTTATCCCCCCCACAAAACACTGAAAAAGGGCGCGACTCATGAAATGAGATATTCATGGATCCTAATGGTCCTTGATTCTCTCATGGAGCAGGATGACAGTTACAAAACAACTTCCAGATACGACGAGAAAGATAAATATCTGGATATTCCCCTGGGTCTGCAGGTCAGTATGCATGCATCCCTGCCATGCTTAAAAGAAGAGCACAGGATTGCTGCCCAAAAACTCCTTACCTATCTGAAGGCAACGGAGTTGCAATCCTCAACCGCGCCTGCCAAGGCAGAGGCCAGATTATCAGGAATTTACTATCAGTTGCTCTATTACTGGCTCTGGCAATATCCGGATAAACAGAAAAGTGAAGTGGTCAGCCAGTTAAGGAAAAAAGCCCCTGACCTTGGTAAATGGATTCCCGGAGATTGCCCGGGGGAGCAGCTGGCGCAGTTATACCGTTACACGGAAATAGTTGATATCGAGCACACTTTGCCCGATATAGATGCCGGTCTCAAACAAGCTATTCAGCCCTGGCTCCATGAATACTGGCAATTATCCCGATATGGAGAAATCACTCTGCCGTCCGCCTCCCCGGGGCTCAAGCAGCATGCCCTGCTGCTGCAACAGCGCGACCAGGCCCTTCTTTCCCAGCTGGAAAAAGAGGCCCCTGATGGTAGCCTGACCAGCATTATCCGTTCCCATTGCCTGGCCCATATCCAGAGTCCTGCTGTGGTCAATCTGGTGCTCTCTCCAGAGAATGCCCGTCGGTGTACAGTCCCGCTCAGCCAGCAGAAAGAAACAGAGTTATCCTACGACCCTTATACACCACTGATAAAAGGTCTCTGCCTTGAAGCCATACACACAACACCCCAGGAATTGCTGACAGCCGCCACTCACCTGACAGAAGCTGCCATGCATGGTTGCCACGACGCCGTACACCACTTTGCCAGGCTGGCCCTGTGCTATCCGGATTCAGCAATATCCCTGGAACGGGTCCTTAACCTTTACCTGGGGCAGCGACAACGCAGACGACATCACCACCTTAAATTCGTCGCCAGTGAACTTCGCGCCTGTACCCAGGAACAGCAGTTGATTCTTGATGCCCTGGACAAGCTATGCCTCCAGGGTTCATGGGGAGATCAACCCCCTACCAGTTTGACGGCTTTCCTCAATGAACAGCTGATCCCGGCACTGTCCCAGCTCAGGCACAACATTCACTCACCGGAAACCCAAATGCAACAAACCCTGCTGAGTAGCCTGGCCAGTCAATACGCAGGAAGGGATGACCGAATGGCACTCTATTCTCCCCCGAAAAACCCGAAACGCCTGCCACCTGCTCTGCTGCACCAGTGGTGGTACCACCTGACCCCCTGCAAAGATGCAGAGACAGATATAAAAATATGGTGTCATTTACAACAGCAAACCCTTAAACAGTACTGCGCAAAAAAGCCGGAAAACCTTCGTGCCGCCCCCTATATGATCCTGACCAAAAACGCGGAGAGAAAGGAACTGGAGATATTCCTGCTCTGGCATCACACCTATGACAGCTGGAACCAGCTCCCCGTAATGATGGGTCTGAAGGAATCAAGAGCATGGCTTCAGGCCGTCCCCAACTGTTTCGAAATCCACCACCATGCAGAAAACCGTGTTGAGACTATTCTCCGCTCCGGAGACAAGGCCCAGGAAAAGTACCAGTGCGGTATCCAGAACAGCCTTCTGAGCTGTTTCCTGTATGGGGGGCCCCTGAAGCTTCCCGTCTGCGACCCGCTGTTTAACAGCAAAACCGGCCAGTACTGGCATGACTGCTATACCATGGAACAGAACTTTATTGGCCTTCAGAAAACCCCGCTGTAGAACCACATATTCCAGACCAGCAGACGTTTACCCGCGGTCTTTTACCCGTAAGCTTGCCAGCTTACCTACTATTGCAGAGAATGGAGGCATTACCCCTGCCGGATAACGGAGAGTCCGTTGCTCACCCTGTATCATTCCAACCGACTTGACGACCTGAAAGAGATGCTGGTCAAGCTGATCAGCCTTGATCCGATCACCGACCCACTGAAAAGCGAACAGATTCTGGTACAAAGCCCGGGCATGGCCCGCTGGCTGCAACTAGAGCTTGCCAATGCCTTTAATATTGCCGCCAGCATAGAGTTCCCCCTGCCTGCTTCATTTATCTGGAAGATGTTTGTCAGAGTACTGGAAGATGTCCCGGAACGCTCCGCCTTTACCAAAGACAGCATGACCTGGAAGCTGATGGGCATGTTGCCGGAATGGCTGGAAGATAAACGCTTCGCCGCCCTGCATCGCTACCTGAAAAACGACGATGACCAGGTACGCCGCTACCAGCTGGCCGGGAAGATCGCCGATATTTTTGACCAATACCTGGTTTACCGCCCCGAATGGATTCAAGACTGGGAAAATGGCGATGACCTGCCACACCTGACCCGGGAACAACCCTGGCAGCCCATACTCTGGCGGGCGCTGGTAAAACGCACAGCGGAGCTGGGCCAGAGCCACTGGCACCGGGCCAATATGCACCAGGCTTTCGCCCGGGGACTGGATAATGACCGCCCCATAAAAGATCTGCCCAACCGCCTGTTTGTATTTGGAATTTCCGCTCTGCCTCCCGGTTATCTGGATGCCCTGCAGGCCATAGGCCAGCGCTGTGATGTGCACCTGATGATCACCAATCCCTGCCGGTATTACTGGGGGGATGTTCGCGATCCCCGCTATCTGGCAAAGATTGACGCGAAACGCTTTCGGGATGGCAAGCTGCCCGACAGTACAGACCATTCAAAAGACATTGGCCATCCATTACTCGCCTCCATGGGCAAACTGGGCCGGGATTATCTCTGGCAGCTGCAGGAACTGGGGGCCAATGATATGGATGCCTTTACCGATAATGAACGCAACTCCCTGCTCCAGCATATTCACCAGGATATCCTTAACCTGGAGAATCGTACTGCCCACCGACTGGTGATAACTGAAAATGACCAGTCACTGTCGTTTCATGGTTGCCACAGTCCCCTGCGGGAAGTGGAAGCATTACACGACTATCTGCTGTCACAGTTCCAGAAAGACCCGTCCCTGACACCCAGGGATATTATTGTGATGATGCCGGACGTAGACAGCTACACGCCTTTCATCCAGGCAGTGTTCGGCAGTGCTGCCGGTGAGCGTTATATCCCCTTCGCCCTGTCGGATCGTTCCGCCAGTCAGGAGCACCCTGTACTCACCGCGTTCCATCGCCTGCTCACCCTGGACCAGATCCGGGCCAGCGGCCCTGAACTGCTGGAACTACTGGAAGCAAAAGCTCTGCAGAATCGTTTTCACCTGGATGCCGGCAACCTCTCTGTACTGACCGCTTGGATAGAAGATGCGGGTATTCGCTGGGGCATCAACCAGCAGCACCAGGGCCGGTTTGATATTCCCACCCGTGAAGAGAACACCTGGCTGTTCGGCCTGCGTCGTTTGCTCCTGGGTTATGCCATGCCTGCGGATAAAGGATTGTTTGAAAATATTCTGCCCAGCGATCTGGTTCAGGGTATGGACGCGGAACTGGCCGGCCGGCTGGCAGACTTTATTGAACACTGCGAATGGCTGCTGCCAGCTCTTGAACAATCCCGCACCGCAGATCAGTGGATTGTTTTCCTTAACACATTGCTGGCACGGTTCTTTAAACCGGATGAAGAAGATGAACAGGCCCTGCAGAGCATTCGCAATGCTTTGGACACTATTCGCACCCAGCTGGACGACGCCCGCTTTGGGGAGCCACTGTCCCGGGCGGTGATAGTGGACTGGCTGCAGGAACACCTGGGCAATAGCCGTAACAGCCAGCGCTTCCTTGCCGGGCAGATTAACTTCTGCACCTTGATGCCCATGCGCTCCATCCCTTTCCGGGTGGTCTGCCTGCTGGGTATGAACGACAACACCTACCCCCGCAGCATGCCTCCCATGGGCTTTGATCTGATGGCCGGTGACCATCGTCGTGGAGACCGTTCCCGCCGGGAAGACGACAGATACCTGTTTCTCGAAGCCCTGCTGTCTGCCCGGGAATCCCTCTACATCAGTTATATCAGCAAGAATATCCGAGATAACAGCGAAGCCTTCCCTTCGGTACTGGTGAGCGAACTGCAGAACCTGATTACCGAACACTTTGCCCCCGCCGGGGACAAGCCCCTGCTGAAACAGCTGTTTACACAACATACTCTGCAATCTTTCAGCCCGGATAACTTCCTGGAGTCCAACCCCCTGCGCAGTTTCGCCAAAGAGTGGCTGCCTGCGGCTCAAGGCAGAGGCCAGCAGGCCGCACCTTTTCACGGACACATTCTGGACAGGGAACAGCCCCCGGAAGAACTGCCTCTGGCCCAGCTGCTGGCGTTCTGGAGAAACCCTTGTCAGGCCTTCTGCCAGCAAAGGCTGAAAGTGTTTTTTGACAGCGGAGATGAGGCTCCGGAAACCCGTGAACCCTTTGCCGTAGGTGGCCTGAATGGCTGGATAATGAAGCGGAACCTGACCAAAGAATATCTGGAGGATTCACCGGGTAGCACAAGCTTCAGAGAAAAAATCAAAGCCTCTGGCGCTCTCCCCCACGGTTACTTTGGCGAGATGACCCTGTCCGCCCTGAACCAGGAAGCCCTGAGCCTGTCAGAACTGGTTAAACCCTGGCTGAAAAATAAATTTGAAGAAGACCAGGAAGTGAACCTTCTGGTCAACGACAGCCGTCTGACCGGATGGCTGGATAAAATCCATACCCACGGTCAGGTATTCTGGCGTACCGGTAAACTGCGTGCACCCCACAGGTTTGACGCCTGGGTTCAACACCTGTGCTTCTGCGCCAGTAAACCCGGCGACAGCTTCTACCTGACGAATGCCGTACAGTTCAGGCTGCGGCCTGTGGATTCGGAAAAAGCCATAGAAATGCTTGCAAACCTGGAGCGGTATCTCCGTGAAGGGCTGACCCGGCCCCTGCCCTTCTTCCAGGAAACCGCCTGGGCCTGGATAAAGGAAGTTTCCTCCGGAATCACCATTTCAGAGGACGAAGAGAAACAGGCCAAAGGCTGGCAGAAAGCCCATAACGCCTTTGATGATACCGGCTTTGGCATGGCTGAAGGCACTGATGACTATATCAGCCGCTGTTACACCGACCTGGATGAAATTTTTGACGATATGACCGATCTGGCCAGGAAAATTCTGCTGCCTCTGCTGAGTCATTATGAAGAGTTCAAAGGGGAGGAAGCACAGCCATGACATTAATTGATGAGGCCATTCTCAATCCGCTAACACTTCCTCTCCATGGTCACAGGTTGATCGAAGCCAGCGCCGGTACGGGGAAAACCTGGACCATCGCCGCCCTCTACCTTCGTCTGCTTCTTGGCCATGGTCGTATAGAACCGGGGGCTGAGCCTTCCGCCCATCCCCAGCTGCTGACCGTTGACCAGATTCTGGTAGTAACCTTTACCGAAGCAGCTACGGCAGAACTCAGGGACCGTATTCGTAACAGAATACATCAGGCCCGGCAGGCCTTTCTGGGAAAAGCAGAGAAAGATGAAAATGGAGAGATCAAAGACCCTTTTCTTAAAGACCTAGTTCACGACCTGGATGACCATGCCAGACAGGCAGAAATACTCCTTGCGGCGGAACGGCAAATGGATGAAGCCGCCATCTTCACCATCCACGGTTTCTGCCAACGCATGCTTAAGCAACACGCCTTTGAAAGTGGCTCCCTGTTTACCAGCGAACTGCTGGAAGACCAGTCGGAACTACTGACGGACAGCATCGCTGATTTCTGGCGCCGCAATATGTACCCCCTAAATCCGGAGCTGGCGGAACTGACCGTCAGCATCTGGCGCACACCTGACCAGCTTCAGGCTGATCTGATGCCCTGGATGAACCAGCACACCCTGAAGATTGACGATACGGGTATTCCCGACAATCTGGATGAGCTGGAAAACAACATTCACCAGATAAAAGAGATCAAGCGCCTATGGCTGGAACAGCAGGATCTGATTGAATCCGAGTTCTCCAAAGTTCTGAAGAAAAACGCCAAACCCTGGAAGCGCCTAAGTGATATGGCAGCTTTCGCTGCCAGCAACAAATTAATCCCTGATTTCGATAAAGACGGTTGGAACGTTTACAGCCGGGAACTCCTGAAAAAAGCCTGTAAAGCCAAGTGCGAAGTGCCTGACCTTGAACTTCTTGACCTTATCGACGGGCTGGGGAGTGGCCTGGAAGAGGCCTTTAAAGGCATGATGCTGCGTAATGCCCTGTTAGACGTACGGAGTCGCTTGACTGCCCGCCGGGAAGAACTGCGCAAAATGTCCTTTGATGACCTGCTGGTCAAGCTCAGCAAAGCCCTCACCGCCGATGGCGGGGACAAACTGGCTGAACGTATCCGCCAACTGTTCCCCATGGCCCTGATTGATGAATTCCAGGATACCGACCCGATACAGTACACGATTTTCCGAAACCTTTATCCGAAAGCGCAGAGCGGTGGCACCGATCCCGCTGCCCCTTCTCACGGTCTGCTGCTTATCGGTGACCCGAAACAGGCGATCTATGCCTTCCGGGGCGCGGATATCTTCACCTATATCCAGGCCCGAAGGGATATTCCCAACCGTTACACATTGCCCACCAACTGGCGTTCCTCAGATACCATGATTGGGGCAGTCAACCATCTGTTTGCACAGGCAGAGTCCCCTTTTATCTACGACGATGATATTCCTTTCCTGCCGGTCAACAGCTCACCGGACGCCAGCGCCCGTAGCCTGGCCATTGAGAACCAGACGGCTCCGGCCCTGCAACTCTGGCTCCAGGAAACAGAAGGCTCCTCTATTGGCAAAGGGTCCTATGAGCAGACTATGGCCACAGCCACGGCCTCGGAGATCAACCGACTGCTCACTCTGGCAAAAGAAAAACAGTGCTTTATAAATAATGAAAAAGGCACAAAACCTTTAGGTCCTAAAGATATTGCAGTACTGGTGCGTACCGGTCACCAGGCCCGGCTAATGCAGGAAGCCCTGACCGACCAGGGCATTACCAGCGTCTACCTGAGTAACCGCAGTTCGGTATTCAGTTCCGGCGAAGCCCTGGATCTAACCCGTATTCTTGCCGCCTGCCTGGAACCCACCAGCGAACGCTTGCTGCGTTCGGCTTTAGCCTCTCCCCTGTTCGGCCTGCAAGCCAATGATCTGGATCAGCTCAACCGCAATGAAAAGTTCTGGGAAGCGGCCGTTGATGAATTTACCCGGCTACACCAGCTCTGGATAAACCGGGGTGTGCTACCCATGCTCCGGCACCTGATTAATACACGTCATCTGGCGGAAAACCTGCTGGCGGAAGACGGCGGAGAACGACGGCTGACCGACCTTCTCCATCTCGGTGAACTGCTGGCCTCCGCCGCCCGGGAAAAAGACACTCCCCACGCCCTGCTGCGCTGGCTTCATGAACGTATTGCCAGCCCCGACAACAATGCCGAAGACCAGCAGCTGCATCTGGAAAGCGAACGGGACCTTGTGCGCATTGTCACCATCCATAAGTCCAAGGGCCTGGAATACGACGTTGTTTTTGTACCTTTTGTCTGCAGCTGGCGAGAAGCGGATCAGGGCATTTATCATGATGATCACCAGCGGGTCATCGGCGACCTGCTGGGCAGAGAAGACTCCCGCAAAAAAGCGGATAAAGAGCGGCTGGCGGAAGACCTGCGCCTGCTTTATGTAGCCCTCACCCGGGCCGTGTATGCCTGCTACCTGGGAGTAGCGCCGGTCAAGTTCCGCCCGAGGAAGGACGACTCGGAAACCCATCTGCACCTGACAGCGTTCGGCCACCTGCTGGCGGGAGAAAATACGATAGAAACCGGGAAGCTGCCTGCCCTGCTGCAAGATCTGGCCAGCACCTGCGACGCCTTCAGCCTGGGAACACCACCCGAGCAACCGGCAGAAAATTACACTCCACCGAAAAAAGATTTACCGACTCTGTCCCCTCGCACCTTTGAGGGCCATATTCTGAATAACTGGTGGATAACAAGTTACTCTTCCCTGTCCCGCCACGCTCAACATGCTCCGACTGACTCAACCAGAACACCGGATGCTACCCATGAACAACCGGGGCTGGATCTGGAAGTTCAGGGGCAGCAGATCCAGTCAGCTCTGCCGGAACGGGAACCTTTCAGTTCCCTGCTGGATTTTCCCAAGGGCGCAAGGCCGGGTACTTTCCTGCATACCATTTTTGAGAATGTGCCTTTTGAGAGCCCTGACCCTGAAAAACTGGAAGAGATGGTCAGAACACAACTACTGGTCAACGGCTTTGAAGAAGAGTGGCTGCCGGTACTGATGGCCATGATTGACGATACTATCACCGCCTCAATGGACGACAATGGACTAAAGCTCCGTGACCTGCAGGCTGACAGCTATAAAGCGGAAATCGAGTTTAACCTGCCTATCGGCCAGCTGCAGGCGGAACGCCTTAACCGGCTGCTGCAAAGCTCCGATGACCCTTTATCGCCAAAAGCCGGGAAACTCAGTTTTGCCTGCGTTCAGGGTATGCTGAAAGGCTTTATCGATTTAACTTTCCAGCACCAGGGCAAATGGTATGTACTGGACTGGAAATCCAACTGGCTGGGAGAGACCACCAGCGCCTATACCCGTGAAGCCATGGCCGCTGCCATGGTGGATCACCGCTACGATCTGCAATACCTGATCTACACCCTGGCCCTGCATCGGCTGCTGAAGCACCGATTGCCGAATTACGATTATGATACCCATATGGGGGGCATTTTTTATGTATTCCTGCGGGGTATCCAACCGGAAACCAGCGAACGCACCGGGTTTTATAACCACCGACCAGGCCGACGACTAATAGAAGACATTGATCGTATTTTCTCGGGCCAGGAGGCTGCATTATGCTGAATACCTTACGACAGCTGACCAACAACAATATTATCCGTCCCCTTGATTACCACTTCGCCAGACTGCTGTCGGAACATTCCGACGACCCGGTACTTCTGCTGGCCGCAGCTCTGACCAGCTACAACCTTGGCCAGGGCCATACCTGCCTGAAACTCAGCGGGGAAGACCCCAAACATCTGCTGGATCTTCCGAAATCCAGCACCGTTCACTTTCCCGGTGTTCTGCCGGCCCACCAGTGGGCGGAGCATCTGGCCCGACTGCCCGGTATCAGCGATGGCTCCACTGCCACGCCTCTGGTACTGGACAATGGCCGCCTTTACCTGATGCGTTACTGGCTCTATGAAACCACTATCGCCAGACGACTGAACAGTTGCCGGAGCCTGGACCTGGATCATAAACAGGTTCGGGAGATTCTTAACCGCCTTTTTCCGGAACCTGTGACCGCAGGGAAAGCCAACTGGCAGAAAGTGGCCGCTGCCATCGCCGCCAGCCGGGACGTTTCCGTGATCAGCGGTGGCCCGGGTACCGGAAAAACGACAACAGTTACCCGTCTTCTGGCACTTCTGGTGGAACTGGCTCTGGCCAAAGATCCCCACCGTCTACCAACCATTCACCTGGCCGCCCCCACCGGTAAAGCCGCCGCACGACTGACAGAGTCTATTGGCCTGGCCAGGAACAAGCTGAACTGCAGCAAAGAGGTGCGCTACGCCATTACCGATAAGGCATCCACCCTTCACAGGCTGCTGGGGGTTATTCCCGGTCGGGCCGAGTTCCGCCATAACCGGGAAAATCCGTTGCACCTGGATATTCTGGTGGTGGATGAAGCTTCAATGATTGATGTTTCCCTGATGAGCCGTCTGCTGGATGCCCTGCCCCCCCATGCCCGGCTGATACTGCTGGGTGACCGGGACCAGCTGGCCTCCGTGGAAGCCGGAAGCGTACTGGGTGATATCTGCGCCGGTCTACAGGCTGGTTATTCAAAGAAACAGACCCGCAACCTGTTGTCCATGACCGGTTTCCCCCTGTTTTCCGACCAAAAGGAACATGGCCCCGCGATTCGGGACAGTCTGTGTCTGTTACGACGCAGTTACCGCTTTGCTGCCAATTCCGGTATCGGGCAACTGGCAAGAGCCGTAAATGAAGGCAGCAGACAACAGGTTCAGGCTATTTGCCAGAAACCACAGGACGATATTCGCCTGATTCATTCCGGTGACTTAAAAGCTCAATTACTGACAACCGCCGTAAATGGCTACCGGGGTTATCTGGAAGCTGTGCAAAACAATGAATCCCCCGCTGATATTCTTGAAGCCTTTGATAAATTCCAGATACTCTGCGCCCTGCGGGAAGGTCCCTGGGGGATAACCGGGCTGAACGACAGCATTCGCACAGCACTGACCCGGGCCGGGCTGATTAAAGCACCTGAAGACAGTATCTGGTACGAAGGACGCCCCGTGATAATTACCCGCAATGACCCCGGACTTGATCTTTACAACGGCGATATTGGCATTACCGTTCACAATGAAAACGGTGATTTCCGGGTAGCCTTCCCACGTATCGCCGACCCAAGGGCCGTAACCCATAAAGCATCGAATATCACTGAGATAGAAAGCAAGGATGATAATACACCCCGACTGCTTCTGCCCAGCCGCTTACCGGAACACTCAACAGTGTTTGCCATGACGGTTCATAAAAGCCAGGGCTCGGAGTTTGACAAGGTTCTGCTGGTGCTGCCGGACACACCTTCACCAGTGCTGACCAGGGAGCTGGTTTACACAGGTATAACCCGGGCCAAAAAACACCTGGAGCTGCTGACACGGCCGGATATTCTGGTTTTCGCAGTAAACAAGGCTATTGAGCGAATTACCGGGTTGCAGGAACGGTTGGAGTAGCTGAAAAAAAACATAAACGCTGATGCTGAAGAAGCTATTTACTGTACAAGCACTGCCGGTGTCTGCCTGATATTCGCCCCTGAGAAATTCCCGTTACTGCCATCTTCATATTGAATACCGCGCACCAGCACCGGCTCACCACGCCCGGCAATCTGGTTACAGACAGCCATAAATCCACCATGAATCTGTTGGGCCACTTCTACGCCGGACACACCATCCATCGCATAATGGTCACTGCTGAAACGGCAGGCCCGGAGAATATCCAGGGGCGGCAGACCCTGCTGTTTTGCCCGCAGGTTATATTCCTGCACCGCAAACAGGGTATTGACCGCTGTTGCCCTGACGGCCTGGAGAAACTCCTGTTTGCTGCTGAAAGCACCGCTTGTGCCATCAGGAGGAACAACATAGATCATCGCCCGGTTACGATTATTGTCATGGGGACACTTGTCCTGTTCAAACACATGGACAAACACACTGCCCTGACCTTTGATATTCGGATCAGCAGGGCGGCACAGGGAAAACTGCAGGCCGTTGGGCGTACCCGCAGCCTTTATATCAGGTACCTGATAGCCCCGGGCATCCTGTGGCAGATTCAAAATCCCCTGATGATAAGCAGTAAAGGCATTGGCATTTGTCGTGCCAGCCAGCTCCTGCGAAAAACGCTTGTTAATTGTCCCCCCACCCAGATACAAAGCACTGGTCCCCGCATTCAGGGACGCAATATTACCTGTAACCTGACTGCCGGGTCCTCCGGCGGGTGTAATATAAATATCCGAGAACCGGCTGTTTGGCGCAGGTCCAAGAAGAACAATTTCAGGGGTTTTAATATCACCGGCAACCGCAGCAGGTATAGCGGCCACGGGAGTAATAGCAGAGGACTGCGCAGGCTTAGATGGCGTGGCGGCCAATGTCAGGTTACCGTCTTCATCTTTCACCTCAAAAGAATAATCCCGTTGCAGCAATTTATTAAATGCTTCATTCCAGTCTTCTTCCTTGACCTGCAATTCCGTGAACCGGGCCTGGATTTTTCCCAGCTCGACTTTGCACTGGTCAACGGTTTTCTGCAGCTCAGTCCTGTTCATATCGGTATTCTGATGAGCTTCCCGATATCCGGAAAGCGCCTTGCGGGCAATAGCCTGGTACTCTTTCATCTTCTCCGGGGGAACGCCTTCAGCGGGAGGAAATACGCTGATGGGTTTAAAATCCGGGGGCGGTGATACTGTAACGACTATCTGGTCCTTTTCCCGCTCTTTCGCCTTGTCATCACCATCCAGTACATCCAGGGCGCGGTCAATCAACCCTCTCTGACCCAGCTTTTCAAGGGCATTACCGGCTCTCTCCAGGGCAGCCTCCTTCAGCTTACGCAGAGTGTCCACGTCCTGCCCAGCCAAAACCGGCCCGGGATTATTTACCGCGCCGACACGCCTGTTATGTACCGGTTTTCCTGTTTCTCCAGATGAAGGTTGTTGACTGCCGATAAGGGCCTGCCCTTCCCGGGATGTTACTTTTCTGGAGCCGGAACGCCCCGGTTCCCGGGTCCCGGTGGAAGCTTGACGCAGATCATCGGAAACAGGCGACTGGGAACCGGGTCTGTCTGGGGGCAATATTGAGGACATGGTATCAGCAAAATTGTGGGTGCCTGCTTTTTACTTTAGCCTCTGTTTCTCTCCATACCCCAATAGAGGATTTATGATCTTAGAACCACCAGTTTAATTTCACTCCGCCGGGCATGGCTCTTACGGACGGTTTCCAACTGGCGAAGTGCGGCTCCTTAAGAACACGGTTATCCAGTTGTCCTGTGGCCTGATACTCTTTCCAGGCTTCCAGGGGTTCCCTGGGAATGCTCCAGATTTCCAGTTCTGTCACCAGACCGGTTGCCGCCAAGAAAGCAACACCATCGGACGACTTGCCATGGCCACCGGCAATAATCAAACCGCCAACCAGCCCTGTAAGCCAGCCTTCCAGATGCCCCATCAGGGATGTCCGCTGCTCAATGCGGTCAACCATGATTTTCAGCCGTTCCTCGGGGGTTCCCGTACTTTCAGGCACCGGATAGAGGGGGCGAACCACCAGGTCGGCAATCCCCAGGAGATCAGAGACCGCACCCACGGTATTGGCCCGCTTTGACGCTTTGCTATTGGTACGGAAGGCTTCATAACCCTGGCCGATAGCGGCCAGCGAGTGCATGAACAGCCAGCCGGACTGCCAGCAGAAATTCCTGTTGTTATAGATGTCCAGCTCATGGTCGGTGATACGCCCGGTCGGAGCGATACGCTCCCCCCCAAAAGCATCCCCAAGGGAGACAGAAGAAAACAGAGTTAGAACAAAACACAACAGCCAAGAACGTTGTACCATCGTTCGCCTCACAGTGTCGCAAAACGACGGAGTGTAGTCGGAATCAGCGTGAATGCCCGCCCGGCTTCGGAGGAACGGGCCTGCGACCATCAATCAGGTGCCATATGGTCAGTACCGGATAGTGCCAGAACATCCTTGGCCCGGCCCAGCGCATAATGGTACGGATTTTTTCCCTGGACTCGGCTTTATAACAGTGAATGGGACACTTGGCGCAGGTCGGCTTTTCATTCCCATAAACACAGCGGGCGACCCGGCGGAGGCAGTAGGTTTCCAGTTCCTGACAATCCTGGCAGAGAGTATTGGATTCAGGCTGGTGATGATGGCGGCAATACAGACCAATCATTTTTACGATGGTCCGGCTCTCCCGCTGAAGATGTGAAGAAAGGCGCGGTTGCGTCACAGGCAGGAACTCCACGGTAAAATTCAATTCTACCGGACATAAAAAAAGCGCACATCAAATGATGTGCGCTTTTCTATTGGTCGGAGCGAGAGGATTCGAACCTCCGACCCCCACAACCCCATTGTGGTGCGCTACCAGGCTGCGCTACGCTCCGAAACTTGACCTTGATTTTAATGATTAGATTATAAAAATCAATAGGTTAAGAATAAACCTGAAAACCCGGGAAGGGGGGATAGTTTTCAGAAAGTGGTCGGAGCGAGAGGATTCGAACCTCCGACCCCCACAACCCCATTGTGGTGCGCTACCAGGCTGCGCTACGCTCCGACTGCGTTCCGCCCCACGGCAAGAACGGGGCGTATCCTATCCAAAACGGGGAGGCGCAGCAAGCAGTTTACAGTCGTTATTTTTTATCAACGCCCGGCATTTTCAGGTTAATAAACCGTGTAATACCCTTCTCTTTACCGAAAGCAGATCTGAATGAGAAATTTTACATATACAACAAGCCCGCTTTACGTTTTTCTATTGAAAGCATGGGATCTGGCTTGTCATTGATGCGGACTTGTTTGAGAGTTGGTCGCAGCTTCAGCCAGTGCTCGTCGCTGAGCATGAAGCAGGGCATAGAAAATTCGTAGTCTTGCAGATATGGTAACCTGCAAAACTACGCATGCGCTGACCTTTCTCAACCAGATTCATAAAACCTCAAAAGGTCCTGGCAAATCGCCCGTTTTTTTAAAGATAAAGATGACTTTGGTATGCACCTCTCGATTACCTTTGCCATGTGAAAATGCGTAATGAAACCAATCTGCTCCCTGGCCAGCGGCTACAGATTCCGGTTGCCATTCCTCTTTCAGGATCGCCTTGATGCCATGGTATGTCTTTGTTTTCTCACCCAGATAGCAAGTAAAATCAATAGTCTCGAGATTCTGAATTTCAAGATCAGATCTGCTCTCACAGATCATGGAATGCTCATTAACATTCTTAGCCCTGGCGTATTCAGGATTGAAGACAAGAAAAAAGATGACTGGCAACATTATGCCACTCATGATATTGGTCATTCTCTGGATACTTTGCACCATAATCAAAGCTACCTCACTGGTGATTACATGGCTGATTCTCATCATTAACTGATGTGACACAGCTATCATCGACTAAAATCCTTCAATCAAATAGTGCCTTCAGATCTTTCAGTTATAGCTGCTTTGCTCTTTGCTCATGCCCTGAAGCATGGCAAATTTTGGAGGAAGTACGTAGCCTCAACTCGTAAATAGTTTTGTTCTCACGCTGACGTCTAGTCTATCTGCCGTTATCTCACTTACGATTATAAGATCCCTCAAACCCGGGGCCATTTTGCTATTTCCCGCACTGCAACTACCTTTTATGGTCGTTTATTGCCTCCCGCATCACATGAACAGTGGATTTATATCGAAAAGCTTTATATCGAAAACCCGACAGTGAGAAGACTCAAAAGCAAAAGCTGCAAGACTGGTGATCAACATGGCTATACAAACAAGCCCTTATTCCGCCTCCTGTTTCTGGAACAGAATCGAAGTTACCCAAGAGCGTGTTTTGGCAAACGTACAGGATTTTTTTGAATTCATCCGCATAGCTACACCTGTACAACTTATAGCAGGACTCATTCAGTATCGTTTTTTCACCCACGCCTACATTACGGATCTGGCATTACTTCTCAGCAGGATGGAGCACGGCGCCCTTAAAAGCTTTGTTGCAGAACTTCTGATGGATGAACTGGGAAATGGAGACCCACAGAAGGCACACCCTGTTCTCTATGATAACTTTCTGGCCAGTCTTGGTGTGGTAACTGACACGCTCGACAGCCAGGCAATCACGCCCAACATACATATTCTGCATGAGCACACCAGCTTATTATCCTCCCCTCAGAAAAGCATCGCTTATGGTATCGGACTAAGAGGTATGGGCGGCGAGTGTGTCTGCCAGATTTATCTTGAGCAGCTTTACAAATATTTAACAAAAAACGACTTCATTCAAAAAAACAATCATAAAATTGACTGGAGCTTCTGGGATCTTCATGTGAAAGAGCACGATATAAAACACAGAGAGAAAACACGGGAGCTGATACACACGGAGATCTTCCATCATAATCCGCAATGGCTGGTTGATCTGGAATCAGGCTACCAGACTGCAGTGGAAGGGTGGGAAAAATTCTGGAAAAACATCTATATACATTCATTAGAAGCCAACAGCCAACCCCAGGAACATATTGCCGGCCCTGCAACAACCAGGCAGTGGACACCGGCCTTCCCACAGTTCCACCTGGCTATCCTGACCCACAACCTTCATGCCGCCAGACATTTCTACGGAACAATACTTGGCGCAGGAGAAGGTCGCTCAACGGAGAATCATATTGACTTCAACCTGTATGGGCACCACTTCGTGGTTCACCATGCCCCGAAAAAATATATCCAGCACAGCTCATTTCAATCTGACTTTCATGGCGAGCCAGTCACCGTGCCTCACTTTGGTATCAACATGGATATCTCAGACTGGCAAGCACTGGTTGACAGAATCAAATCCTATCGCCAGGAATTCACTGATCCGCCCCATGTCAGGCTGGCGGGCCAGACAGGAGAACACAGAACATTCTTTATCAAAGACCCTTCCGGAAACGCACTGGAGTTCAAAGCATTCAACAACCACCTGGAGGTTTTTAAAACAGTCTTCTCATCATCTTGAATTCTGCCCTGCACAACTGCTGTTGAACGACCAGTGACAAACCAGATCAGTGACGCTTAAGCAAAAGACGGACTTCTTCCAGCTCCCGAATGGTCTGCCGGACCAGCTGACGGAACTGACTGCTGTCATGGTGCTCATCTTCACCAGCCAGGCGGGCACGGGCACCGGGAATGGTATACCCCTGTTCATAGAGAAGACTGCGAATCTGCCGGATGGCGAGAACATCCTGACGCATGTAGTAGCGTCTGTTACCCCGCCGCTTAACCGGTTTAAGATGAGTAAATTCCTGCTCCCAGTAACGGAGCACATGGGGTTTTACCTGGCAAAGCTCGGCTACTTCACCGATAGTGAAATATCGCTTGCCCGGAATAGCCGGTAAATCCGTTACCGGCCGGGATTGTATGTCAGTCGTCGACCGGGTGTCCTGCATAAGCCTCAACTCTCGCCCTGAGTTTCTGGCCAGGCTTGAACGTCACCACACGCCTGGGGGTAATTGGAATCTCTTCACCCGTTTTCGGATTACGTCCGGGTCGCTCGCCCTTATCCCTAAGGTCGAAATTCCCGAAACCGGACAGTTTTACCTGCTCATTACTTTCCAGAGAGGAACGGATCTCTTCAAAAAAAAGATCCACCATTTCCCGGGCTTCCCTTTTGTTCAGCCCGAGTTCCTCGTGCAACCTTTCGGCAATATCTGCCTTAGTCAGCGCCCCCATGGTCTTACATCCTCGATGTAATATTGAAAAGTCGGTTTTACAGCATGTTTATTAATAACATTGTTCTTATAACAACCCGGCAAACCGCCTCTATTCCTTAGAATGCTGTGACTGAGAGAAAAGATCAACCCTTTCAGCAGGTTAACCTGAACAATGCCGACGTCACTCTGCGCACCTGGACTTTCCTCAACTCAGCCCCACTGAGAATGTAGCGCGATGCATTGTTTTACGAGCATATGTGGTTGACAGGGCAAATAGTGGGTAGTGGGAAAAAAGCAGGTTATGCGAACTTGGGAGGATTATTTTTACCTGGCGGAGGGGGGAGTATTAATATGGACCAATACACGGCCTGTAATGTAAAAAATAAATGGAACTTTTTCCTGCTTTCAGGGACCTAATACAATCAGAGGACAGAAACCTTCAAAGGGAGAAAGAATATGCATGGAGCACATGAAACTGCCCAACAACTCTACAACTCATGGAGCTGTTATCCGGAGGGCCATGACCCAGCAGCCAGCCCTTTCCCTGCCAGATACAGACGGGAGATACCTTTTTCCGGAACTTATGATGGTGGGCCTTCCAGCACGCCTCTGGCAGAACGCGAGATTTACCGGGAGTGTGATTCCGGCCAATGGCAAAGCCTGGCCGCTCTGCCATTTCACCAGAGACTGACTCACACTGACCTTATCCCCCTGGTCGATTTACTTAAAAATCATTTCGGCGAATGGCCTACTCTGAAAAGCGACTGGCTTAAGATCGGCCTGCTCCTGGGAGTCCCTGCCAATGAGCTGATCGAACTGGAAAACAGCCAGACAAACGATGAAGACCGCCTTCTAAGCACTCTGAATAAATGGCTGACGGCCACTTCCGGTGAAAACGAACCCTCAATGGCGGCCCTGTGCCGCTGTTGCTTTTCACCGGCCATTAGCAACAAAAGGCTCGCAAAAAAAATACTGGCCATGTACAAATTAGAGGAATGGAAACCTGAACTGCCACAGGTGCCTCGCCCACTTCTAGGGATGACTCTGCAATCCCCCCTTGATGTTACCCACCTGCCATGCCTCTACCAGCTCTTCTATAGTACCGAACCCGACTGGAGCCATATTTATCTTCTTCTGGGTCTGACCACATACAGCTCCCAGCCACACCCAGACAGGGATGGCATAAACAGAGGCTGCTCTTATTACCTGACCGAAACCCTTCATCGCTTCCTGACACGCGTTCCGGAGAAAGAAAGGAATCTGAGCACAGTGCTTAACGCCATTGCCAAAACTGGAAATAGACATTTAGCCAAGACTGTTGGCCAAAAATTTGATCCAAGCTATCAGGCTCCCTTCCCTGATAATTTCGCAGGGATAATCAACCAGGAAAGAAAACAAGCTCCAGCCCCCCCAGAGCAACAGACATGGTGCATCATTCTTTAAACTGCGAACCTTTATACAAAAAGAACGAAAAAACCCCGGAAGATCACTCTTCCGGGGCTTATTTCCAGGCAACAGCTTTCCTTACAACGGATACCCGTTACTGACGCAAAGTCGCACCCAGCTCAGCATCCAGGGCACCGGTAATATCAGCGAACAGATCGTTGATCTCCTCATCGGTCAGGGTACGCTCAGGGTGGCGCCAGGTTACACCCAGAGCCAGACTCTTCTTGCCCTCTTCCACACCTTTACCGCTGTATACGTCAAACAGACGGATATCCCGCAGCCATTCACCGGCCCTGGAGCGAATCACACCTTCAACATCAACGGCGGCTGTCGCCTGATCCAGCACCAAGGCCATATCACGGCGGACTTCCGGGAACCTGGACAGCTCTCGGAAAGCGGTTACATCACCGGCCATCAGCACATCTGCAGAGATTTCAAACAGGTAAACGGGAGCATCCACGCTTACAGCCTTAGCCACTCCCGGATGTAGACAACCAATCACACCTACAACCTTGCCACCACGGAGAATCTCCGCGCACTGGCCCGGATGCAGGGCAGGACGCTGACCGGCACGGAAGCTGTACTCACCGGCATTACCGACACGCTTGAACAGGGCTTCCAAATCACCTTTCAGGTCAAAGAAATCCACCTGCTCGTCATTGCCATGCCAACTTTCCGGGTTACGGCTGCCACATACAGCGCCGCCCAGCCACAGATCCTGGGTCAGTTCGCTTTCCCCAGAAGAGCTGTCATTGCGGATAAAGATCTGACCGGTTTCAAACAGACGCACACGCCCCTGCTGACGATTCAGGTTATGGCGCATAGCAGTCACCAGACCCGGCAGCAGGCTGGTACGCATCACGGACATTTCGCTGGAGATGGGATTCGCCAGGGGCTCTGCCACACGCTCCGGATCAAACTGCTGGTGCAGGGACGGATCGATAAAGCTGAAGTTAATAGCTTCCCGGTAGCCACGGGCCACCAGCACACGGCGCAGCTCCCCCATGGAAACAGTGGCTTCATCAATAGTCTGCAGACGCAGTTCCGCCATGGGCACAGTGTCAGGAAGATTGTTGTAGCCGTAGATACGGCCCACTTCTTCCACCAGGTCTTCTTCAATGCTTATATCAAAACGCCAGCTGGGCACAGCCACAGACCACTGGTCTTCGCCGGTGGACGTCAGCTTCAGACCCAGGCAGGTCAGCAGCGAAGCGATATGGTCAGCGGGCAGGTCCACACCCAGAAGATCAGTCACCTTCTGCCGGTTCAGAACCACAGTACGAGCCTTAGGCAGGGACTCTTCGCAGGCCACTTCCACAACCGGGCCGGGCTTACCGCCACAGATATCCAGAATCAGGCGAGTGGCACGTTCAATCGCTTTGCTCTGCAGCTCGGAATCCACACCACGCTCAAAACGGTGGGAAGCATCGGTATGCAAACTGTACTGACGGGCCTTACCGGCGATGGCAATCTTGTCAAAGAACGCAGACTCCAGGAATATATTGGTGGCATCTTCGTTCACACCGGAGTACTCGCCACCCATCACGCCAGCAATACCCAGAACTTTTTGTTCGTCGGCAATCACCAGGGTTTCGGGGTTCAGGGCCTGTTCCGTGCCATCCAGCATCAGCAGCTTCTCACCCTGCTCCGCCTTGCGAACACAGATGGAACCACTCAGGCGATCCAGGTCGTAGCCGTGCATGGGCTGCCCCAGCTCCAGCATCACATAATTGGTGACATCCACAACAGGGTCGATGGAACGCACACCGGAACGGCGCAGACGCTCAACCATCCAGACAGGCGTAGCGGCCTTAACATTTACATCACGAATCACCCGGCCAACAAAGCGGGGACAATCGTCAGTGGCTTCAAGATTCACTTCAAAGGTGTCGTTAATCTCTGCAACTACATCTTCAATGGCAGGAACAGTCACATCTGTGAGGAAGTTAGCGGACACCTCACGGGCCAGACCGGCGATACTCAGGCAGTCACCACGGTTCGGCGTCAGGTCCACATCAATAATGGTGTCGTCCAGCTGCAGGTATTCACGGATATCCGCACCGACAGGCGCGTCCGCGGGGAGTTCCATAATGCCATCGGCTCGCTCACTGGCCAGGCCGATTTCATCATCGCCACACAGCATACCGAAGGACTCAACCCCCCGGAGTTTGGCCTTCTTGATCTTGAAATTGCCAGGCAGAACCGCGCCCACCATGGCAAAAGGAATCTTGATACCCACACGGGCATTAGGCGCGCCGCAGACAACCTGGAACTCTTCCGTGCCATTAGTGACTTTGGTCACCCGCAGCTTATCCGCATCAGGATGCTGCCCACAGGCAATGATTTCACCGACCACAACACCGGAAAATCCCGGCGCAACGGCTTCATATTCATCCACTTCCAGGCCAGCCATGGTGATCTTGCTGACCAGCCCTTCTGTGCTCACCTCCGGGTTGACCCAGCTGCGCAGCCACTGTTCGCTGAATTTCATTCTGTTTCCATCCTTAATCTTCCCCTGAGAGGAAGACCGAGTAAATCAAAGCAGGCTGGATGCCACTGGTCGGATGTGTGCACTGTTTTCAAAGGCCATGGATGGCCTGAGAGCGCCCCCGGGCAGGATAGCCCGGCGGCGCGGAAAACAGTGCACACACCTCCGACATAACACCCAAACTCAAAAAATCACTTGAACTGACCCAGGAACTGCAGGTCGTTCTCAAAGAACTGACGCAGGTCCTTCACGCCATAACGCAGCATGGCAAAACGCTCAACACCCATGCCGAACGCAAACCCACAGTACTTTTCCGGCTCCAGGTCGGCATAACGAAACACATCAGGGTGCACCATGCCGCAGCCCAGTACCTCCAGCCACTTGATGGAACCATCTTCATTACGGCCCCACTCAATATCCACCTCAGCGGACGGCTCAGTAAACGGGAAGTAAGACGGACGGAAACGCACCTCCAGATCATCCCGTTCAAAGAACACCCGCAGGAAATCAGACAGCAAACTCTTCAGATCAGCAAAGCTGGTCTTCTCCGCCACATACAGACCTTCCACCTGGTGGAACATGGGGCTGTGGGTCTGGTCGGAATCGCAGCGATAGACCTTACCCGGGCAGATGATAGCGATCGGAGGCTTACGGTTCTCAGCGACAAAACGCTTCATGGTCCGCACCTGCACCGGAGAGGTGTGGGTACGCAGCACAGAACCGTCCTTCATATAGAAGGTATCGTGCATGGCACGGGCCGGATGGTGATCGGGAATATTCAGCGCTTCAAAGTTATGGAAATCGTCTTCAATCTCAGGACCGGATTCCTCAATAAAACCAATAGTCTGAAAGTATTCGCTGATACGCTCCATGGTGCGGGTCACAGGATGGAGACTGCCCACATCCTCGCCACGGCCCGGCAGGGTCACATCAATGGATTCCGCCACCAGCTGGGCATTGAGGGCCGCCTGTTCAATAAAGGCACGGCGCTCATTCATCGCCGCCTGGACAGTCTGCTTGGCTTCGTTAATCCTGGCCCCGGCCTTAGGCTTTTCCTCTTTGGAAAGATGACGCAGTTCCTGCATCAGCAGGCTGATCTCACCCTTCTTACCCAGGTACTGCACACGCACCTGATCCAGGCTGGCCGCATCACCGGCCGCCGCGACCGCAGCCAGGGCTGCGTCGGTTAATGCTTGGAGGTTTTCCATGGACTCTATAAAACCAGTTAACAACTCAATGATTTCAGTTGGCCCTTACCACCACATCCGGTCATTGTCTGACTAAAATGGATTTGCTCTGTGAAAGCGACGCTGTCTAACGCCCCAAGAGCCGGGCTTATAATAAATATCAAAGCGGACAAGTGTACATGAGAGCTGGCGGCAAAACTATGTTGTCGGGCCTGCCGACCCTGAGTGGATCAACCTTTTTTTCGTAAAAGAACGTGTATAAATTTTATACCGGGCAGGAGAATGCGAGGGGACTACATGAGGAAATCAGCTATCTTGTACAGCATCTGGAAATTCAGTGTAGAGTCTGACCACAAAAATCAATAACAACAATGCACCCAGAGCAAAAACAATATCACCAGGAACCCGCAACCATACGAGTCCTTCTATTAGTGGCGAATGCAACAGCTCCGGCGTGCGTGCGTGCCAGTAACCATCATTAAATGATACAAATCCCTGAATCAGGCCCTGAGGCAAAAGGGAGCCGAACACCATTAATGCCAGCCCACCATTCATAAGCCAGAACACCCAGAGAAGAAGCCTGTCGGACCAGCCGTTTTCAGTCCTCAGCCCTCTCAGGCAGAACAGCAGCATACCAATACCCAGCATTCCGTAAACACCAAACAGGGCAGCATGACCATGGGCTGGCGTGGTCTGCAATCCCTGCAGATAATAAAGCGCCAGTGGCGGGTTAATCAGAAAGCCAAGAACACCGGCACCGATCAGATTCCAAAACGCAACCGCAAGAAAAAACAGCAGTGGCAGACGATATTTCTGCACCCAGGGAGAAGCCTGCTTAAGCTCCCAATGGTCATGGGCATCAAAAGCGATCAAAGCCAGTGGAACAACTTCCAATGCCGAGAACACTGCACCGAGAGCAAGCACAGATTCCGGTGTACCGGCAAAATAAAGATGATGAAATGTTCCCAGAACGCCACCGCCAAGAAAAACCGCTGTAGAGAAAATGACATAGATCGCTGCTGTTCGTGCGCGAATCAGCCCGATATGAACAAAGACCCAACTCACCCATGCCGCCGCAAAAACTTCAAAAACTCCTTCAACCCAAAGGTGAACAACCCACCAGCGCCAGTATTCAGCAATAGTCAAATGGGTGTTACGGTCATACAGCAGGCCTGCGCCGTACAGCAGGCCAACAGCGGCAGAAGAGATTAACAGCAACACGATCAGATGCTTATCACTGCCGCCTTTTTTAATAGCTGGTATAAGACAGCGGCTCATTAACAACAGCCAGATCACCAGCCCAAGAAAAATCAACCACTGCCAGAACCTGCCCAGATCAAGGTATTCATAACCCTGATGGCCAAACCAGAAGTTCATAACAGGGTCAGTGATATATCCCTGAATTGAGGCCCACTCACCAAACAGGGAGCCAATAACCGCAATCACCAGTGCCAACCAGAGAATATTCACCAGAATTCGCTGAAAAGGTGGTTCAAATCCGGCGATCATCGGCGCAGCATAAAGCCCGGCACCCAGCCATGCAGTTGCAATCCAAAGCACTGCAAGCTGGGTATGCCAAGTGCGCGTAAGGGCATAGGGAAACACTTCAGAAATGGGAATACCATAGAAGTCCTGGCCCTCAACCGCATAATGGGCTGTCACAGCCCCAAGAGTGATTTGTACACCAATCAGAACAACGACAATCCAGAAGTATTTCGCTGTTGCCTTCATAGAGGCCGTAGGCTGTAGCTTTTCGAGGGGATCTTTATCAGGATAACCAGCTTCCGGTATCAACTCATGTTCCCATGTGGCTCTCTGACGGTTGAAGAACCAGCACAATATACCGATTCCGGCAATCAGGATAACAATGGAGAGAAAAGTCCAGAGAAATGAGAAAGCACTCGGCGTATTACCAACCAAGGGTTCATGGGGCCAGTTATTAGTGTAACTGACATTGTCGCCCGGCCGCTCTGATACTGCAGACCAGGCAGTCCACCACCAGAATGCAGACATTTTTCTGATTTTTGCGTCCGGGTTTCCCCCCAATGGTTTTTCCGGAATCGCAAAGTCCACCCGCAGTCGTTTAAAATTCCCAGAGTCTCCGGAACCGCCAAACAACCCAAAATAATAATCCTGCACCTTTTTAATAGCCCTGTGGCGCTCATCGCTGATATGAATGGTGCCGGTTTCCGGATCATATGTATTTTTCCGAATATCTGCGGTCAGACGACTGGTCATCCGGGCACGCCGGGGCTCCGGCAGAGTCAGAAAGTCATCTTCAGCTCGCTCATGAAGAATCTCCAGGGCTTCACGGTGCAACACATCTGCCGTCCAGTCGGGAGCAAGGTAAGCGCCATGCCCCCAGACCGATCCCAATTGCATACCACCCAGGTGCCGCCAGACATCCCGACCTTCTTCAATATCATCCCGGGTAAAAACAACGTGCCCGCTTTCATCAACAACTTGGGCAGGTATCGGAGGGGCAACCTGAAAGATCCTTCCACCAACAGCCAGAAGGACAATAAAAGACAGGGTTACAAGTAACACCAGCATCAGCCACAGGCGCTTCAGGGTAAAAACCTGCCGATAGTCCACAAACCACCCCTCAGAAAACTACTTGGAAGCCTACAGAACAGACAGGAGAATAGTTTATGAATTATGGAGGCGCTCTGAAACATTCCTGTCAGACCTATCTCCCAAGCAGCTGTTGCTGGCCAGTGCAGGCTGTCCAGCCGACAATAGAGATTCCTTCAGGCGGCTTGCCTTGCATGTCTGACCATTAAGAAGACTGAGGATCACACACGACGCCGGCCCGATACCAGATAAACTGTGATATAGCCCACAAAGCGGCATTCTCAATAGAAAATACCTATCCTGTGACTGTTTTTTTTCATGAAAACGTCATGTCAACCTTGTAACCCGTCAGTTTTCATGGATTATAGCGACCTGTTTTTGTCACAATAGCTGAATAAAGACTATGACTGATTCTGGCCTGAACAGAAGCCCCGTCGGGACTTCTCTCCGCTGGCTCACTGTTATTTTGATGATCTACCTGCTGCTGGTCGCGGTAGGCATGATCGGTAGTGGTTTTAAATGGGCATCCGGTGGCGCTGAGGGAGCCAGGGAACTTTTCGCATTTGCCAGCACCCCGGTAATGGGGCTTGTGATCGGCGCTTTCGCCACCGCCCTGATACAGTCTTCAAGTACTGTAACCTCTGTTATCGTTGGCCTGGTGGCCGGTGGTCTGCCGGTACACACCGCCATCCCCATGATTATGGGTGCCAATATTGGTACAACCGTGACCAACACCCTGGTAAGCATGGGTCATATCGGTAAGAAGAAAGAGTTTCGCCGGGCTTTTGCCGCAGCTACGGTACACGACTTCTTTAACCTGATTGCCGTTCTGATTTTCCTTCCCCTGGAGATTTTCACTGGTTTCCTCAGCAAGGTCTCCGCATGGCTGACCTCCTTCTTTATTGGAGGTCAGTCCATGAGCATCAAGGGCCTGAACTTTATCAAACCCCTGACCAAGCCGGTGATCAATGTCTTCAAGGATATGTACGACACTCTGCCCGGTATTACCGGCGGTGTAGCCCTGGCTCTGACTGGCCTGGCGCTAACGTTCCTCTCCATTATCTTCCTTGGAAAGCTCCTGAAAGTGCTGATGGTCGGCCGGGCCAAGGCCATTCTCCACAGAGCCATCGGCCATGGTCCCATTACCGGTATTACCTCCGGTACACTGATGACCGTTGCCGTACAATCTTCTTCGACAAGTACCAGCCTGATCGTTCCTTTGGCAGGTAACGGGCTGTTTAAGCTGAAAGAGATTTATCCGTTTACTCTCGGTGCCAATATCGGAACCTGTGTCACAGCCCTGCTGGCAGCTACGGCCGTTGCAGGTGATCATGCAGCTTTTGCCCTGCAGATCGCCCTGGTTCACCTGTGCTTTAACTTATCAGCGGTTATTCTTATTTACGGAACTCCGTTCCTGCGGGAGATTCCCCTGAGAGCAGCCCGCAGGTTTGCCCAGAAGGCCAGCCGGAGAAAATGGATTATCTTCGCTTACGTGATCGGACTATTCTTTGTTATACCCGGGCTGCTGATAGCCCTGACCGCCTGACAGGAGTCATAGCATGCCCACCATGCAGGAATACAATGCGCATAAAAAAGCGCTGAAAGCCCAGATCAAGGAAACCAAAGCTCTTCTCCTGCAGCTGGAAAAGGAGCTTGAAGAAGAGCGTGTTGAGATGCAACACGATGAGGTTGATCACCTGGAAGAGTATATGGAGAAGACTGATCTCCATCTCAATGACATTAAAACCCTCAGCACCAGCGCCATGGAGGATTTTCGCAAGTCCATGAATGACCTGGTAGGGTGGTTCCGGGGCTGCAAAAAGAAGTAAAAGGAAATAGCAGGGCAGAAAAAAGCTAAACCTCTTCTGCCCTGACCACATCGTGAAAGCGGCTGGTGATGGTACTGGCAATATCAAGGCGCTGAAACATCGACAAATCATCAAGCTGATCCAGATCCAGCCAGTGCAGGTGAATATAGGGCGATTTGGACTTGGACTGAAACTCCCTCAAATCCCCCTTTTGAATAAGCGGCAAAAAGTTATCCTTTTTCCCCAATACCTTTTCAAAAGCTTCTGACAGAGGCAGAGTCTTGCCTTTACCACCCTTAAGAGGGATGCGCACATAAAACCCTGACTTGCCAAACACCTCACCGGGAAACATAAAGATACCGGAAGGACGAACAGCCTTGGGGGATACAAAACTGAAAGTATCATGCCAGGCGTGCTGGTCCGGCTGAATCTCAATCAGCTCGCCCTCCCCTGAATCAAGAAACTGCAGCTGGTAGTTGCTATACAGCTTGCAGACACTGGCAGAGTAAACACAGAAAATATTTTTTACTGAACGCAAATATTCAAACGCCTTGCGACGCTGCTCAATATGTTTGAGTTCCCAGCAAAGATCGACATCAGCAGCCATGGTAAACCTATAGTTTTAGAATCCGGATCAGGTTGTTTTTCATGGAGCCTCCCTCTCCCCTGACTTTCATTAAGCTCAGATTACCAACTGAGTCACCATAAGTCTTATCATTTATACAGAAATGTGACCTGTTACGTCACCTTTACACGAAAATGGGCAGATATTGCATGTCGCTCACATTAATTCAGGTAAAAACCAGACATAAAAAAAGAGTTCCCTAAGGAACTCTTTTTTCAGACTGGCTACCGGTTTTTACGCCAGAGCAGCCCTGGCCTTTTCGACGATAGCAGCAAAAGCCGCTTTTTCGTGAACCGCCAGATCAGCCATAACCTTACGGTCAATCTCAACGTTAGCCTTCTTCAGGCCAGCAATCAGACGACTGTAGGACATACCGTTTATGCGGGCACCGGCATTAATCCGGGCAATCCACAGGGCACGGAACTGGCGCTTACGCTGACGACGGTCACGGTAGGCGTATTGGCCGGCCTTGGTAACTGCCTGCTTGGCAACACGGAATACGCGGGAACGCGCACCGTAGTAACCTTTGGCAAGCTTCAGTACTTTCTTGTGACGACGACGGGCAACAACACCACGCTTAACTCGAGCCATTATAAATTTCCTCTAAAAAACCAGTCTGAACTTAACGTACACGCAGCATGCGTTCTACGAGCGGCTTGTCGGCAGCGCTGACTGCCTGAGTGCCGCGCAGCTGACGCTTACGCTTGGTTGTCATCTTGGTGAGGATGTGACTCTTGAAAGCATTCTTGCGCTTGAAACCGCTGGCGGTCTTCTTGAAGCGCTTCGCAGCACCAGAGTTGGTCTTCATCTTTGGCATGATTTGACTCCGCATTCAAAGGCCCGGCCTGCGTTCATGACCGACACAGGTTAGGCAAGCACTAATATTAAAAAAATAATGAAAGTACAGCCGATAACGGAAGCCTGCCGAAGCAGTCTTCCGGAAGCAGATATTACTTTCGCTTCTTGGGAGCAATAACCATGATCAGTTGACGGCCTTCCATTTTCGGACGCTGTTCTACAGTACCCATCTCTTCCAGGTCTTTTTCAACCCGGTTAAGCAACTGCATACCCAACTCCTGGTGAGCCATCTCCCGACCGCGATACCGCAGGGATACCTTGGCCTTATTGCCATCCTCAAGGAAACGTATCAGGTTGCGTAGTTTCACCTGATAATCTCCGTCTTCAGTCCCCGGACGGAATTTGACTTCCTTCACCTGGGTCTGAACCTGCTTCTTCTTAGCAGCCGCTTTCTGCTTTTTGTCTTCATAGAGATGCTTGCCATAATCCATGATCTTACAGACCGGAGGAACGGCAGTGGCATTAATTTCCACGAGGTCAAGTGAGGCTTCAAGAGCCTGATCAAGAGCTTGTCTCAGCGGAACTACGCCGACCATTTCACCATCTGCGCCAATCAGGCGTACCTCCTGGGCACGGATATTCTGATTGATGGGCGCACGAGGTGCCTGCTGTCTGCGATCCCGCGGATTCGAACGTTTGATTGCTAATTCTCCTGTTTAGCCTACAGATTTTCAGAACGGCTGCGTCGCTCAACGTCTGCTGCCAGCATGTTCTGGAAAGCTCCGACTGTCATTGTGCCGAGATCTTTACCAGAACGTGTACGCACAGCAACAGAGTCTGATTCTACTTCCTTATCGCCAACAACCAGCAGATAAGGCACCCTTTCAAGAGTATACTGGCGGATTTTAAAGCCGATTTTCTCGTTTCTCAAGTCTACTTTTACTCGGAAACCACTGTTTTTCAGCTGACATTCTACATTTTGTACGTAATCTGCCTGGCTGTCAGTGATGTTGAGGATAGCAGCCTGTGTTGGTGCCAGCCATGCCGGGAAGCGACCTTCGTAATGCTCGATCAGAATACCGATAAAACGCTCAAAAGAACCCAGTATTGCCCGGTGCAGCATCACCGGTGTCTGACGCTCACCGTGTTCATCTACATACTCAGCACTGAGACGCCCGGGCATGGAGAAGTCTACCTGGATAGTACCGCACTGCCATACACGACCAATACAGTCTTTAAGAGAAAACTCTACTTTCGGGCCGTAAAAAGCACCTTCACCAGGCAGCTCTTCCCAGGGCAGGCCTGCAGTATCCAGCGCTTCCGCCAGGGCTTTTTCCGCCTTGTTCCAGATTTCATCGGAACCTACACGCTGCTCCGGACGGGTGGAGAGCTTATAGATCAGGCTGTCTTTCTCAAAACCGAAGTCGGAGTACACGTCATGCAGGAAGTCGATAAATTCAGAGACTTCAGACTGAATCTGGTCTTCGGTAGAGAAGATGTGGGCATCGTCCTGAACAAAACCGCGAACACGCATAATACCATGCAACGCACCGGACGCTTCGTTACGGTGACAGGAACCAAACTCCGCAAGACGCAGGGGCAGGTCACGATAGCTGCGCAGGCCCTGGTTAAAGACCTGAACGTGGCAGGGGCAGTTCATGGGCTTAACAGCCACTGTGCGCTCGTCGTTGGTAATGGTGAACATATCATCACCAAACTTGGAGGCGTGCCCGGATTTTTCCCACAGGGAAATATCCACTAAGGACGGAGTCTTGATTTCCTGGTAACCACGCTCAACCTGCTTGCGGCGCATATACTGTTCCAGTGACTGGTAAATGCTCCAGCCATTGGGGTGCCAGAATACCATACCCGGCGCTTCTTCCTGCAGGTGAAACAGGTCGAGTTTCTTCGCCAGCTTACGGTGGTCACGCTTTTCCGCTTCTTCCAGACGGTGCAGATAGGCTTTCAGTGCCTTCTTGTCTGACCATGCCGTACCGTAGATGCGGGTCAGCATTTCATTGTTGGAATCACCACGCCAGTAGGCGCCGGCCACACGCATCAGCTTGAAGGACTTAAGCTTGCCGGTAGACGGCACGTGGGGGCCACGGCACAGATCTTTCCAGTTGCCCTGGCGGTACACGGAAATCTCTTCCCCTGCCGGCAGGTCTTTAATGATTTCGACCTTGTACATCTCGCCGATAGATTCAAAATCGCTGATGGCTTTTTCGCGGGTTGTTATTTCCCGCTCAATGGCGATATCTTCCTTTACCAGCTCTTCCATGCGCTTTTCGATCTTCGCCAGATCTTCCAGATTAAAGGCACGCTCGTAGGAAAAGTCGTAATAAAAGCCGTCTTTAATCACCGGGCCGATGGTTACTTGGGCACCGGGGAACAGATCCTGGGTGGCCATGGCCAGCAGGTGGGCGGTGGAATGACGAATCACTTCCAGGCCATCGTCATCACGGCTGGTAATAATGCTGAGTTCGGCATCGTCGGAAATCGTATGGCTGGCATCAACCATAGCGCCGTTCACACGACCAGCGAGGGTCGCCTTGGCAAGACCGGGGCCGATATCCTGGGCGACCTCCAGTACGGAAACCGGCTGGGCAAACTCGCGTTTGCTGCCGTCGGGAAGGGTAATAACAGGCATAAGAAAAACCTTGCATCGTTTCAGTGGCAATCCAGACCAGGGACTGCGTGTTTTCAGGCAGTGGCAGCCCTTACCGGAAGCTGCATGCTCAAAATGCTGCCACCCATACCAGGGGCAGCAGCGGAAAAGCCCCCATAATACCGGTGAATGCCCGCCACCGCCAGCGTACTGACTACGGATGCTCCGACGACCTGGCATCAGAGGGCTTTCCATTCGCACCGTCCCGGGTCAACAGCTTCCAGGGGGTTCTCATATCCTGCTGACCGCCAGCCAGCAGTTTCTCAATGGCAAAAACGCCCTGCCTGTCGGGAAACCAGTCCACGGTTCCCAGCACCCGCCCAGCCCGGAGATAATCCCGCATATGCCTGTCACCATCAAAACCGACAATGGCCAGTCCCGCATGGTTCAATGCCGAGGCTCTGTATGCCCCCAGCGCCATGGCATCATTGACGGCAAATACGCCTTTAAGAGAAGGGTATTTCTTCAATAATAAAGTAGTCATTTCCTGTGCCCTGTCTGCGTTCCAGTGGGCGACCTCTATCGCAACCACCTTCAAGCCTGCATTGTTCATCGTCCCCCGTGCGGCGGTAACCCGTTCAAAGGATGACAATTGCCCGGGAGGACCTGACAAAATGGCCACCTCACTCCCTTTTGCCAGGTTCTGAGCCATTAGATCTGCCAGAGCCCTGGACGCAGCGCGGTTATCCGGGCCAATCCAGGGAATCATCAGTTTGTTGCGCCCCAGCAGCTCCGGATCCAGGCGACTGCCGATATTTACCACCCGAATACCTGTTTTTTTGGCTTTGACCAACAGCGGCATAAGCCCCTGGCTCATCACCGGCGCAATGACCAGCCCGTCCACCTGCCTGGCCAGAAGTTCCCTCAGCCACTGGCGCTGAGTTTGCGCATCCCGGGCTTTGAGCGGACCACCAGACAGCAGCTGGCAGCGCTCTCCTCTGCTCTGGCAGAAGAGCCGGGCATTCTCCTCCAGCTGCTGATAGACAGGATCTTCCAGTCCGTGCAGAACCAGCCCGATCACCGGCGTGGGGGGCAATTCCCGCGCCTGAAGATCACAGAGAAAGACAAGAAGAAACAAGGCCACAGGGAAGAAAGCCAGCCTGCACATATAACCAGCCCAGGGAAAAGTAAGCACACCTGAAGCCCCGCGGAGAGAGAAACGGGAAAAAGTGTAGACCCGATAAATCACAGGAAAAGTATGTTTTTCCAACATTCTTTTAAAAACAAGGGCACGCAAACTCCAGCTGGCAACCCCACCGGCAAAGATATTCATGCAAGTTTCCGGAAGTTATCTAAGCTTACCGACCGGTTCCACGGACTCCGTCAATGAATAACAGGATCAGCAAGAGGAAACAGGGCAACTCATGAGTATTCTCAATCGCACCCGGCACTGGCTGGCTCCACTGCCATTTCTGTTGCTGGGATCACCTCTCCCCGTTTCAGCTGAAACAGCCACAGATTTTACCCCTGGCAATGTCACCGTGGCGGATGATGACGGGGATATTTACCTGCGCATAGGCAGGGACAAACTCTCCGGAAACACTGAGAATCTGAAAAATGCCGTTCTGGACGTAATTCTTAACAGCCAGTCCTACAGTACGCGCCCCCTGCAGGTCGACTCCGAAGGCAAGGTCCACTACCTGGTGCGCCTGGGATACGATGAAGCAGGGACGGAAATTCAACTCTCCCCGGTATCCGCAAAAACGCCACTGCACGATATTGTCAGCACAGTAACAACAAATTCTGCCGCCATACTCACCCTCGCGGTCGCCGACCTCATCAGTTATGGCAACCTGGTTAATAAAGGGCACCTTGAGTTCGGGAGCCATGATACAGATAGCTTTGCCAAAGCCCTGCTCAGAAACTACCTGAAGCAAAGCATACTTATTTCATCTTTTAGTAATGGTGAAGCCATCGTCAAAAGCGTACAGAACCTGCTGCCCATTGATGAAAACAACGACAGTGGTCGTACCGCATGGAAAGACCTGATTCCCGATGTGGTAAGCACTGCGGTCATGGGTTCAGCCAGTGGTACCCTGCGTCACTTCAGCGGCGCTCCGCGATGGGATAAAACCCAGACACTGCTTCCCTACATGGGTCTGTACTATACGGCCAGCACAACAAATACTCTCTCAAGCTTTATTCGCAAAGCCCATGAAGCTGCCCTGAACGACCTGACGGCTCTGGATCAGACAACGGTTTCCCGTATCGCCAGAGCGGCCCCGATTATTGAGAGCGCTATATTCCTCGCCCTGTTTAAAGCTGGCGGTGTAGCCTCTGCCGGTGAAGAACATGGTAACTCCTGGTTGCGAGGGGTTCTGCCCAACTCCATGGCCACTACCGTTACCTACGGACTTCGGGATCTTGTCGCAGAAACAGCCGCCGATATCACCGGCAGCAGAACCGTCGGAGAATTCGTAGCCAGCGGCACCATGCTGGGGGGAGCTGCACTTGGTTACGGCCTGTTTCACGGCCTTAAGAAGACACCCCTGGACAACATGTCCTATAGCAACACCGTGTACAGCATGGCCTCGGAATCTGCTGGTCTGAGCCTGGGCTTCGGCATTCATGGCGTGGTGAAGAAGCTTGTAAACGCTGAAAATCCAAACGATATCAAGGCACGAGTACTTGGTACTGGCTCTGTCGCCCTGGCGGGAATCCTGCTCCAGGCTGGTGCCTGGAATATCAATCAGCCCGCAGCAAAAGCCATTCTCAGAGCCGTTGGGGATGGCACCATGATAGCCAACACCCTTGATATCATGGGACTGGCCAAAGATCTGGTGATTGATCCCTGGATTGTGAAACCTCTGTTGAATAAAGCGGGGCTTGCCCAGAAAACCAACGAACCTGCACTGGTACTGAGAGCAAAAGCCCTGCGCAGACCGATACTGGGAACTTAAGAAGACAGCAAAAGACTGGTTTTGTCCGTTCCTCTTCGATAAATCATCAACAAACACCAACTGACACAGGACATCCGGCTGAAGCCGGATGTCCTGTTTTTAACAGTCAAATATCCTGCACAGGCCCGAAACTGGTAGAATGGAGGCTTCGTGCCAGTTGAAACTACAAGTAAACCGAATGACTGACCAACGCCCCAACACCTGCGACTACCGTCGTTTGTTCCTTGAAGATATTCCGCTGATGGATGTTCGCGCGCCCATTGAATTTATTAAAGGCGCTTTTCCCCAAAGCCAGAATGCTCCACTTATGGATGATGATGAGCGGGCACAGGTTGGAACCTGCTATAAACGACAGGGACATGATGCTGCCGTTACCCTGGGACACAAGCTTGTCTGCGGCGACAAAAAAAACCAGCGCCTAAAAGTCTGGCAAGAGTTTGTCAGCCAGAATCCGCAGGGCTACCTGTATTGTTTTCGAGGTGGGGAACGCTCCCATCTGGCCCAGGCATGGCTGAAGGAGAGCGGTATTGATTACCCGCTTATCACCGGTGGCTATAAAGCCATGCGCACCTGGTTGCTGGATTCACTGGCCGAATCAATAGACACCTGTCGCTTTGTCATTCTGGGGGGCAAAACAGGTACAGGGAAAACCCGTCTGCTGACCCGCTTCCCCAACCATATCGACCTCGAAAGTCTTGCCAACCACCGGGGTTCCAGCTTTGGCCGCAGGGTTGGCGGACAGCCCGGTCAGATAGATTTTGAAAATGCCCTTGCCATAGCTCTTCTCAAACAGCGGCACCAGGGCGTGGGAACACTCCTTCTGGAGGATGAAAGCAAACTGATTGGCCGCTGCAGCCTGCCTCCATTCCTGAAAGAAAAGATGGAACAAGCCCCCATTATTCTTTTGGAAGAAACCCTGGACACCCGCATCCAGATTACCTTTGAAGAGTATATTGAACAGAACCTGCAGGAACATATCTCCATCAGTGGTCCGGAAACCGGGTTCAGCATTTTTGAAGAAGAGCTGCTGGCCAGCCTGGACCGCATCCGCAAACGTCTTGGAGGTGCCCGCCACCAGGAGCTGCGGAGCGTTATGGAAGAGGCCCTGGCACAGCAACGCACCCAGAGCAACAGTGCCCGTCACCGGGACTGGATAGCGCCTCTGCTCAGGGAATACTACGACCCCATGTACGAATACCAACTGCAGCGGAAGCAGGGGCGGATAGTCGCCAGGGGCAACCAGGAAGAACTGGCCAGGGAATTTCTGCCAACCGGTTCGATAGCCTCTCTGACACCGGCCTGAACCGGGCTCTGAACCTGCGGTCTGATATTCGGGAACCCCGGAAAAGGATCGCCACCATGTTTCATAAACTCAAAACCTTGAGCTACCAGGCCACATTATCCTGGCGTTCTTCCTTCACCCGCCCATCCGCAGCCGCCGTTCACCAGAACCTCTCCCTGCAGGGGCTCTGGTGCGGGCGATTATGCGTTGCCACCCGTTACACAGATCTCCACAACCGGCCCTGGCAACAGATCTGTTATCACGAAAGAGTTTTCTTCCATGTAAAAGAGCAGGGCATGGTCGCCGACATTCACAGCCGGAAAGCCGAATCCGAGACATGGGGCATGCTTACCAAATCCGCCCCTGGGAAACACGTCTGCCAGAGCACTGTTGGCATCACTGACAGCTCTGTCCGTATAAAAATGTACCAGGGACGCAGGTTCGAAGTATGCCTGTCGTTTGTAAACTCCAACCACCTCAGTTACACCTGCCTGTTCCGGGCCTATGGTTTTTCTGTCCTGTGCACACTTAACCTTTATAGAACCTCATTCAGTAAGGGTTCAGCCAGAGAGCAGTAATTCACCTCTCCTACTCTGATCTCTCCTGCTCTGGTCTCCCCTCCCCCTCCTCTCTACAATGCGACTATAACCAGCACGGTTACACGCACATAACCATAATCACCGAAACAGGGTCTATTCGGGAATGACAAACTCACTGTTTAACACGCCAGTGGATCGCCAGGGCACTTCCAGCCTGAAATGGGACAAATACAAAGGCCGGGATATTCTGCCCATGTGGGTTGCCGATATGGACTTCCGCTCCCCCCCTGAAGTGATTGAGGCCCTGCACCAGCGTATAGATCATGGGGTTTTTGGTTATACGACGCCTCCCGAGAGCCTGGAAGAACTGGTTGTTGAACGCCTGAACAATCTGTACGACTGGCCAATACAAACCGAATGGCTAGACTGGCTGCCCGGCCTGGTATGTGCCCTGAACCTGTCTGTGCGTACCTGCGCCGCCGAAGGGGAGCCAGTCATCTCCCCCACCCCCGTTTATTACCCTTTTCTCACCGCCCCCTCCCTTGGCAACCGCAAGCTGCTACAGGTGTTCTGGAAACAACAGGGAGACAGCTGGATTCTGGACTGGGATGAACTGGAACAACGCATGACAGACGACACCCGTCTGTTTATGCTGTGCAACCCCCAGAACCCCAATGGCCGAGTACTGACCCGCAGTGAGCTGGAACAGATCGAAGCCTTCTGCCGCAGGCACAGTCTTGTGGTCTGCTCCGACGAAGTCCACTGCGACCTGATTCTTGACCGATCCTGCCAGCATATTCCCTATGCCACCATCAGTGACTATGCCCGGGATAATTCCATCACCCTGATGTCCCCCTCCAAAACCTTTAACCTTGCGGGTTTTGGCTGCGCCTATGCAGTTATTCCCAATCCCGAGCTGCGGGAAAAGTTCCGCCGCACCCGCAAGGGCATAGTGCCGGACCCTGACAATATTCTGGTGGGTTTCACCGCGACAGAAGCGGCCTACCGCCACGGTGAGCCCTGGAGGCAGGCTCTGCTGGAACACCTGCGCAGCAATCACAAAGCGTTGATGACCCGCATCAACGCCATTCCCGGGCTAACCATGACGCCCCACCAGGCCACCTACCTGGCCTGGATTCACTGTGATATTCCCGGCATAAAAAATCCCCAGACGTTTTTTGAACAGCATGGTGTCGGCCTGTCACCGGGCGCGGTGTTTGGTGATCCCCACTATGTCCGTCTGAACTTTGGCTGCACCCAGGCGCTTCTGGCCGATGCTCTGGATAGAATGGAACGGGCTGTTACCGGTCACCTTCAAGCGCACCGTAAATAATCATTCATAAAAAAGGGGAGCCCCGAATAGCTCCCCTTAATACATCACGCTTTTAATTCACGCTTGCAATTACTGCTGTGTGACTTGACCGTCGTCCTGAAAGCGTTTTGGCATCGGGCGCTGCTCACGCTTAGGACGGGTATGCTCCTCCTCACGGGGCAAATCCGTTCGAGCTTTGTCCTGCCTATTGGCGCGTGCGCTTTTAGAAGCTTCTGCCTTCTGTCCCCGGTTTTTAGTACGAACAGCTGACAGATCAGCGCCTTTCGCACCTTTCTTCACAGTCTCACGGGCAGTAGCAGCTACCGGCTCCATTTTAAGAGACTGGGCCAGAACCTGGGGCTGTTGACTCAGAAGCTGATCCAAGGTTTTCTGCAACCGTTCCAGTTGAGCATCGGTCTTATCCCCCTTAGCCTTTAGAGCGTCAAGCTCTTTTCTCAGGGCGGCATTCCCTGTAACACGCCGCCTGGCTGGGGTACGTGACCTCGGCTTCCTCGCCTTAGTTGCAACAGAAGCAGGAGTCCTGGCAGGTGTTTGCTCCACCATACCAGTAGCAGCGGCCAGAGCTTGTGACGCTACTGCATCATTTGTATCCATCTTTTCATCACCAGCCCCGTTCCCGGCCTTAGCCTTCTCAGCTTCAACCTTGTCCTTTTTGGAATTTCTGGTCTTACGCCCGCCTTTCTCTTCCTCCTGACCGGTTTTCTCTCCTGCCTTCTCCGCAGGTTTACTTTCTGTTTGCTCACCCTTCTTATTTTCAGCGGCTTCAGAACCTTTCTCAGTATTAGCAGGGTCAGCCTTGAGTACAACCTCATCAAACCTGGCGCGACGCTCAACATCAACACTCTGGCGTACCAGGGTAGCGAAGACTGCGGCATCTGCGATCATCTGGTTATATTCCTGATCTGCCCTGCTCAGTGTCTTACGCCGTCCAGCTGCAACAACAGGTTTCCGGGCAGCAATGGAAAGCAGCGCCCGATAGAACAGCTGCAGAGAGGCTGGACTGGTCAGCTCTTCAGGGAAGCGGGTCAGAATCAAGCTACGATTGCTGGCAGCGTTATAATCAGCGGTTGTCGCAGAATATTCTTCTCCATTCTTGTTCAGAAGCTTTCTATTAACCAGCGCATCCTTGAACGCTTGACTCCCGGGACCAGTGATCGTGGCCAGGGCATCAAACAAGGCGTTCATGTCCAGGGTCAGACCCAGAGAAATGTTCTCATAATCTTCACCATCAGGTGCCTGGCCAAGACCGGCAAACAAACTCTGAACACGGGTCAGGTTATGGGCTTCATCCTCTCCGGGGGTGTGGGTAGAGGCCAGATGAAAAGCGCAGGAACCCTTCGGGTTCTGTTTATCACCTTTCATCAGGTCAACCAGCAGGGCCATATTGCCTTTTACCATACGCTGGTACATCTGATTCTCATCAGACTGCTTAACAGAACCACTTTCACTGAAAGCAGGACTGTGCCGGGTCACCAGCAAAAGCTGGGTAGCCAGTGAAGGGGCCAGAGGTAAATCTCGCTTTTTTCCCTTCACAATGTGACTCAAATCACCCAGAGCACGGTCAATATACTCTTCATTCTGTGCTTTCTTTAGTATTTCCAGATCTTTGCCATCCAGCATTGCCTTCGCAGCCAGACCAATCTGGGCACGAATGGCCACAGCCAGGCGAGCCCGGTAGTTGGGATTACCCAGAACTGGGCCAAGGAAGAATTCCAGCTGCCTGGCATCATCCAGAACGGCCTTCATGTCCTCACGGTTACCGGAATAGTCTTCCATGATACCGGCCTTAAGAGCCTCGGCAAGAGAAGAACCACCGGTATGGGCCAGGGCATTCACTTCCAGGGCAACCGCCAGCACCGCCGCCAGTACTTTGTTCCTGGTATCGTCAGACAGTTTACCGGATCTGTATTGCTCGATCTCGACATCGGTCACTTTCAGAGCCTTAAGCATGGCCCGATAAGGCTTCTCTTCCTCAAAAAACTCCATAAAGCGCTCATTGTCTGCCTTGAGAACCTTATTAACAGCGCCGATAACCTCGGGTCTGTGATCCCCCTTCGGCGCGCACTGTGCAGCCAACTGCTCGGTTGTCACATTGCGGTCAGCGATATTTATCTGTTCGGGCGCAGAGCATGTCAGCTTTTGGAAAAAGCTTTTCTGTGCCATACGAGGCTGGACAGGGCAGTTCTTAACTGGTTCGACCGGACCCTGGGCACTCGAAACCGTTTGAAATGACCGAATTTTTTCTGTAACTAGACTCATAACTCATTATCTCCTGGACATTTGCTTTGAGCGGCACGTGCCGGCTCTTAACCTATTTTCAGTTTGCTTAAGTACCTGCAGTACCTGCTCCGGACTACGTGCCGCCCGGGATGTCTTCTCCAAACAGGTTCCTACATCGCAATTGACAAATAGCTGTACACACTGGTTCATGACAGGCTGCGCAGTATGACTAACCAGCCGTATATCTCTTCAGAAGGAACTGCAGCGGATGATTTGCAGCTGTTGATTTACAGCAACCGGGGGATGGCGTTAGGCTGCACCGGATAACTGTTGTGTGAGACACCTGTGACCAACCGCCTCTGTACCCTTGAACCTGTGGGTTTTATTCACTCCTGCTACCGGGAAAAATTCGGTATCCCCCGTCAACCCGGTTTGGCAACAAGCGCCCGCGCCAGGTTGCAACTGAACGGTCAGTGCAACTGTCCGGAAGCTGTGGCAGGCCTGGAACAATTCAGCCATATCTGGCTCCAGTTCCTGTTTCACCAGACCAAAGATGAAGGCTGGCGGCCCACAGTGCGCCCCCCCAGGCTGGGGGGAGAGAAACGTATGGGAGTCTTTGCAACACGCTCCACCCACCGCCCAAACCCACTGGGCCTTTCTCTGGTAAAACTGGAAAGCATCACCCATGACAACGGTCAGGTCTGGCTGGAACTGTCCGGCACAGACCTTGTGAACGGCACACCGGTTGTTGATATCAAGCCCTACCTGCCCTGGGCAGATACCGCCCCCGAAGCCACCAGCGGCTTTGCCCCGGAAGCACCGGAAACAAATCCAGTCAGCTTTACTGCCGAAGCCCTGGAAGAATGCCGCCTTTATCAACAGCAGACCGGCCACCCCCTGGAACAGTTAATACAGGAAGTACTGAGCCAGGACCCAAGGCCGGCTTATTTAAGAAAACGCCTCCGCAGTGACTACGGCGTCAGGCTCTGGGATTGCAATATTCGCTGGCGGGTGATTGAGCATGGTTTTGAGGTCTTCGCCATAGAAGATGAACGAACCTGAAACGCTCGGTGATACACTGAAGACCGACGACAGACGGATGGATTTATGATTATTCCCTGGCAACAACTGGAAGAAGCCACCCTCTATAACCTGATTATTGAGTTTGTCAGCCGTGAAGGCACCGATAACGGCGATGACTCTCCCCTCAGCACCCGGGTGACCCAGGTTCTTGAACAACTGCGCAACGGCAGCGCTTATGTGGTGTGGGATGAACTGACGGAAACCGCCAATATCGCCTCTGCTGATTCTCTGTCAGGCAGTATTGATATCGTCTGAGCCCCCCACAGGCTTCAGCTGACTCTTCTGCTATATTTCCGGCCTCTTTACGGGAGGCCTTTCATGCAAAGAACCTATCGCTGCCTGCTATTCTGGTTACTGATTCTAAGTCAGCCCTGGGGTTTACTCCGGGCCAGTGAACAGCCTGTGGAAGCAACAACCATTCTTGGAAGGGTTCCCCCACATCTGGATGACCAGATATCAATACGATATATTAATGGCCAGACCGTCTTTATTGCAGCGGATAAGGACACAGCCTCAGAAATGGTCAGCATCTGGGTAACTGACTTCCATAATTCCCGACGCAGCAATGGCCAGGGCACCACACTCGGACTGGCAACAGGAAGCACCCCGCTTGCCCTTTACAGGAATATGGTGGCGGCCCATCAGTCGGGAGAGACGGATTTCAGCTCTCTGGTAACGTTCAATCTGGATGAGTATCTGGACCTACGGCGAGAACAACCACAGAGCTACTACCAGGAGATGAAGAATAATCTGATCAGTGCCTGCGGAATTCCGGACAGCAACTTTCATATCTTTCCCGCTATGACCAGCACAGACAAAGCAGATCTGGAAAAGGCAATTGAGAGCTACCAGGAATTGCTGACAGACAATCCCCGGGATATTCAAATTCTGGGGATTGGCCCAAATGGGCATATTGGCTTTAATGAACCTGGCTCTACAGCAAATTCCAGAGTCAGAATGGTTCCCCTTGAAGAGAAGACCCGTCAGGCCAACAGGCCATACTTCAACTCTCTTGATGACGTACCCACCCATGCGGTAACCATGGGGATCACAGATATTCTGGAAGCGGACAAAGTTATTATGATGGCTTTTGGTGAACGTAAAGCAACTATTGCAGAACAGGCTATTCAGGGATCTGTCAGCGAAAACCTGCCTGCCAGTTTTCTACAGCAACACGCAGGTGTGTTATGGATATTGGATAAAGATGCAGCCAGCCAGCTATCAAACTCTGCCAGCTGCGCTAATGGCTCGCAAAGTTAAACTCCTAACCAGAAAGACCAGGATTCGGATTACTTTTCCAAAGGCCAGGATGGTCTGATGGAGCGGGAAAAGCACTCCGAATTCTGGGCTGGAAACGGTATACAAAATTAACACTAACCATCGCATAGAAAAGTTAGATATTACAGCGCCGCAACTGCTCTCCATAATTAGAAGCTCGGGTGTGTACTTTCTTCGCAGTTCTCAGCAACCACTTTTTACTGCGATGGCTACCTCGGGCATACCCACCCCAGCCTTCGTGGTAATTCAGGTACAGATGATCTGCACGCCATAAAGAGGTGCCATTCAACTCTCGGGAACGGTGGTTATACCAGCCAATAAAATCAATGGCATCGGAGAAATCCTCACGGGAAGCAAACCAGCCACCGGCATCATCCAGGTACATCTCCCAAGTCCCGTCCTGGGCCTGGGCATAGCCGTAAGCAGAACTGTTACGCGGCAAAGGAATAAACAGGAACCATGGACGCGGCGGGCGCACATCATGGCGATAGCTGGACTCCTGATACATTATCGCCATCATAATCTGAACCGGCGTACCCCAACGGTCATTGGCCTTCTTCGCAGCCTTGTACCAGGAGGGTTTCTCCCGAAAGATTGAGCACAGGTTATCCGGCCGTGCCGGCGGTGCCTTGGAGGCACAGCCGGACAGTAAGGCAATCACCAGAATGGCGACCAGCTGTTTCATACGCTCACCCCGTTTTCCCTGAGCATATTGATAAACGCCTCTTCATCCATTACCGGAATTCCCAAGCCTGTGGCTTTAGTCAGCTTGGAACCGGCTTTCTCCCCTGCTACCAGACCGGAGGTCTTCGCAGAAACAGAACCTGCCACCTTAGCCCCCAACTGCTGCAGATAGGCTTTGCCCTGATCCCGGGTCATAACAGATAAAGTTCCCGTCAGCACCCAGGTCTGCCCAGCCAGGGGCAGCGCCGCCATTCCCTCTTCCTCCACCTTCTCTACAATCGGCCAGTTCACTCCTTCCCCCAGCAACTGCTCAATCACTTCCCGGTTATGGGGCTGGCGGAAAAACAGGGCAATATGGCGGGCAACCACAGGGCCAACATCGTCCACTTCCTGCAGAGCCTCTTCAGTTACT
The DNA here is from genome assembly GCF_058147085.1 of Parendozoicomonas sp. 209JJ7-1. Lineage (NCBI taxonomy): Bacteria > Pseudomonadati > Pseudomonadota > Gammaproteobacteria > Oceanospirillales > Endozoicomonadaceae > Parendozoicomonas > Parendozoicomonas sp. 209JJ7-1. Next base: position 58,295 of record NZ_JBYVJU010000009.1, on the reverse strand, counting down.
TCCATTAAAACCGCAAGATCACCAAAGTGGCTGGCCAGGCTGGCAGCCGTGGCTTCACCCACTTCACGAATACCCAGAGAATAAATAAACCGTGCCAATGTCGTTTTCTTGCTATGGTCGAGAGCATCCAGCAGATTTGAGGCAGACTTCTCTCCCATACGTTCAAGCCTGACCAGCTGATCATGTTTAAGGCGGAACAGATCGACAATAGTCTCTACCAGTTCCCGGTCTACCAACTGTTCAACCAGCTTATCCCCCAGACCATCCACATCCAGGGCTTTACGGGAAGCAAAGTGCTTAATCGCTTCTTTCCGCTGGGCTCGACAGAAGAGTCCACCGGTACAACGGGCCACCGACTCGTCTTCGGTACGTTCAACCTCTGAATCACACACTGGGCAAGCCGCAGGAAGAACAATCTCCCGAGCATCATCTGGGCGACGCTCTTCCACAACCCGAACCACCTGGGGAATTACATCACCGGCCCGACGCACTATTACAGTGTCGCCTATACGGACATCCAGCCGCTCCACTTCATCCATATTATGGAGCGTGGCATTACTCACTGTGACACCGCCCACAAACACCGGTTTTAATCGAGCTACCGGCGTTATAGCACCGGTACGGCCCACCTGGAAATCCACATCGGTAAGAACAGTCAGTTCTTCCTGGGCCGGAAACTTACGGGCGATAGCCCACCGGGGTGCCCGTGCAACAAAGCCCAACTGTTGCTGCAAATCAAAACTGTTGACCTTGTAAACAATGCCATCAATTTCATAGGGCAGACTGTTACGCTTTTCCGATAAGTGCTCGTAGTAATCAATACAGCCCTGAACACCCTTAACCACCTTCATCTCGGGATTGATCTTCAGTCCCCACACCTGGAACTGCTTCAGGGTTTTATCATGAACAGCGGGCAACTCTCCATCTTCCACAAGGCCCGCGCTGTAACAGCACATCTCCAGGGGACGGCTGGCAGTAATCTTTGGGTCCAGCTGACGCAGACTGCCCGCCGCAGCATTACGGGGATTAACAAAGGTCTTTTCATCTTTGGCTTTGGCCTTTTCGTTTAACTGCTCGAAACCAGCACGGGGCATATAGATCTCACCCCGGACTTCCAGCCGCTGGGGCCAGCCAGAACCCAGAAGCCGCAATGGAACAGAGGGAACAGTGCGCACATTCAGGGTGATATCTTCTCCGGTGGAGCCATCCCCACGGGTTGCCCCCCGTACCAAAACGCCATTCTCATAAAGCAGGCTGACGGCAATGCCATCCAGTTTGGGTTCGCAGGAAAACTCAACGTCATCTGACGCTTTCAGACGATCTTTCAGACGACGATTAAAATTCCCCAGGTCTTCATCACTGAAAGCATTATCCAGGGAGAGCATGGGAATCTCATGACGTATCTGGCCGAACGCATCAAGGGGCTTGCCGCCAACCCGCCGGGTAGGTGAATCCTCAGTCACCAGCTCAGGATGTTCCTGCTCCAGTGCCCTAAGTTCATTCATCAGGCGATCATACTCGCTGTCCGGCACGGAAGGTTCATCAAGAACATAATAACGATGGTTATGCTGTCGAATTTCAGCACGGAGGGTTTCAATACGCTGCGAGGCTTCTTGTTGAGACATAACGGCGGCCAAAAACACAAAGACTTCCGTATGCAGAGCCCTGCACCGGAAGCCTGTTTAACAGAGAACGCGCAGGTCAGACCCGCGCAGTAGGCTTATGCTTACGGGCCAGATGGCGCCGTTCAAAATCACTGATGCGCTGGCGATAGTGTTCCATTGTCTGGAGAGTAAGAACACTGTGCTGCTCATCCCGCAGAATGCCGCCTAACTGCCGGGACAGGTTATAGACAGCCTCCACCAAAATCTGAAATGCCTTCTGGGGGTTCTTGGGCCCCGGCAGACCAAGGAAGAAACTGAGGGCTGGCGTTTGGGCATACTCCATGGTTTTCAGGTCAAAAGTGCCCGGTTCAACCCCGTTGGCCACACTGAATAACACCTCCCCGGTACCGTCTTCCTGCACATGGCGGTGAAAAATATTCATATCGCCATAGCGCAGCCCTTCCTTTTGAAAACACTCCAAAACCTGCTGACCGAAGAACGGCTGGCCTTCAGGAGCCACAATATTAATCACCAGCACCTCTTCCAGGGGCTGGTCGGATTTGATCGCAGCGGGTTTCAGGTCTTCTTCTGCCACATCAGTATCAATATCTTCACGGCTCGCCGTCAGCACACTGTCGCCACCAACGGTCTTCTCACGGTGCTTGGACGCTTCAGAGGTTGTAGGAGGCGTCTTCTGTGAAGGAGATGAAATTTTACCCTGCTTCTCAGGTTGAGGCCTGGCTTTCTTTGGCGCAGGCTCCTGCACGGTTCTGAAAGCGGACATCTCCTCCCCAGCCAGCTCAGGAATTTCCTGCTCCAGATCCATAAGCACAGGAACGGGTTCATCCAGTTCCAGGGCCTGCTGGCCTGCAGTCTTTCCAGAAGGTTTGTCGCTCTGCGGGGCTTTACTTTTTTCTGCCTTGGTACTGACAACACGAGGTTCAGAAACAACCGGCACGGCCACATCCGGATCAGCCATATCAGGAGCGATAAACGGCTCCTTACGTGTTGTCCGGGTGCTATCAGCATCGGTGTCCTCTCCCAGCACCCGGGCACCCCCGTTTGGCAGCTCACTGCCATAGTTCGCGTCCTGAACCTGAACATCTTCAAGGCCAAAATTAAGCTCGTTCGCCCGTCGGCGCGCCAGCCATATACGCCGTAGGCCATCTATCAGCAGTCCGGTGATAATAAGGACGCCGATGATTACCAGCCAGTCACGCAAATTCATCTCCATGGGTGTCTGTCAACCTGATATTTTGTCGTAAAACCATCCACAATGGCTCTACCCCTGACCCTAAAACTACCACGGACAAGAGGCCAGTGAAATCGCCCCTGCCAGTTCCCTGTGCTCGTTATGAGTTCAATCAAACTGTCCATCAAAGCACAGCCATAGCCGCCGCCTGCTCTATATCCACAGAGACAGGCCTTGAAACCCCCGGCTCATGCATAGTGACACCAATCAGCTGATTGGCTGCCTCCATGGCGATCTTGTTATGGGAGATGTAAATAAACTGTACCTTGGCGGACATCTCTTCAACCATTCTCGCATAACGCCCGACGTTGGCATCATCCAGGGGAGCATCCACCTCATCGAGCATACAGAACGGTGAGGGGTTCAACTGGAAGATGGCAAACACCAGGGCGATCGCCGTCAGGGCTTTTTCGCCACCGGACAGAAGATGGATGGTACTGTTCTTCTTGCCCGGCGGTTGCGCCATGATCGATACCCCTGTATTTAACAGGTCATCGCCTGTCAGTTCAAGATATGCACGACCACCACCAAAAACTTTTGGGAAAAGTTCCCGTAAGCCACTGTCAACTTTGTCAAAGGTAGCCTTGAAACGACTGCGGGTCTCCCTATCTATACGACGAATGGCGTTTTCCAGAGTCGTCAGGGCTTCCACCAGATCATCATTCTGGGAATCCAGGTAGACCTTCCGCTCGGACTGCTGATCATACTCTTCAATCGCGGCAAGGTTGATGGCACCCAGCCGCTGAATACGGGCCTCCAGGCGGCTCAGAGCTTCTTCCCAGGCACTTTCCGTGGCTTCTTCCGGCAGATTATCGCAGACAGTTTTCAAGTCGTAACCATCTTCCTGCAGCTGCTCTTGCAGGGTCGTACGACGGACCTGCAGTGTCTGCCAGTCGATACGCAGTTTCTCCAGCCGCTCACGGACCCCCTGGGCTTCCTGCTCGGCGCTGTGACGGTTACGCTCATGATCCCGCAACTGATGCTCAACAGTTTCCAGCTGACGACGGGCTTCGCTCATCTCTTCTTCAATGGCCACCCGGCGATCCAAGAGTTCTTCCAGCTCCATCTGCAGGTCATCGGTGGGCTCATCACTGTCACTCAGTGACAGGTTCAGTTGCTCAAGGCGTTCACGAATACGCCCACCCAAGCCCTCCAACCGTTCAACGCCCTGCTTCAAGGAGTCACGGCGGGTGATCAGGGTATGCTGGCGCAGGGTCAGCTGATGGGCGGAGTCCTTGCTGTGGCGAGACAGCTGGCGAATACGTTCCAGCTCTGCGATTACATTATCTTTCTGCAGCAACAGTTCCTCACGCTGGGCGGCATCCTCTTCCATACGGTCCAGGGCATCCTGCAAGCGGAGCCGGGACTCGGACAGGTTTTCCTGCTCGACATGACCCTGCTCCTCCACCTCAGCAATATCTTCCAGGAGGCGATTACGGCGCAGGCTTTCCTGCTCCTGTTTTACCTGCCGGGCGCCGAGATCCGCTTTCAATTCACTTTCCCGGGCTGCAAGGGCTGCAACCTGGCGCTGAATATCTTCCCGCTCGCCCTCAAGGCGTTCGAGAGTTTCCCGCCCCTCTTCCAGGGCACAGGACAGTTCTTCTTCCTTATTGGCCAGACTATCGAGGTCAGCCACAAGGTTTTCCAGCTCCTGCTGACGGGCCAGCACACCGGCACTGGCATCTGTATCCTTGGCGACACGCAGCCAGTCACGACCCAGCCAGATACCATCGGTGGTAATCACGGACTCACCGGGTTCCAGCTGGCCACGGACGGCCATAGCCTGATCAAGGCTGTCGGCAGCATAAATCCCCACCAGCAGATCACCGGTTCCCTGAGCATGAATGCCCAGCCAGGGAAGCTGACCGGGGGACTGCTGCGCTGTGGCATGGGTGCCACTTAAAAATGTCAGGCTGGCTTGCTCCAGTTCACCCAAACTGGCGGCCACCTCTTCCAAACCATCCACACAGACAGCCTGCAAAGTATCACCCAGCACGGTTTCCACTGCGGTTTCCCAACCGGCGGTGACCTGCAACTGTTCCGCCAGCCTTGGCTGATCCGCCAGGCCTTTTTTCTGCAGCCAGCGCAGACCGCCTTCTCCCTGATCCAGGGCTGCCTGCTGCAGAGCTTCAAGGGACGCCCGTCGCCCACGGGCTTCGTTCAGCAAACGACTGCAGGCTGACCGTTCCTGCTCCTGTCGGGAAAGTGCCTGACGGGTGTCGCGTATACTGTCCTGAATGGTATCCCGGCGAACCTGAGTTTCTTCCGCCTGAAATTCCAGCTCTGCAAGTTCTTCCCGAAGGGGTTCCAGTTCTGAGTCAGCACCACCGACCTGAAGGCCGGCCAGCTCTTCTCTCTGGCGGGCCAGACGCTCCCCCATACGATCAAGGGCCAGTTCAAGGTGTTGGATACGGGACTGCTCAACCTCCGCCACACGACGGGGTTCGCTGGACTGCTGATTAAAGGCGTCCCAGCGCTGCTGCCAGGACTGCATGGATTCTTCCGCTGCAGCGAGTGTTTCGGCCTGCTCTTCTTCACCGGCCTGGGCCAGTTCCAGCTCGGGAGCTATGGTTTCCAGCTCTTCTTCCAGTTCGGCCAGCATCTGCTGATCCGATTCCAGGTGCTGGCGGTTTTCATTCCAGGTCTGCTCCGCTTCGGCCATATCCCGGCTGAGCTGTCCGGCCCGTTCTTTTTTATGGGCAATAGTCTGTTCCAGGCGGGTAATTTCATTGCCGGTGGAATAGAAACGCCCCTGCACCGACTGGAAGGTATCCCCCAGTTCAATCTGCTGCTGGCGCAGTTTTTCAATATCGGTATCACTGGAACGCTGGCGGGCAATAGCCGCTTCCAGTTGAATTTCAAAATCCCGAATCGCTGATTCCTGGGCTTCCGCGCCACTGTTTACCATTTGCCAGCGCAAAGCATGAAGCTGGGCCTTTTTCAGACGTTCTTCCTGCTTGTACTCTTTATAACGGGCAGCGGCTTCCGCCTGGCGCTTCAAATGGGCCAGCTGGCGTTCCAGCTCTTCACGGAGATCGGTCAAACGCTCAAGGTTTTCTGTCGTACGACGAATGCGGTTTTCCGTTTCCCGGCGACGCTCTTTATAGCGGGAAATGCCGGCGGCTTCTTCAATAAACACCCGCAGCTCTTCTGGCTTACATTCAATCAGGTTGGAAATAATACCCTGACTGATAATAGAGTAACTGCGGGGACCAAGACCGGTACCCAAAAAGATATCCATAATATCTTTCCGGCGACACTTACTGCCGTTAAGGAAATAAACATTGGTGGCGTCGCTGGTAAGGCGTCGTTTGATAGAGATTTCGCTGAATGCTGCGTACTCACCGGTAATGCGACCCTCATTATTATCGAAGATCAGCTCTACCTGAGCGTAACTGGCGGGTTTTCGGGCCTGGGAGCCCTTGAAGATAACATCCGTTATGGACTCACCCCGGAGATTCTTGGCCGAGGATTCCCCCATAACCCAGCGCACGGCGTCAATAATGTTGGATTTGCCACAGCCGTTCGGCCCGACAACACCGCACATGTTGCTGGGAAAATAAACCGTTGTCGGATCTACAAACGATTTAAATCCGGAGAGTTTTATACATTTAAGACGCATTCGGGCCTTTATTTATCCTTTATCCGTGACAGTCATCGAGACAAAACGCTCTGGGCTGTCTGCGCCCTGTCCCTGGCGCCCCGACTTGTTTTCGCACCGAAAAGACAAGGCTCACCTGCTCGGGCCAGGCTCAGCCATTGCTACTTCAGGTTATTGTTACTTCAGGTTATCGCAAGCTGAATATTTTAAAGCATGTTTCCCATTAAAACAGGAGTGCCTTCCGAAATGCAACCTTATGATTGCTAATGACTTTCGGAACAACACTCCGCGATCATGTGGCAACTATGCATGTGGCAGTTATGTGGTGATCAGGCACCGTCCGGAGTAATCACCAGTCGAGTCAGGGTGTCATCGCTGACTGCCACATTCTCCACCCGACTTTCATAATCCGGCTGCATCACATTGCCGCTGCGGGACACTCGAACCACCACATCCACCTGCTGATGATCGGAGAGCTTCACGCCGTCCATCATGGCCAGGGAATCATTCAGCTCCACTTCCCGGGGCAGCTCGCCAACAGTCATGGGCACAATAGCCAGGGGCATCTTCGTATTCCTGGCCTTGGCATAAACAAAGACCCGGGTCTCGCCGGGAAGTTCACCGAGACGTTCATCCAGGGAAACCTGCACCCGTACGCCGGGTCCATCCGCTTCTGCCACCTGTTGCGGAGGCTGCTCAACACCCATGGCTTCCAGTGCCCGGCTGATACCGGTTTTCAAGGCCTGCCGGGCGGAAAGGTCAGAGGTCAGGCTCAGCAACCGCTGCCAGGCATTCACCGCTTCCTGGTAACGGCCATTAGAAAATGCGGAAATACCCGCCAGGCCAAGAGCCGTGGCATTATCCGGATCCAGCTTAAGGGCCTTCAGCAGCAATCCATTCACTTCAGGGGTCACTTCACTGTTATTGGCCAGGAATTCCGCCTGGGCCAGCTGGGCCAGGGGTTCTGCTTCCTCAGGAGCCTGTTCCACCACTATTGCGTAATGCCGTGTGGCATCATCAAAACGCCCAGCAGAAAGATAGATACTGGCCAGGGAATAACGGGTTCGGGAATCCTCCGGCCAGCGAGCCACAATCTCTTCCATACCCGCCAGCAGCGCATCCGGGTTCTGCTCATTACGCAGCTCGCTCAGGGCGGTCGCACGGGTGACCTGTTCACTGGCACCTAAGGTGAAATAGAAGCCGGCTGCCATAACAGGAATAATCGCCACCATAAGAAAAGTGCCAATCTTTCCAGCACCCTTGCTCTCACCTTTGAATTCACTGCGCTTTACATCTGCCAGAAGGTTCCGTTCAATTTCCTGGCGCTGCAGTTGGTAATCCTCATTACTGACAACACCGGTATCACGGCGTTTTTCCAGCTCAACCAGCTGCTCCCTGTGCAGGGCAAGATTTATGGTGTCCTGATCAAGAACATCTTCCGCCGGTGGGTTATTTCGATAGTGCCGCAATGGCAAAACAACAAACAGCACCGCCAGCCCCACCAGCGCCGCTGCCATAATCCAGAACATGGTCATATATTTTTATCCCCTGAATCAGGGTTCTCCGCCCCGGATAACAACTCCTGAACACGACGTTTTTCGTCTTCGCTGAGGTCTACAGGTGCAGCCTGCTTCTGCAGACGCCGTGAACGCACTACAATCATCACCAGAATCACCAGAGCAATCACCGCGAACAACAGAGGTCCGTACCAGAGCCACTGGGTTTTGCCGGTGGTTTTCGGGCGGTAGAGAACAAACTCACCGTAGCGATCAACCATAAAGTCGATGATCTGCTTATTGGTTTCGCCGCTCTCAACTTTTTTGAAAATCACTTCCCGCAGATCATTGGCAATGGGTGCGTTGGAATCTCCGATACTCTGGCCATCACACTTCGGGCAGCGCAGCTCTTTGGTCAGGTCACGGTAGCGCTGCTGCTCTTCCGGGGAGTCAAACTCCCAGGTATCGATAGCGGCATAGCCCTGCACGGCAAACAGCAGGGGCAGGCACACCATAAGGATTCGTTTCAGCATCAGAGACCTTCCTTCTTCAGTTCCGTCAGCCGGGGTACAAACACATTATCCCAGACACGCTGGTTCAGATCCCCTTCGTGCTTGTAACGAATCACACCTTCAGCATCCACCAGGAAAGTTTCTGGCGCGCCACGTACACCCAGGTCGATTCCCAGAGAACCTTTCTGATCGACAAAGGTGATCTTGTAAGGGTTACCCAGTTCACTCAGCCATTTGCGGGCCTTGTCGTCTTCGTCTTTGTAGTCCATACCAAAGATAACCACCCCCTGCTCAGCCAGCTCCATCAGGAAAGGGTGTTCGACATAACAGGTAGGGCACCATGTACCCCAGACATTGACCAGGGAGATCTGCCCTTTCAGCACCTCTTCCGTAATCATTTTGTCCGGCTGATTCAGGTCAGGCAGGGAGAATGCAGGGAACGGTTTGGAGACCAGGGCCGAAGGTACCCGGTCATCCAGCGAAAGCCCCCGAAAAAACAGCACCCCCAGCCCAATCACAAACACCAGGGGCAAAAGCAACAACAAACGTTTCATCAATCCACCGATATTCTTTGTTCTGTGTCAGCCTCAACCCGTAACGGGCTGAGGCTGCGCCTGGGTCTTTGAACGGGATTTGGCTTTTACCGGCATACGGTAGCGACGGTCAGCCACCGCCAGACATCCCCCAAGGGCCATGAAAATAGAGCCCAGCCAGATCCAGCGGACAAAGGCTTTGACCTGCAGGCGAACTGCCCATGCACCCTCACCCAGATCTTCACCCAGAGCGACATAAAGATCCCGGAACAGACCCGGATCAATGGCCGCATCGGTCATAACCTGGCCATTAACGTTATAGCGACGTTTCTCCGGGTGGAGGACGGCAACTTCCTCACCATCCATAAATGCTCTTACCGTGCCATAGTCGGAAATATAGTTGGGGCCACGTCGTTTACCGACACCATCAAAGACAAAGGTATATTCCCCCAGCTCCAGCTTATCCCCCGGCACCATACGCATATCTTTCTCTACGCCGTACAGAGAGACCATTAACACGCCGACGATAGCAACTGCCAGCCCCAGGTGGGCAATATGCATACCCCAGACACCACGGGGAATGGATTTCAGACCTTCAGCAAAGGAGGACTTATTCCGGCAACGGTGCACAATGGCCTTCAGGGAGGCAAATACCACCCAGAACACCAGGGACATGACGATAAACACCCGTACCTGGAAACTGTCGTTATAAATAAACGACATTACCAGACCACCCACCACAGAGATCAGGGCCACCCAGCGCAACTGTTGCATCAGGTAGCTGCCCACACCGGTTTTCCAGCGAGCAGTAACACCAATACCCAGAGCTAACGCCAACGCCAGAGTCAGGGGCACAAAAAAGGTATTAAAGAAAGGAGGGCCTACGGAAATTTTCCCCATACCCAGGGCATCAATCAGCAGCGGATACAGGGTTCCCATCAGCACCATCACACAGGCACTGACCAGCAGCAGATTATTAATCAGCAGGAAGGTTTCCAGGGAGAACACCCCGAAACCACTCTGACTTTTAATGACCGGTGCCCGGACAGCAAACAGTGTCAGGGAGCTGCCTACAACTACCAGTAGGAAGGCCAGAATAAATGCACCACGGGCCGGGTCTGATGCAAAGGCATGAACCGATGTCAGCACCCCGGAACGTACCAGGAAGGTTCCCAGCAGACTCAGGGAGAAAGCGCTGATGGCCAGCAGCACTGTCCAGTTCTTAAACAGTCCCCGTTTTTCCGATACGGCCAGTGAGTGAATCAGTGCCGTTCCCACCAGCCAAGGCATAAATGAGGCGTTTTCTACCGGGTCCCAGAACCACCAGCCACCCCAGCCCAGCTCGTAGTAAGCCCACCAGCTACCGAGGGAAATGCCCAGGGTCAGGAATACCCAGGCGACAGTGGTCCACGGACGGCTCCAGCGGGCCCATGCAGCATCCAGCCGACCATCCAGCAGCGCAGCAATGGCAAAGGCAAAGGCAACAGCGAAGCCTACGTAACCCATATAGAGCATGGGAGGATGAACAATCAGGCCGAAATCCTGCAACAGTGGATTCAGGTCTGCGCCATCTGCCGGAATATGAGGCAGAAGTCGTGCAAAGGGATTGGAAGTGAGCAGCATAAAAAGCTGGAAACCTGTGCTGATCAATCCCATAACCGACAAAACCCGGGCCAGTATAATCAGGGGCAGGTCCTTGGAGAATACCGCCACCGCCAGGGTCCAGCCACCAAGAATCAGGGCCCACAGCAACAACGAGCCTTCATGCCCCCCCCAGACGGCGCTGACCTTATATTGGGCAGGCAACTGACTGTTGGAGTTTCCGGCCACATAAGAGAGCGAGAAATCATCGGTTACAAATGCGTGCACCAGCACCAGGAAGGCCAGCATCATAAAGACAAACTGCCCGGCGGCCAGAGGCCGGGAAAGTGCCTGCCAGCTGCGCTGGCCGGTATAACTGCCGATCATCGGCACCAAGCCCAGCAAAACAGCCAGGCACAGGGACAATATCAGGGCCAATTGCCCCAGCTCAGGAATCATGACGATACACCTTCTTGCTTCCGGGTATCGTCCTTGATGCCTTTATAACTCTTCTTTTCACCACCAGCAGAGCCGTGGGCCTGATCTATGGCACTCTGTACTTCGGGAGGCATATAGGTTTCATCATGCTTGGCAAGAATTTCGCTGGCATGAAATTCACCATTGTCGTCCAGCTTACCCATGCCGACCACGCCCTGCCCTTCTTTAAACAAATCGGGAAGAATACCGTCATAATGCACTGTCACTATTCCATCGCCGTCGGTAATTTTAAACATCACCTTCAGGCTGTTCGGATCACGTTTAATACTGCCCGGAACCACCAGACCGCCACCGCGAATCTGGGTACTCACAGGTGCTTCACCCTTTTGCATCTGGGCCGGGGAGAAATAGAGGTTTACATTTTCCTGCAGTGCCATGAGGGCAAGGCCAACGGCGATGGCCACACCACAGGAAAGGAAAACAAGAAGCATCAGGCGTTGTTTACGAACCGCTTTCATGAAAGGAGCTCCCTGCTTAGCTGTTTTTTAAGCATTGTTTGAGTTTGGGATGAAGATTTTCGGGCCTGCTGTTCACGACGCGTATTCCGGCGAATATCAGCAGCCACTTTTCTGTTCTGCAGAATGGGTGAGAAAAGATTCCACCCCAGCACCAGCAGCCCGATAAAATAGGCCGCCCAGACATAGGGGCCATGCCCCCCCATTGTTATTAGACTGTTCAGATCTTCAAAATACATTCAGGAACCCGCCCCCAGTAAAGCACGCACCCAGGATGTCCGCTGTTCACGCTGGAGAATCTCTCCCCGAACCCGAAGCAAAAATACAAACAGACAGAAAAGATAAATACCAGCAATAGAAATCAGCAGTGGTACCAGCATCTCCACAGCCATGGTGGACTCTTCCGTCACCCGGATAGTGGAACCTTGGTGCAACGTATTCCACCACTCAACGGAATATTTGATGATAGGAATATTAACTAACCCGACCATAGACAGAATCGCGCAGGCCCGTGAAGCATTGTCCCTGCTGTCTATCGCTTCACGCAAAGCGATCAGGCCCAGATAGAGAAACAGCAGAATCAACATGGACGTTAACCGGGCATCCCACACCCACCAGGCTCCCCAGGTGGGTTTTCCCCAGATTGCGCCGGTAAGCAGCGCCAGGGCACAGAAAGACGCGCCAATAGGTGCCAGACAGCTGGCTGCCATATCCGCCAGTTTGATCTTCCATATAAAACCAATGCCGGCAATAATCGCCATACTCACATACACAGTGAGCGCCAGAGACGCCGCAGGCACATGGAGGAAAATAATGCGGTAGCTGTTACCCTGGAGGTAATCCGGTGGGGTAAACAGCAACCCCCAGCCCAGCCCAACAACCACACCTGTAAACGCAAGTAAACCTACCCAGGGCAGACACTTGCCGCTGAAGCTGTAAAACCACTTCGGCGACGACATTCGATGAAACCAAGTCCAATTCATAGCAAGACAGCACACACCTTTCAGGTATCATCCTCATTCTAAGGATTTCACTTCCCGAGTCCACCAAAGACAGGGTCAGAGAAAATCCATCTTTTATTTTTATTGACGTAAATCAACCAGTCACACTGACCCGTAAAGATGCGGCAATAGCAAGCGGTGAAAATGTCACTCCAAGAGCCAGGATCACCCCCTGCCACATCAGAAAACCCTGCCAGGGCATACCACTCACCGCAGCGTCAATGCCACCTGTACCGAGGATCAGCACGGGAATATAGAAAGGAAGTGTCAACAGTGACAACAAAATCCCTCCCTTACGCAGACCAACAGTCAAGCCTGCGCCTATAGCGCCTATCAGACTGAGCAACGGCGTTCCCAAAAGCAGTGTTGCAATCACAGCCGGTATCGCCTCAGGCGGCAGTCCAAACATAACTGCCAGAACTGGGGAAAGAATAGTCAGGGGCAAACCGGTCACCAGCCAGTGGGCCACAACCTTGGCAACAGCCGTCAGCCACAGGGGCTGGGGAGCCAGCATCAGCTGCTCCAGTGAGCCATCTTCAAAATCGGAACGAAACAGGCTGTCCATGGCCAGCAGATTGGCCAGCAGAGCTGATACCCAGATCACGCCACTGCCCATAACGGTCAACAGAGACGGATCCGGCCCCACCCCCAACGGAAACAGCGTGGCCACCAGTACGAAAAACACCAGGGGGTTAATCAGATCTCCGCGATTACGAAACGCCAGCCGCAAATCACGCTTAAGCACGGTACCGATACCCTGCCAGAGATTCACAACGCACCCTCCAGGGCCAGTTGCCGGAACCGTGGATAGTTCATGGTCATATCATGGTGGGTAGTCATCATCACCATACCGCCCCTTTGGGCATGGGCAATCAGGGTCTGCTCCAGTTCTTCTGTACCCTGTTTATCTATGGCAGTAAAAGGTTCATCAAGAATCCAGAGCCTTTGCTTACCGATAAACAACCGCGCCAGGGCGACACGCCGGTTCTGGCCTGCGGACAGTTGATAACAGGGAACATCTTCATAACCGGACAGATTCACTTCCGCCAAAGCCTGCCAGAGTTCATCCTGAAAAACTGTTTGGTGCAGCCCCATGGACCAACGCAGATTCTCTTCCGGGGTCAGGGCAGATTTCACTCCGGGATGGTGCCCCATGTAAAGGAGGTTGCTCTGGAAGCCGGGGCGATCATCAGGAATGTCGTGTTCTCCCCAGTAAATATCCCCGGAGTAATCCAGGGACAATCCGGCGACAATACGCAGCAGAGTAGTTTTGCCAGCACCATTTGGCCCGGACAGCTGCAGGATATCACCACTGGCAAGTGTGAATGCAAGGGACTCAAACAGACAGCGTCCGTCCCGCTCACAGGTCAGATTGGATACTTTCAGAAAAGGGAGTTCAGCCAAACCAACATTCCAGACCGATCAGAAACCCGGATACTATATTATGGTTTGGTTATATCAGTAAGTAATTAACGCGAAAAAGCTTATTATTTCGTGATAGGTCTGACACAGAAGCGTCTTTACAAACCCGCACAAGTCTACCTTTTATCAAAAATTGCAGTATTCAGCCCAGTCTCTTCGTCCCTCATACCTTTCATATCAAGGGGCATATCAGCCGCCAGCCAGGAAAAGTAGCCTTCCCGATAGAAGTACACCTTCGTATACCCCCAGTTTACTGCCATATGGGAGGCAATTGCTCCGCTCATTGTATGGGGGCCATTGCTGTAAATCACCAGGGGATGATTACGCTCCAGAAAACCTTTATGCCTGAGAAGATTAAAGGTACTGCGCAGATCAAAATGTCTCGCACCCTTTATATGACCCATTCGCCACATTCCCCGCACACGCACATCCAGAAACACAGCTCCGTCGTCGTACAACTTCCGAGCCCGGGCTGTCTCCACTGTTTCCGCCCCCTTAATCACGAGGGGAGCTTCTCCGGACACAGCCAGCGGGCTACTCAATACCGTGAAGAGTGCACAGACGACCAGAAGCAGCCTGGAAATAACATACATAAGATGCTCCTTTATTACTTCCAGCTCTGCAAACGGCCCCGCAAACGCAACGCGGCCTGACTGTGGATCTGACTGACCCGGGATTCACTGACACCCAGCAGTTTGCCAATTTCTTTCAGGTTCAGTTCTTTTTCGTAGTACAGAGTTAATACCAACTGTTCCCTTTCCGGCAGGGATTTAATGGCCTCCAGAAGAGCAGTACGGAACTTCTCATCCTGCAAATCACCATCCGGAGTGCAACCATCACCCGACCGCTGCAGACGAGACTCTTCACTGTCGAACATATCCTCAAAGCTGAACAGACGGCAGCCCTTCAGGTCTTTCACCATATTAAAGTACTCATCCAGGGAAACCTGCAGTTCTGCGGCAACTTCCGCGTCCCGGGCATCCCGGCCAAGACGAGCTTCCACCACCTGAATGGCTTCGCTTACCCGGCGGGAATTGCGGTAAACAGAACGCGGCCCCCAGTCACCACGGCGAATTTCATCCAACATGGCACCACGAATACGAATACCGGCAAAGGTTTCAAAGCTGGCCCCCTTGGCGGCATCATATTTGCCAGCCGCCTCCAGCAGTCCCACCATGCCGGCCTGGACCAGGTCATCAACCTGAACGCTAGATGGCATTCTCGCGGACAGATGACGTGCAATACGTTTGACCAGAGACGCATGTTTGTTAACGATCTCAACCTGGAACAGATGTTTACGATGACGGTCATCACTGTCACTGGTGTTATGGACAAGAGCTTCCATGCTTACATGCCTCCGGCGTTAACGGTTTGCTCCAGAAAGAACTGCATACCTCCGAGGACTGGAGTGCTGATTTTGCGACGATCAAGGGTTTCCGCCAGCAGCTGCAATGAGCGTGCGGCGCGGGAATCGGGACGACTCTGGAAAATGGTTTGAAAACTGGCGCTGGATTTTCCGACATCCTGATCAAACGGTACCTGCCCGCAATGGCGGAGTACCAAATCAAGATCAAAACCCAACCTCTGCTGCAGGGTCTCCACCAGCGCATGACCTTCACGCTGGCGGCGGGTCATATTGGTCAGAATGCCAAACTGCTGGATGCCGCAATGGCGACGCAGAGCCCTGATATAATCAGCGGCGTCCGCCTGAGCCAGAGGATCAGGAGTCACCACAACCAGCACTTCTCCAGCGGCCTGCATCAACTGCAGGTCTGTTGGCGAAAGTCCGCCAGCTGTATCCACCAGCAGGTAGTCCATCTCTCCGACCAGCTGATCAACGGCATTGATCAAACCAGATATACGACCAACGCCCAATTCCGCCATATCGGGGTTTCCCCGGCTGCCGGGAATCACCTGGACTCCATTCGGGCCTTCTATTAATGTCTCGGAAACATCACACTCACCGGCCAGTACTTCTGTAATGGTTTTGTTCGGTTGAATGCCGGTCATAAGTTCCATATTGGCCAGACCGAAATCAGCGTCCAGGATCATGGCCCGGCGCCCGATGTTCGACAGGGCTTCAGCGAGATTCAGGCTAAGGAAACTTTTTCCAACCCCACCTTTACCACTGGCAAGGGCAATAACTCTTACAGGATTTACGTCCATAGTCCTTTACGGTCCGTTCAGTTGCTGTTGAAATGCATACCATCCATGGTGTGCCCCAATACTACTGCAACTAATGCAGTGACCGTGCCAGAAACGCAAAGCAAATCCGCATTTTTTCTAACTCATTGTTTATAAAGATTTTTATGAAAACAAAACAGCACTCAAAGCCATCACCTTATGGTTATGGCTCCAGAATAAGCGTTTATATTTTGGCGTGTCAGAGAGGTGCCGCCAGAATCTTGCCGTAATAACTCCCCTCTATGAACAGAAAAAGCTTCCGCAATTTGCGGATAGAAGTCTTATCAGAAAAAAACGACAATTTTCCGCCAATCACAAATCCTATTTTATGGTTTTATAGATAAACAATTTGAAATGAAATTAACGCCTTTTACGTACTCCACTGCTATTGCTTTGAGTAAAACTCAGGGAAAACATTTCCCGCTCAGTTGTTAAATTTTTCCCATTCCTATCCAGGCTCACAACTGGGGACTGAGTTTTTCGGCTTACAGACTGAACAACCTTTGGCTTATTGGCAATAACACCCCAGGCATCATTATCAAACCAATCTTTTTGTGATGAACGGCAGCTGACCAGATTAATCAGCTGTCCGTTCACATAACCAAGCGCCGTTTCTGACAGCTCTTTTTTATAATCCCGGCGTCCACGCCATGCGGAATATACCCCACCTAACGCAGCTCCTCCAGCCAGCTGATACAATAGCGGTAAGGCACCACTCGAAGGCAGTACAGCGGATATAACCATACCCTCCAGCGAGCCCACAAGAGAACGCTCAATCACAGCATTTTTCTGGGGTCGCCGGACAAGTTTCAAATGATCTTTTTCATCAGAAACTTCTGTTGGAGGAAAAGAATTATGGAACTTTCCAATAGCATCCCATGCCCATCCAGCAATAATGCCTGCACGCTCACCTTTACCAGCCTTTAACTTTGGCGAAAAAATATTAATCATCTGGCATATCACACCATCCTCCCAACGGAAGAACACCGCCTGAATCACAGCAACAGGCACAACACCTTTCGTGTCAGCAGGATTCTTTACCTCTGAAGATGAACCTGGCACCACTTCACCTTCTGTTTCATCTTCAGATTTGGCTGACTTGTCATAAACGCTGAAAAACATTTGTACGTTTTTCTCATCAACAGTGTAATGGCCTTCATAGCTAGTGAAATAACTATCACTATGAAATATCAGTGTTTCAGGAAACTCATACAGAGCTTTTTTTAAAAAGTCCCCTTCCTCCCCATAAGCCCGTGATAAACCAGATGCTGCCGTCTCCCAGCTTTTTATAACCCCGGAGCCAAACAACATCTGCTCCAGTCCTTCATCATCACTGATATGCCCCTCAGTGCTAAAGGAATTCTGTAAGAATAATTTTTTCAGTGACCGCAGGAAGCCAGTTGTCCAGGCAGGATTATCAGCCGAAATAGAATTAACCACTTTGGATACATCCACATCAGGATGATCATAATCCTTTATCAGATATGATCCGCCCCATTGCTCTTCGGTATGCTTTAAATTAATACCCGTCCACAAAGAATCCAGATAAATGCTGATATTCTGCCCGGCAACTGGAAGAGCAAAGATTATAAGCATTAATCCAAATAGAGAATGTCTTAACCTGAGACATACAGCCATGCAATACTCACCTGACAGAGTGAAGACGGCTCTCAAGAATAGACAATAAATTAAGGTTTGCAGGGACAGGCTTTTTACGCAGAAAGTGACTGTAGCTTCAGGTAGGTGTTTTCAAAAGATCCCGAAAACATCGAGCAGCATTTCCTGTATCTTTATCTTCAATCAACCGGTCATAGTCACCGAGCAAAACAATCTTTCCCGGCGATACCCCTAACAACAACTGTCGTTCTCCCGCCTGAATAATAACAACCCGATCTCGACCACCAAGGGAGAGCACGCCTTTAATCTGCATACCTCCCTGACCGGGAGCCAGGCCAGGCTGGAAGCGCTTCAGCCACCAGACACATCCCAGCATCAGGCCGATCACCAGCAGAAATACGAACAACATCTGCAGCAAATCAACAAAACCCGGCTCGTCGGCCGGGTCCTGCTGGGTCAGCTGCTCTGCCAGTTCCGGCTCAGCCCCCAATACCAGAGGCGCGCCGAAAACCAGCAGCAGCTTAAGAACCGGAAGGATTATCCGCCTGTTCATAGCGGTTCAAACCATATTTGCGCATTTTCTCTACCAGTGTCGTACGACGTACCTGGAGCTTATCCGCGGCCCGGGCCACTACATTGCTGCAATCATCCAGGGCCTGGCGAATCAGCTTACGCTCAAGGTCGGAGAGAAACTCTTTCAGGTTCAGGCCATTCACCGGCAATACAGCTAGTTCATCCAAGCCACCCATGCCACCGGGCTGAATCGTGGTGGGGAACATTTCAGCGACACCAGACTCCTTGGCCCCATCACCGGAGGCTTTGCGGAATCGGACAGGCAGCTCTTCAAGACCAATCACACCCATGGGGTACATAATCGCCAGACGCTCCACCAGGTTGGCCAGCTCACGGACATTACCCTGCCAGTCGTAACGACAAAGGGAAAGAATCGCTGCGGAGCTGAAACGGACAGAACCGCGCTGCTCCCGCTCCATCCGATTAATCAGGTCATTCAGAATCAGAGGCACATCTTCCGCCCGCTGGCGCAGGGCTGGCATTTCCACCGGGAACACATTCAGTCGGTAATAAAGGTCTTCCCGGAAGGTGCCTTCCGCCACCATCTTTTCCAGATCACGGTGGGTAGCGGCAATAATTCTGACATTGGCGTCAACAGAAGATGTCGCGCCAACCCGCTCAAACTTCTTCTCCTGCAGAACCCGCAGCAGCTTCACCTGCATATTCAGAGGCATATCGCCAATTTCATCAAGGAAAAGCGTACCCCCTTCTGCCAGTTCAAAACGTCCTTTGCGGGAGGCAATCGCGCCGGTAAATGCGCCCTTCTCATGACCGAAAAGTTCGCTTTCCAGCAGATCCGGAGGAATCGCGCCGCAGTTAATGGGAACAAAGGCCTCATCCTTGCGGGCAGAATTTTCGTGAAGATTACGGGCTACCACTTCTTTGCCGGTACCGGATTCACCGGTAATCAGCACATTTACATCCTTATCCATTACCTGGGCCATCAGCGCCCGCACATGGCGAATGGAACGACTGTTGCCCACCAGATTACGGAACAGCTGGGCATCATGGTGACCGGCAAGAATCTGCCCCTGCCGGCAATGGATGCGATATACCTGCACCAGATGCAAAGCATCGACAATCTGACTGTAGGTCAGGGGATGCTCCAGCTCTCCAACCACCTGCCTGCGCAGGCTGCCCTGCAGGCCAACACGACTGAAGGCACCATTAATAAGGATGGGCAGCGCCGGGCAATGCCGGTTCAGCTGCTTAAGAATATCCAAAGTACGGGGAGAACGTCCGACAATCACGGCCAGACAATCTTCCGGAGCCATGGTAATACGTGTCTCCCAACCACCAGCGCCGGAGAGCACGATATCGTGACCAAGAAATTCGAGAATTGTTCTGAGTTGCTGCCTCTGGTGCTGATCATCTTCAATCACCAGGATACGACTTGAATCACCCATATTGCCAACCGTCCATGTTTAGCAATGACTCTTTCGGGTCGAACAGCTGCACGAGAAGAGACCGGAGAAGAAAAACGTCTGAATCAGACGTATTAATTACCAGTTAAGGCATAAGCATTTGGTTCGTCAAACCCTGGCCGGGGTAACATTGTTCAAAGGCCAACAGGCTGATTTAAGACAAAAAAAACCGCCAGATCACTGGCGGTTTGAATAGAGCAGAAACTGTCGAAACAGCTTGGCGTCATTGCTGATCACCAATCCCAGGATAACCTCCGGCTATTACAGAATAATGACCCGGGCAATTTAATATTCACCCTCTTCAACAAAATCATCATCCTGGCCTTCTTCAATCAATACTTCATTCGGGTCTCCACCTGGGTAAATCAACTCCTCTTCATTTTGTTCAAACTCCTGCCCCCTTTCGTCAGAAGATTGATAGCTTGAATCACCTTCGGGCCGTTTCTGGTTTTGATGCTGGTGCTGGTGCTGGTGCTGATTGTCCCAGCGCTCCCTGTTGTTATTTCGGCGTGAATCCGATTCTTGGGGTTGAAGCCGCTCCCGCTCTTCTTCAGCTTCTTCACCCTCAGGAAAACCAGGATCATCCACCTCATCCGGATCATCATAGTAGCCTGTATTGTAATCAGGCTCTTCTTCAGCTTCTTCAGCCTCGCCTATTTCATCCCAGGTTTCATCCCGCTCCTCATCTGTGGAATCAAAGTTCTCAGCATCCTGCTCATCATCAAAAAACTCCCAGCCTTCTTCATCCGCCAGCGCCAGAAGATAAGGAACCGTAATACCAAGGGAGATAAGTACCGCCAAAGCCACCAGCCATTTTTTCATCACCAGATATCCTCCATGACCTTTTATTGCACCCGCGTAACACGAACTGTTAACTGCTTACCTCGCCCCTCAAGTACATCAACCTCATACAGCAGCCCTTTAGAGGACTTGATATAGGTAACTGCCAGCAGAAGTTTTTCGGCACTAACCAGAATATAATCCCGAGTACCGGTAAAATGTTCATGGTCAAGGGTGATTGAAGCATTGACGAGATTCACAGTACTGTTTGGTGCATCCAGAATCACACCGGGTTTTCCTGTGGTAACCAATATTACATGGGCCTCACTACCAACAAAAACATTACCCTTTTCTATATAGATGCCCGATGTACTGAATGATGAACCTGGCTCAACAAACAACGCATTCTCCGAAGCGCTGATGGAGCCATACAAACTCACAGTAGGAAAAGAAGCCTCCCCGGAGCTGTCTTCTTCCGGGGGGTTATCAATGTAAACATTCCTGACCCCCGAGATATTCCCCGTGAACCGAGCGGCTTTCCGGAAACTGATCCAGTTAGAGCGGAACCCTTCCCGACCAAGCAAACCATAACTGATTCCGTTCAGAAGACCATGGGTTACCGGAGATATAACCTTTATATCTCCGAAGATCTCTCCGGTTGAGATCAGTTCCAGTGGACCTGAAGACTGAATATCAATTGCGACGCTTCCACGAATCACCCCGGAATTCTCCCAGGAAAATGCCAGTGGATAGAGCGACCAGGTTCGATTCCTGACCATAATAGCCGTGCCATTATTAGCAGTGGCAGTAATAGTGCCATGGTTATTCAGCAGAAAAGGACCTGTTCCTTCCAGAACCCCCAAGGCTACATTCTGGAGGGAATCAGAAGAAGATGTGAGCACACCGTTTTTTTCATTAACAAAATTCCAGATAGATCCACCTTCAACGGCCAGGGCAGCACCTCCGCCTCCGGCAGACAGAATTCCGGAATTACGGTACTGGCAAGGTGTCACCGACAGGGGAACAGAGAACAGACATCCCCATGAGAACAGGCTGAAACCATCCTGGCTGAGTATAAGGGCTCCACGCTCATAGGACCCGGCGGTCAGGTTTTCGGTATTAATTGCATAGCCATGGGTTTCAGACTTTGAATTCGGGTGGGCAAGGGCCACCGTTGAGAAAATGACGCCCACCAGTACCATAAGCCAGAAACTCCCTTTTCCTGATCTTATGCCCATAGACTACTCCCCTTGCATATACACTCCATTTACTGAAAAACGGCCAACGCCTCGTTTTATTTAGGAATTCGCCCACCTTCAACTTTCTAGAGACTGATAAGAGGAAAGGAAAGTTCAATACTGGCCAAAGCTGATAGGAGCAGTAAAAGAAAGCCTGTCTCCCGGACACTCAAAAGACAGGACAATAACATTTAACAGAATGGTCAGGGAACAGCCACTTCTTCCCAGAGTTTACGCAGGCGTTTGGCAGATACCGGAGCCCGGGTTTTCAGGGTCTGGGCAAACAGGGAAACCCGATACTCTTCCAGCATCCAGCGATACTTCCAGAGAGCTGGATCAACGATCTTCTGTTTTTCCAGAGCCTCGCGACGGGCATTCCAGGCTTCATAGAGCTGTTGCAGCTCATCAGTATGCACCCGGTCCCGGTTAA
Organism: Parendozoicomonas sp. 209JJ7-1; assembly: GCF_058147085.1. Lineage (NCBI taxonomy): Bacteria > Pseudomonadati > Pseudomonadota > Gammaproteobacteria > Oceanospirillales > Endozoicomonadaceae > Parendozoicomonas > Parendozoicomonas sp. 209JJ7-1. The sequence goes on along the minus strand of NZ_JBYVJU010000009.1, from coordinate 36,094 downwards.
AGTTGGCGCCAAGTTTCTCCAGCCGCAGCTGTACGGCATTCAGATACCGGGGCAGCTGTTCCAGCCACTCAAGGGGTGTCTGCCGCAGGAAACCTTTATAAAAAAGGTTTCCCAGCTGAGCCTGGATATCGGACATGGACAGAGCCACCTGGAAGGATATCTTCCCTTTCAAACGCTTCTGGATATCGTTGTTCAGGGTAAATATTTCCAGTAGCAGCTTATCCAGTTTCTCGGCAAACGCGACCAGATCCGATTTTTTACTGGCTACCAGGGTACGGAACTCTGCATCATTGGTGGGCCACTCTGCAGCCTCATCAATAAAGACCTGACGAATCACATAAAGCTCAATATCTTCCAGAAGCGCCGTTTTGGCCACCGTATTGACCGCCAGCACGGTGATACGGTTCAGGTTTTTCATCTGCTTGAGCATAAAACGAACCTGCTCCGGCAATGCCAGACGAATCAGCCGGGACAATCCCCAGACCATCTCCTGCCGGGCCAGTTCCGGGCTGTCGAACAGGCGCAGGGCCACAGAATCTTTTTCATCCACCAGGGACGGATAAGAGCGGAACAGTAAACCACCACGGGTCTGACTGACCTCTTTCGGCAGTTCACCAAATGTCCAGCTGGTCATACCGCTCTGCTCCATGCCTCTGTCAGTCATATCCCGCAGGCTGGCCTGGGCTTGATCCGCGAATTTCTCCCGCAGCCAGGTCAGGTCACGGCTGCGGCCAAGTACCTTGCCGTCATCGTTCAATACCCGAATATTCATGCGGAAATGGTTATCCAGAACTTCCGGTTTCCAGGCATCCACGGGAATACGGGTGCCCGTCATGCGGAACAGCTTCTCCCCCAGCAGTTCGGTCAGGGGTTCATCGCAGGCGTTCAGGCTATCGATAGCACCCCGGGCATAGTCCGGCACAGGCACAAAGTTCTTGCGCAGCTGCTTGGGCAAACCCCGAATAAGAGCAACAATTTTTTCCTCCAGCATACCGGGCACCAGCCACTCCAGCCGCTGTTTCGGCAGTTTCTGAAGCAGGGAGACCGGCACGGAAACCGTCACACCATCGTCGTCTTCACCGGGGGCGAAGTGGTAGGTCAGGGGCAGTTCCATACCATCATGGCGCAAACGGTCAGGGTACTGCACCGCCGTCACATGAGCCGCATCATGCTGCATCAAGTATTCACGGGTCAGGTACAAATACTTTGGATCGTCCTTTTCCGCTTTCTTGCGCCAGGCTTCAAAACCCGCGCCATTGACCACATCAGCGGGAATACGTTCGTTATAGAAGCTGAACAGGGTTTCCGGGTCTGCCAGAATATCCTGCCGTCGGGACTTGGCCTCCAGCTCTTCAACCTCAGCGATCAAAGCCTGATTATGGGAAAAAAACGCAGCCTTGCTGCCCGCTTTACCTGGATAGTGGCCAGCCACCAACCCTTCACGAATCAGCAGTTCCCGGGACTCCACCGGATCAATGGTGCCGTAATGTACCTTGCGCCGGGAATAAATCACCAGACCGTACAGTGTCGCCTGCCCATAGGCGACAGCCCTTGCCTGCTTCTTTTCCCAGTGGGGTTCAAACCAGTTACGTTTAATCAGGTGCCCCGCCAGAGGTTCAATCCACGACGGTTCCACTTTGGCCACACAGCGGGCATAGAGCTTGGTGGTCTCCACCAGTTCCGCCGCCATCACCCATTTGGGCTTGCGCTTAAATAAACCAGAACCGGGAAACACCCAGAACTTGCGGTTACGGGCACCCAGATAATCAGCTTCTTCGGTTTTATTACCGAGATGACTGAGCAAGCCTGTCAGCAGCGCCTTGTGGATATCAGTATACCCTGCAGGGTCGCTGTTATGGCGCAGCTTCAGGTCACGGCAGACCAGGGCCAGCTGCCGATGCATATCCTTCCACTCACGCATACGCATAAAGCTGAGGAAATGTTTTTTGCACAGCTTGCGCAGCTGGCCGGAAGAGAGCTCCTGGCGCTGCTCTTCATACCAGCGCCACAAATTCACGAAAGCGAGAAAATCAGAATCCTGATCGTAAAACTCCCGATGAGCCTGGTCAGAAGCCTGTTTCTTCTCCGCCGGGCGCTCACGGGGATCCTGAACACTCAGGGCGCTGGCGATAATCAGCAATTCATCCAGTGCATTGGTGTCGTGCCCCGCCAGAACCATGCGTCCGATACGGGGATCGATAGGCAGGCGGGATAATTGTCGCCCAATATTTGTCAGGCGATTATCCGCGCTGACCGCTCCCAATTCCTGAAGCAAATTGTAACCGTCGTTTATCGCCCGATTCTCGGGTCGGTCCACAAACGGGAAACGGGTTACATCCCCCAGGTTGAGCTTCAGCATCTGCAGGATAACAGCAGCCAGATTGGTGCGTAGAATCTCAGCATCGGTAAACTCCGGACGACTCAGGAAGTCTTCCTCGGAATACAGGCGAATACAGATGCCTTCCGCCACACGACCACAGCGGCCTTTACGCTGGTTGGCGGACGCCTGGGACACAGCTTCCACCGGCAGACGCTGCACCTTTCCGCGCACACTGTAACGACTGATGCGGGCGGTACCCGGATCAATCACATAATGAATGCCCGGAACAGTCAAAGATGTTTCCGCCACATTGGTGGCCAGAATCACCCTGCGTCCGGCATGGGACTGGAAAATCCGGTTCTGTTCGGCATTGGAGAGGCGGGCATAGAGGGGCAGAATCTCGGTATTCCGGAGCTTTCTGTCCCGAAGATACTTGGCCGTCTCTCGAATATCCCGCTCCCCGGGCAGAAAGACCAGCACATCCCCAAGACGGTGCCCGCAGCCCTGGCTTTCAAGGTCTTCGATCTCTTCCAGGGCTTGGTGAATACCCTGCATCTGACGTTCATCACCATCCCGGGCTTCCACATCCAGCTCTGCCAGGGGACGATACAAAACCTCCACGGGAAAGGTGCGCCCGGACACTTCTATCACCGGGGCCGGATTACCATTCTTGTCGGAAAAGTGTTTGGAGAAACGCTCTACGTCGATGGTTGCCGACGTAATAATCACTTTCAGGTCCGGCCGTTTGGGCAGAAGAATCTTCAGGTAACCCAGCAAGAAATCAATATTGAGGCTGCGCTCATGGGCCTCATCAATAATCAGGGTATCGTAGCCATTCAGGAAACGGTCATTCTGGATTTCCGCCAGCAGGATACCGTCGGTCATCAGCTTGACCCTTGTCTGGTCGCTGACCTGATCAGTAAAACGGACCTGATAACCCACCAGGCTGCCCAGCTCTGTTTCCAGCTCCTGGGCAATACGGCTGCCCACGGAACGGGCCGCCAGACGCCGGGGCTGGGTATGGCCAATCATGCCATGGACACCCTGCCCCAGCTCAAGACAGATTTTTGGTAGCTGAGTGGTTTTACCGGAACCGGTTTCACCGGCGACAACCACCACCTGATGCTCTTTAATCAGGCGTGCGATGTCGTCCTTTTTCTGGGCAATAGGAAGAGCATCGTCGTAATTCAGCCGAACATTCTGCCCACGCCGTAAACGCACCTGTTCACCGGAACGCTCAAGTCGTTGCCGAAATCGGTCTTTGTCCCTGCCGGAGAGTTTCTTCCAGTCTCGCCACTGGCGCTGGAGCCAGTGGCGGTCTTTGATCAGGCTGCCCTGAATAGCAGCCCTTATATCAGTAGCCGCGCCGTTAGAAAGCTTTCTATTGGAAGGCTTGGCAGCAGCGGGAGCTGCTGCGTTATTGCTTTTATCCTGGTCTGTCATTACTCAGCGTTGTTAGCTTGTGCGACATTCGCGTGGCTTGCGCGGTATCAGAGTTTTCAGCTGACTGGCTGGTCAGCTCTGCATCCCGCAAAGCCCTTCGCATAATCTTGCCAACATTGGTCACCGGGGGACTGTCCCGTAACCCAAATCAGTTTCGGTACCTTGTATCCGGTCACATATTGGCGGAAATAATTCTTTAGCGGCAATATGGCCGAAATACAGCCACGGGGCGAAAAGTCACTCACACTCTCCAGGATCACCGATCTTTGCCCCTGCTCCTCAGCTCAATATCAGCATCAGAAAAACGTGCAGACGGTTATAAATCAATCATGAAGAATATCAGTTTTTCCCCTGTATAATCCAGCCGGTATGATTCGTATGCCTATGCGATTTTTCAGGTAATTGTCGTTAATCTTTTGCAGAAAATAGATATTTTCTGCAAAAATTGTGACAAAATATCTCCAATATCCGCCGCTTTCGGCTGTTATCCAAAACCACACATCCAGCACCAGAAGGAACCGGTCATGGTTGCCAGTCAACAGTTCCTGAATGCCTGCGACGGTCATCGTATACATGTTTATCACTGGCCTGCCGCAACCCCGCGGTGCGTTATCCTTGTTCTCCACGGTATGGCGGAACATGGCGGTCGGTACGAAAAACTGGCACTGAGCCTGAACCAGGTCGGTCTGTCTGTTATGGCAATAGATCACCGTGGCCACGGCCCCCATAACCCCACTGAACATCTGGGTATATTTGCTCAGGAGCGGGGCTGGGAAAAAGTGCTGGATGATGTCAGCACAGCCTTTGACCATCTACGCATGGAATACCCTTCCCTTCCTGCATTCATACTAGGCCACAGTATGGGCAGCTTCATCACCCAGGCCTGGGTCATCCGACATAACCCCGGATACCTGAGCGGAGTGATCCTGTCCGGCTCCAATTACGCTCCGCGATCTCTACTTCATACCGGACGGATAATCACCCGGATTGAGAAACTACGCCAGGGAGATACGGGACGCAGCAAGATAGTTAATGCCCTTACCTTTGGCTCTTACAACAGCCGCCTGCAACCAGCCCGGACAAAGTTCGACTGGCTTTCCCGGGATGCCACCTCAGTTGACGCCTACCTCGCTGACCACCTTTGTGGCTTTCTCTGCACCAACAGCCTGTGGCTGGATCTTTTCCAGGGCCTGCTCTCCATTACCTCGGTTTCAGCCCTTAAAGAGATTGAATCCCGCCTGCCTTTTTATATCATCGGTGGCGACTGCGACCCTGTCGGCCGTTATGGCAAAGGATTGCAACAATTGAAAGATACATTACAGCGAGCAGGTATAGCAGATATCACCCTTGACATCTGGCCCGGCGGACGCCATGAAATGTTCCATGAAACCAATCACGATGAAGTGACTGCCCGCCTGGTGCAATGGCTGAACCAGAAAATCTCTGCTAATCCTAACTGAGAAATTTTGTACAGTTCTCAGCTCAGAATCAGCGCCCTGCATCAATATATTAATACTGGTATACCAGTTTAGGCTTTTCGATATAACTTTCGATACAAAGAGGAACATCGAGTGACAACCCTGGCTAATGTGCCTTACCAGAACCTTCAGATAGGCGACAATGCAACCTATCAACGCACCCTGACTGAAAGGGACCTGATTCTTTTCGCCACTGTTTCAGGCGACTGTAACCCAATTCATGTAAATAAGGAGTTCGCCGCCGACAGCCAGTTTGGTGAGCGCATTGCCCATGGCATGTGGACTGGCTCCCTGATTTCCGCCGCCCTGGCCATGATTCTGCCTGGTCCTGGCGGTCTCTACAGGGGCCAGGAGCTGAAGTTTATACACCCTGTCAAGCTAGGGGACACGGTCACCATCAAGCTGGAAGTGATTGAGAAAAACTCCCGCACCAAGATCACCACCCTGTCCACAAACGTGGTTAACCAACATGGCCGGGTGGTTGTGAAAGGCAAAGCCTTTGTAATTCCGGAAGAAGAACAGATTGTCATGAACAAGGCCAGCCTGCCTGAAGTTCATATAAACGACATAGACTGATTTTTTTTATTTCTGCAGCGGTTTACACCGCTACAGTTTCAATTCCTTCGTTCAAATACCCACCAGCATCCGTATAACCCCCTCTGCCAAAGGCCGGAAAATAAGCTAACTTTTATCGGGCGACTTTCGGAGGATGTATCTATGCGCCCCATCTGGGTTCTTGTGGCCGATAACAGCCAGGCCTGCATGTACCACTTCCAGCCTCACCAGCAGAATCTTCGTCTGCTCGACTATATCCAGCATGAAGAGGGTCGATGGCACAACGGTGATTTCGTCACCGACCGCACGGGACACACCACCAAAACCCACAGCCCTTCATCCATGGCAAACCGAGGTCTCGGTACCACTGATAAATCTCCCAAACAGCAGGAAAACACCCGGTTTACCCGCCAGGTGGCCGAAGCGATTAACAGCGCCCACCACCGAAACAGTTTTCAATCCCTGCAGGTCTGCGCCCCGCCCGGGTTTATGGGGGAACTGCTGCCCAAGCTGAACAAGTCCGTGCCCATCAGCCATAAGGTCACCAAAGATCTGGTCACCGCTGATAATCCCCAGATTCTGCGACATCTCAACCCTCTCACCCTCGGATAACCACCTCTCCACGGGCCGGTGCTTCCCGGCCCCACGATAACACCAGAAAAACAATACGGTTCATAGTCATGAATTATTCAGACTCATGTTAATATTGTCACCATCAGCAACCCCATAACTTTACTGACACAACAGTCAGTTTTTTTGTTATGCCAGAAATAGTTTTAGTGACCACCTGAATGGCCAAAGATAAGAAAGCATCCCACACCCCAATGATGCAGCAGTATCTGCGCATCAAGCAGGAACACCGCAACCAGCTGGTGTTTTACCGCATGGGTGATTTTTACGAACTGTTCTACGACGATGCCCGTAAAGCCGCCGAACTGCTGGACATTACCCTGACCACCCGGGGCCAGTCCGCCGGCGAGCCGATTCCCATGGCCGGCATTCCATACCACGCAGCCGAAGGTTATCTGGCCCGGCTGGTACGCCTGGGGCAATCCGTCGCCATCTGCGAACAGGTAGGCGATCCGGCTACCAGCAAAGGTCCTGTTGAGCGCAAAGTGATGCGGGTTCTGACCCCAGGGACCGTCACCGATGAAGCCCTGCTGGAAGAGCGCAGCGACAACTGGCTGATGGCGATTCACCGCCATGATCATCACGGCGAATCCACCTACGGCCTGGCCTGGCTGGATATTACCAGTGGTCGTTTTCGGGTCATGGAAGTGGCCAGCGAAGAGGCCACTCTCAGCGAAGTCCAGCGCCTGAATCCCAGAGAGCTGCTGCTTAGCGAGGACCGCACTTACACGGCCGCCATCAGCAAACGACAGGGTGTTAATAATCAGCCCCCCTGGTGTTTTGATACCGACAGCGCTCGAGACCTGCTGACCCGTCAGTTTGGCACCAAAGACCTGGCCGGATTTGGCTGTGAACACCTGACTGTTGCTATCGAAGCCGCTGGCTGTCTGCTGCAGTATGTTCGGGATACCCAACGTGCTGAACTGCCCCATCTCCGATCCCTGTCTGTAGAACGCCGGGAAGAAACCGTGGTGATGGACGCCGCCAGCCGGGCCAACCTGGAACTGGATATCAACCTGAGCGGTAGCAAGGACAACACCCTGCTTTCAGTGCTTGATACCACCTCCACAGCCATGGGCAGCCGCCTGATGGCTCGCTGGCTGAACCGCCCGCTCTGCAACCTCCAGAAACTGGATATGCGCCAGAGTGCCATTACCGGGTTGGTTGAACACTACACCTACGAAGCCCTGAGTCCAATTCTTAGGAGTATCGGCGATATTGAACGGATACTTGCCCGGGTCGCATTACGCTCCGCCCGGCCACGGGATCTGGCCCGGTTACGGGATGCCCTGGCCACGCTTCCGGAAGTGCAGACCCATCTGACATCCGTGGATACTCCCCTGCTCTCCAGCCTGTCTGAGCGTATCAGTATTTTCCCGGAAGAAGTTGATCTGCTTCAGCGAGCTGTTATCGAAAATCCGCCAGTGGTCATTCGCGATGGTGGTGTTATCGCTACCGGTTACGACACCGAACTGGATGAACTGCGGGCACTCAGTGAAAATGCTGGCGGCTACCTGCTTGAATTGGAACAGCGGGAAAAGCAGCGCACCGGTTTAAACACCCTGAAAGTTGGTTTTAACCGGGTTCATGGTTACTACATAGAACTAAGCCGTCGTGAATCCGATGAGGCACCCGTCGATTACATCCGTCGCCAGACCCTGAAAAACACCGAACGCTTTATCACTCCGGAGCTTAAGGAATTTGAGGATAAAGCCCTGTCCAGCAAGAGCCGGGCACTGTCCAGGGAAAAAGCTCTTTACGAAGGGCTGCTGGAGAAACTCAATGAACATCTTGGCCTGCTGCAGGATTCCGCGTCTGCGACCGCCGAGTTGGATGTACTGACCAGCCTTGCAGAACGCAGCCAGAGCCTGAATCTCTGTCGTCCGGAGCTGTCCGAAAACCCGGGAATTCATATCGACGAAGGCCGCCATCCGGTGGTTGAACAGGTTCTTGATGAACCTTTTGTCGCCAATAGCCTGGAGATGAACAGCAACAGCCGCCGTATGCTGGTAATTACCGGCCCGAATATGGGTGGTAAATCAACCTATATGCGTCAGGCCGCTCTTATTGTTCTTCTTGCTCATATTGGCAGTTATGTTCCTGCCGCCAGCGCCAAAATTGGCCTGGTAGACAGAATCTTTACCCGCATAGGTTCATCCGATGATCTGGCTGGTGGCCGCTCAACCTTTATGGTGGAAATGACAGAAACCGCCAGCATCCTGAACAACGCCACCCAGCGCAGCCTTGTTCTGATGGATGAAGTGGGCCGGGGCACCAGCACCTTCGATGGTCTCTCCCTGGCCTGGGCCAGCGCACGACACCTGGCGGACAAAGTAAAAGCCTTTACCCTGTTCGCCACCCACTATTTTGAGCTGACCCAGCTACCGGAAGAAACCAAAGGGGTTGCCAACGTACACCTGAATGCCACCGGGCATGGAGACAGCATAGTCTTTCTCCATGCGGTACAGGAAGGCCCGGCCAGCCAGAGTTATGGCCTGCAGGTGGCCCAGCTTGCTGGCGTACCAAGGGATGTTATTCTGCTGGCCAGAGAACGACTGGCACAACTGGAAGCGGGGGAGAGTGCCGAGCCTGCTGTAAAATCTGAAGCTACCCGGCGCCGAGTTGATATGATCAGCCCCCAGGCGGATATGTTCTCCGTTCAGCCCCATCCTGCTATTGAAAAACTGGATGAACTGTCCGTTGATGATCTTACGCCAAGGGAAGCACTGAACCTGCTGTACGAACTGAAAGAGAGCATTAAATAACTCTCTGCAGCTCTCTACAGCTCTCTGTGACTGTCTGGTCTGTTGGAACCCTTTCTACTTTCAGCAGAGCAGACTCACTCCCACACGTAATAACCGCACTGCAGGCTGTCACATATAACAGCAAACTGGTAAGATAGCGCCGCTTTAAGACAGCCGGCAAGGTAAAAAATTGCCCTGGAACGGCGCTAGAATCATAATGCCTGAATCCTGATAATTGAGATGGAGTATCTGCCATGGCTTTCGTAGTGGGTGAAAACTGCATCAAGTGCAAGTACACAGACTGCGTTGAAGTTTGCCCCGTTGACTGTTTCTACGAGGGCCCGAACTTCCTGGTCATTCATCCTGATGAGTGTATTGACTGCGCCCTGTGTGAACCGGAGTGCCCGGCTAACGCCATTTTCTCTGAAGATGAAGTACCTGAAGACCAGCAGGAGTTCATTGAGCTGAATACTGTCCTGGCAGATGTATGGCCCAACATTACCGAGAAAAAATCTGCTCTGCCTGACGCTGAAGAGTGGGACGGCAAACCCGGAAAGCTGGCACTGCTTGAGCAGTAACGCTTATGCAGTAACAGACAGCCGGATACAAAAAAGCCATGGTGAGCCCTCGTCAAGCAACCATGACTTTTTTGTTGATTATCAGAAACAGTTAAAACCAGTTCAAATTGAACAACTTCTTTAGCTACCACTAAATAAAGAGTCGCTGGTCAGACCCTGCTTCTCCAGAATCAGCCGTAAACGCTTCAGCGCTTCGACCTGAATCTGACGAACACGCTCCCGGGTCAGACCTATCTCTTTACCCACCTCTTCCAGTGTGCTGGTTTCATATCCTCTCAGACCAAACCGCCTGGCAACCACTTCACGCTGCTTTTCAGACAGTTCGCACAGCCATTTATCAATACTTGTATTCAGGTCACTGTCCTGCAGCAGAACCGCAGGGTCACTTTCCCGAATATCGGAAATGGTGTCCAGGATGGATTTGTCTGAGTCATGACCCAGGGGAGTATCCACAGAAGTCACCCGCTCGTTCAGGCCAAGCATACGTTTGACATCGTCAACGGGCTTGTCGAGCAGCTCTGCAATCTCTTCCGGGGTTGGATCATGATCCAGTTTCTGGGTCAGCTCCCGCGCGGCCCGCAGATAGACATTCAGTTCCTTGACCACATGTATAGGTAGACGGATTGTCCGGGTCTGATTCATAATGGCCCGTTCAATGGTCTGCCGTATCCACCAGGTGGCATAGGTCGAGAAACGAAATCCCCTCTCCGGGTCGAACTTCTCCACCGCCCTGATCAGCCCGAGGTTGCCCTCTTCGATCAGGTCGAGCAGCGACAGTCCGCGGTTGACATAGCGCCGGGAGATCTTGACCACAAGCCTCAGGTTACTCTCAATCATACGACGACGGCCTGCTTCCACGCCTTTCCGGGCCAGGCGGGCAAAATGCACCTCCTCTTCCGGGGTCAGCAGAGGAGAAAAACCGATTTCATTGAGATACATCTGGGTTGCGTCAAGTGACTTATAAAAAGTATCCTCTTCCCGGGCACGGGTTGTACCGGAGGAGGTACTTTTTTGCACAGTGTTTTGCTGAGACAACTCCGAATCTGAACCGATGACTTCTTTTGCCTGATCCGAATCGAATTCCTTTTCCAGATTCAGATCAACATTCATTGCGGTTAATTCAGTCTCTTCCTTTTTTAATGCCATAAGTGCCAGTCCTATCTGATTGGTCCCACTCACAGCCGAACAGCCTCTGGCTGTATCGACGACCTTTTTACAGGTCCGTCTTTTATATGCCTGACCGCTACTTCGTACGAATGACCTCAACGTCTCGGCAAGAAAAGAAGAGGATCGACAGGCGTACCGTTGCGCCGTATTTCGAAATGCAGTCTTGGCTCGTTAGTCCCTGTAGAACCTAATTCGGCTATCTTCTGACCCGCTTTAACCCGGTCACCTTCGCTGACCAGCAGCACCCGGTTATGGGCATAAGCGCTGAGATAGCTCTTACTATGTCTAATAATCACCAGGTTTCCATACCCTTTCAGCCCGGCTCCGGAGTAAACCACTTCTCCACCCGCCGTTGCCACTACAGGTTCTCCGATACGACCACCAATAGCAACACCCTTGTAGAGCTTGCCGGAAGTCGAAAATTTCGCCACCAGTTCTCCCGAAGCTGGCCAGCGCCAATGGATTTTTCCGCCTGCAGATGACTTTATAGTTTTATTAACGACTGGTTGTTTTTTATTCGGCGCGGACTTTACTCCTGTCCAGGGGCGTTGTGAAGAGGTCACGACTGTTTTCTTTCGTAAAGGTTTCTTTGTCTTTGCAGAAGAGGCAGGTGAACCTCCCAGTCGAAGCTTCTGGCCGGGGTAGATCGTATAGGGAGGGCGAATACCGTTAACGGCCGCTAACCTGTTGAAATTCTGGCCATATCGCCAGGCAATGGTGTACAGGGTTTCTCCCGGTTTTACTGTATGAGTACCCCAGGTGATGGTGCGCGGTTTGGTACGGGAGCTGATAGGAATATCAGAAGGCGGAGTGGCGCAGGAGACCAACAGCAGTGCGACAAGGCCCATACCCATGATTTTTGAGCAAACACTCAAATGAAATTGGATAAACCCTGTGAGCAATATCGCACCCTCTCCATGAAGTCCCTGACAGGAGCTGCACCCTTATTAATTCCAGATAGTTATATAAAAACTTTGAATATTTCTTATAAAGTCTAAAAAAAGAGAGATATATACGAGTAATCCACAAGTTTTCCCCTTGTATCCGCTGGCTTTTTCCCCATCTCAAGCATTTCCAGAGTGGGTTATCCCCAGGAAAGACCTCTTAATTTTCCTTGATCCCGGATGGCTTTTTCATATAATCAGAGAGCCTGTTCATCCCCAGAACAAGCGCCACAGCTACCACTACACCCGCCGTCGCAAATACAACTTGAGAGGCTTCTCCAGTCAGACCGGAATAAGTTCCTGGCAGGATATTCTGCTGTAGCAGGGGAACAGTTTCACCATTACTGTTGATACGGGTGGTCAGGGTCTCTTTCCATGGCCAAAGCTTGTTCAGGGAACCAATCATCAGACCGATCAGAAAAGCCAGGGTTACGGTTCTCGCCCGCAGAAGCAACCAGGACAGAAAACGGGAAAACAACAGCAAACCCGCCACGCAACCTATACCCAGCGTCGCAATAATAGCAATATCCAGTGACTTGATAGCTGTCATTACCGGGGCATAATAACCGAGCAACAGCAAAATAAAGCTTCCTGAAATACCGGGAAGAATCATCGCGCAAATAGCCAATGCACCTACCCACAGATAGGTCAGCAAGCCTGCCTCCTGAGTCCCCAAAGGCACACCTCCGGCAATCCACCAGGCCAGGACTGTGCCAACAGCCAATGCCCCAAGAGACGCGCCGTTCCAACGGTGAATCTGCCGGCCCACATGCCAGACAGACATCAAAACAAGGCCCAAAAAAAATGACCATACGGGAATCGGATGATTGGCCAGCAGCCAGGTAATGCCACGGGCCAGGGTAAAAACGCTGGTCAGCACCCCGACAAACAGCACCACCAGAAAGGTGCCGTTAATATGTCTCCAGAACGCTGCCAGCCCGTCACGGAGCAGCACGCCCAACGCGCCGGGACCGCATTTTTTCAGGCTGCCAAGCAGCTCATCATAAATACCGGTAATAAAAGCAATAGTGCCACCGGATACACCGGGAACAACATCCGCCGCCCCCATAGCCAGTCCTTTGATAAATAACAGAAGAGAGTTTTTTAATTGCATAAATCCGTCAGCGTACAACACCACTTAGAAGGGGAACAAAGCGCACAGGCTCAAGATACTCTTTTTCAAAACCGGATTCCGTTCGGGTAATCCGATACAGGCTCTGCTCCAGGCCACCCACGGGAATCACCAGCCGACCACCAACCACCAGCTGTTGCAGCAGTTCATCAGGAATATTTTCCGGAGCGGCTGTAACAATAATGCCATCAAACGGCCCCCTTTCCGGCCAGCCCATACCACCATCGCAATGACGGTAAAATACATTAAATGCCTTGATCAGATGAAGCTTTCTACGGGCCCGTTCCTGTAGCGGCCGGATACGTTCAACCGTAAAAACTTTGTCCACAAGTTCGCAGAGCACAGCTGTCTGGTATCCGGAGCCAGTTCCCACTTCCAGAACATTCTTGAGAGGACCGGCAGCAAGCAAAGCCTCGGTCATCCTGGCCACAATAAAAGGTTGGGAAATAGTCTGCCCATACCCGATGGGCAGAGCTGTATCTTCATAGGCCCGGTGAGCCAGAGCCTCATCAATAAAAATGTGCCGGGGCACCGTGCGCAGACACTCAATCACGCGGGAGTCGGTGATTCCCTGGTCATATAAACGCTGTATCAGCCGGTCTCGTGTCCTGCGTGACGTCATGCCTATTCCCGCAAGGTTAACTCCCATAGACACCTACTTACTCCTTATCTCCTGACAGGCCAGACTGCCAGACTGTTATCCCTTAAGTTTACCCTAACCGATTTACGGCGAAACAACTAATTTCCTCAAACGTCAGCTTTTAGATAGCCAGTTTTAAATAACCGGAGCCCGGACATCCACCAACTCATGCACGACCGATGTTGCATAAGTGCCACGGCACAGGAAAAACGCCAATTCAATATCATTATCCAGCCAGCGCCAGGCCAGGTCTTTCACTCTGGATACCAGCGCTCTGCGTTCCTGCTTAAGACCTTTTTTCTCAAGTCCTTCAGCAAAATCCGGCCACTGACTTGCAATCCTTTTTTCCAGTTCTCCAACCCGGGAACAGGAGGCAAGATCACCCTTGCCCCACATAGCGCCGGTATTCAACAATTCACCTGCTTCAAAACGGGTCGGCACTGTATCATCACGGCGCTCCGGCAAAATAAGGGAAGCGGAATCCGGAAAGGTTAACACGTCACCCGCCGTTAACTGACACCAGCTGCCGGTGCGGATACGCTCAGCCAGCAGATGATTAAACAAAAAAGAACGCGCGGCAGACAGGGCGAAACTTCGTTTTTCTCGATTCAGACGAATCTGCCCGGAAAACAGTCTGGTCGCAATTGTCAGGTTATGGCCATCATTACCAAACCTCTGCTCCCCAAAATAATTGGGAACCCCCTTCTGTCCGATAAGCGTTAGCAGGCGCTCCAGCTTTTCCCGGTCACCTTCAAACTCGCGCAGACGCAAAACAAAGCGGTTCCCTTCCAAAGCGCCGATTCGCAGTTTACGGTCATGTCTAGAAGAAGAAAGAAGACGTACGCCTTCTATATTGGAAAGCCTGATGACCCAGTCAGCATGTTCATTCTTCGGCGCAAGGCCGGGAATCCGCAGGCTGAACCATTGGGACGTTACACCATGACGGTCTTTTAACCCCGCATAACTGACATCTGCGGCGGGAATATCCGCCAGCTTTGCCAATTGTCTGGACAGCCAGCTGGTGTTTTGTCCGTTTTTTTCAATATGGAGAAACAAGTGTTCACCATAGCCTACAGGGGCGAAAGGCAACTGCTCACGGACCTGAAAATCTTCAGGGTGCTGTTTGAACAGAGCCGAGCCTGCCCGGCCACCCAGAGCTACTGGCCAAGACAGATTCCAGCTTCCGCTGTGTGCAAGGGAGGTTGAATCAGAAGACATCATATTCAGTCAGGCATAAAGAAAAAAGTTTCACCCTTACGCACCATTCCCAGCTCCCGTCGAGCCAGGCCTTCGACAATATCCAGCCCCTTCTTGTTCGCATCCTGCTGCAGGGCTACAACCTCTGCGGTCAGAGTATTATTGCGAGCCTGCATCTTGTTATTGTCCTTTTGCTGGGCAGCAATCTTTTCCCTTACCCGACTGAGTGCGGCAAGGCTCCCCTCACCGGCCCATAAACGAACCTGGAGGGCTATCAGCAACAGGGATAATACAGTCAGAACAGCTTTCATAAGTGCAATAGTGATGTTCTTTCTTTCGATACTTAAAGAATGTAGCAACAGAAGACAGGACTCAAGAGATAATGCTCTTTCAACTTTCCCCTCTTGCAAGACCTGAGAAATATCAAATTGATTTACTGGGTATCCAGCTCATCAAACCCTTTTACCAGACGGTCAATGGCCTGCATCTGCATCAGGAACGGTTCCAGCTGACTCAGGCGCAGGGCACTTGGACCATCACACAGAGCCTTGTCCGGATCAGGGTGCGCCTCAAGGAACAGGCCCGCCAGCCCCAGAGCCATACCGGCACGGGCCAGTTCCGTGACCTGACGACGACGGCCGCCGGAAGCGGCACCACTGGGATCACGGCACTGCAGGGCATGGGTCACGTCAAAGATCAGCGGCGCACCACCACTCACTTCTGCCATGGTACGAAAGCCCAGCATATCAACGACAAGGTTATCGTAACCCAGGCAGGTACCACGTTCGCACAGCATGATCTGCTCATTGCCGGCTTCGCGGAACTTGTCAACGATATTACCCATCTGTGGCGGACTCATAAACTGGGGCTTCTTCACATTCACCACAGCACCGGTTTTGGCCATGGCTACCACCAGATCGGTCTGGCGGGCGAGGAATGCCGGCAACTGAATGACATCAGCTACATTCGCCACCGGCTTGCATTGATGCACTTCATGAACATCGGTAATTACCGGGCAATCAAAGGTATCCTTGATGTCCTGAAGGATTTTCAGCCCTTCATCCATGCCCGGACCACGGTAGGAGGCCACGGAGGAACGGTTGGCTTTGTCGAAAGACCCCTTGAACACATAGGGAATACCCAGCTTGCGGGTCAGCTCTACATAGTGTCCGGCAATTTCCATCGCCAGCTCCCGGGACTCCAGAACATTCATGCCGCCAAACAGGACAAACGGCTTGTCGTTCGCGATCTCAATGCCATTGGGCAGAGTAATTGTTTTTACCTGCATGACTTATTTCTTCCCGTACTCGACCGCAGCTTTTACAAAGTCGGTAAACAGCCCGTGGCCGTAGCGGGGCGTAGAGGTAAACTCGGGGTGGAACTGACAGGCCACAAACCAGGGATGATCCCTGACTTCCACCACTTCTACCAGGGATTTGTCGACGGAACGTCCGGACACCACCAGACCGGCCTTTTCCAGCTGCTCAACGTAGTTGTTATTCACCTCATAGCGGTGACGGTGACGCTCTTTAATAGTTTCTGCGCCATAGGCTTCGCCGGCCTTCGTACCCGGCTCCAGATGACAGAGCTGGGCCCCCAGACGCATGGTGCCACCCAAGTCAGAGGAATCGGTGCGCTGCTCCATCTTACCGCTTTCATCCAGCCACTCAGAAATCAGGCCGATCACCGGATGTTTGGCTTCGGTGTGGAATTCTGTACTGTTAGCCCCTTCCAGGCCGGCCACATGACGGGCATATTCAATCACCGCCACCTGCATACCCAGACAGATACCCAGATAAGGCACCTTGTTCTCACGGGCATAGCGAGCGGTTTTGATCTTGCCTTCCACTCCCCGGTTACCGAAACCACCAGGCACCAGAATCGCATCAACATCTTTCAGAACATCGGTGCCGTTACGCTCGATATCTTCAGAATCGATATAACGCAGGTTGATCTTGGTGCGGGTACTCAGACCACCGTGTTTCATTGCCTCGATAAGAGACTTATAAGCATCCAGCAGCTCCATGTACTTGCCTACCATGGCCACTGTCACTTCCTTCTTGGGGTTCATCTCCCGATCCAGAACATCTTCCCACTCAGAGAGGTCCGCCGGGCCACACTCCAGGCCGAGGTTGTCTACAACTGTCTGATCCAGGCTCTGCTCCCGCAGCATGCCGGGAATGCGGTAGATGGAATCCGCATCTTCCAGAGAGATAACCGCCTGCTCCGCCACGTTTGTGAACAGGGCGATCTTACGGCGGGAAGAAATATCGATGTGTTTCTCAGAACGGCAGATCAGGATATCAGGCTGAATACCAATAGAACGCAGCTCTTTTACAGAGTGCTGGGTCGGTTTCGTTTTCAGCTCACCAGCGGTCTTGATCCAGGGCACCAGGGTCAGGTGCATATGCTGGGCACGCCGGGAACCCAGTTCAACTTTCAGTTGACGGACAGCTTCCAGGAACGGCTGGGATTCAATATCACCCACGGTACCGCCAATTTCCACCAGTGCGACATCCGCGTCGCCGGCACCGGCAATAATGCGGGACTTGATTTCATCGGTGATATGGGGGATCACCTGCACCGTACCACCAAGGTAATCACCGCGACGTTCTTTGCGCAGTACATGCTCATAAACACGACCAGAGGTAAAGTTGTTACCCTGGCTCATGGTCGTGCTGACAAAACGTTCATAATGCCCAAGATCAAGATCAGTCTCAGCCCCATCTTCAGTGACAAAAACCTCACCATGCTGGAACGGACTCATGGTCCCTGGGTCTACGTTGATGTAAGGGTCCAGCTTAAGCATGGTCACTTTCAGCCCGCGGGCTTCAAGAATGGCAGCAAGAGAAGCGGACGCAATGCCTTTTCCAAGTGAGGAAACAACACCGCCCGTGACGAATATGTAGCGCGTCATCGAAAACCTGTTTTCTGATTGGCGACTTAACGCCTTGGGGGTAGAGAAAGAATGCACTCAAGATGGGATTGCAGGATACCAAAAAGTAACCAATGCCTCAACGCAAACACGAAGATGTTAGGGCCTGTTAGGTGAGACAGTATTAATAAAGACCCGCTTCCTTATACAAGGAAGCGGGTCGGTTAAGTGGCAGAAGCGAAAACCGGCAGTATCAGTTGACCCTGAACATTCCCCGAGCAGGTACTGACCTCTCTCTCCCTCGAAGATTCAGCATCACGGGGAGTAGTTTTTCGCGGTTTTCGTAAGCGTATTGGTAGATATAATGACCCGCCAGACTGCCCGCCAGCACTCCCGTCAACTGGAATCCCGGTGTTCCGCTGATAAAGCGGGGCAACTGACTGACCACACTGGCACCAATATAACTTCCCATACCGGCCGCGAATGATTCCAGACCTGCCCTGGTGACTTCGCCAGGTCCGTTAGCCCAGTTCAAAGTGCCTGCCCGATAGCTATCAAACAGTCTGTTGCCCGCCCCCACAGCCATACCCGCAAAGGCAGCCGGAAATTTGGTCACAGACATCAGTCCGAATGTTGCCACACCGGAGACGCCATGACGGGCTGCGTCTTTACCTGCGGCCACCAGCATCCGGTTACGCTCAACCGGAGTATACTGGTGGGGCAACCGGCCATCGGCCCGATATTGCTCATAAACCCGAACCCCAAGACTGATACCACCACCTACTGCTGCATTGGAGACAAAAGCCAGGGTTCCCTGTTTCGCCATGGACCACAGCCACCGACCACCCACGCCACCACGACTGAATACCACCCGGGATCTAGGCACGACCCTATTCTTGAGAGCATCCTTCAGGCTGATATTCAGGTCTCTTTCCATCTGCCCATTCACTTCAGTGATCAAATCTCTGACCGGTTTCAGCAACCTGTGCTCATTCTGCAAAGCCCGGTAAAGCTCATCCGGAACAACCAGCTTCATCCTCTCACGCTCGAACAGGGGCCATTGAGCCAGTTTTCCCTCGGGCAATGCCAACTGTAACTCATCCAGATATTCCCGAATCGCCAGCGCCAGGGCTCCACTTGCCTCCTCAAGAGTCCCCCCGGCATACAGATCACCCTTACTCAGTACCAGCTTGGGAATCCCTCCGGGATAGCCGAGAACATCCGCACCGAAGTCTCCCCTGGAGACTCTGGCCAACACCTGTGGACCGGCATACCTGAAGCCGCTGGAATAACTCCAGCCTGCTTCCATACCACCCTCTCCGGCAGTTCCCATCTTCAACAGGTTCTCTCGCAACCCTTCATAGCGAACACTGGAGACAATATCCTGGAGATACCCGGCCACAACCCCGGACAGACTGCCTTCATAAGACTCAAGTACACCGATAACCCTTAAACTTCCCAAATCTTTTTCACCGGAAGATGACACTTCATATCCCACATACTGCAACCGGGGATCAACCACATTTACTGCAGGCATTCCCACTCTGGGTACAGTCACCTCCACCAATAGTTCTGCAGCACCGGAATCACTGTAAAAACTCAGTACCACATCATCATTGCGAACAAGGCTCAAAGCTATCGCGTCACTTCCCAATCTCTGAAGCAAGTCACCACGCTCAGCCAAAACTCTTAAGCTTTTCTCCACAGCACCAGCCAGAATCGCACTGCTCTCGATATCCACAGAACCATCAAACTGGACATCTTCCAACTCACCCATTGTGTTGTAAGCCATCTGGGCGCGGAGGAATTTATGGACAAAAGCGCCATCCATACCCGGAACAGGACACTCGAAAGGGAAAAACCCGGCCAGATCATCAAACCGCAGAACCGAGCGGTCAGCATGCACTGATAAGGAAGCATGGGGAGGAATCCGCTCAGGAGTTCCAGCCAGATCAAGCTCCAGAGCCAGCCCTGACACACCGGACAACAGGCGAGCCTTACGTACAGCCGTCGTATACTCTCCGGTTACGGATATTTCAGAACCTCCAGGAGCATAAGCCTGGGTTCCTTCATTTTGATAGGCCACTCCAGCCTGGGAAACTGCCCAAGCTGTTGCAATCACAGCTACAGATAAAGCCAGTCTGCCGGCCTCGAAACGCCCTTTACTACACCTACCACACCGCACAGCCATGAATTTCCTCTCCCACCCAGGTAAAAACGTGCGAAGTGTAGACAGCCCAAGATAGCGCCGCCAAAAGGAGCTGTTAAAAACTGTTACTGGATGTGAGCGCCGGCTATACAAGGATTGCGGCCTACTGAAGCGTCCATTCCAGCAGCCACCCTTCCTGCCCCTCAAGCGCCTGAAAACCCTCTGCGACACAGACGCCGGGAATCGCGATAATTCGATTACCCCCATGAAAAACCGGCAGCCGGGGGCGGAGCCAGGGAGGGACCCCCAACTCATTCAGCCACTTCTTCATGGTTTTGCGCCCCTTACGCCCGGAAAGCGCAAAAGGCTCAAAAGCAAGCTCTCCTCTCAGGGAGCACTGACAGGAAATTTCTTTTCTCAAAACTGTTTTATTAGAGGAATGGCTTGCGCCTGCCAGAACCGGGAAGTAACTCACCACACCATTACCGGGCAGCACCAATTTATTACCAGAAAGCTGCTCATTACCAGCGAACTCCACCGCTTTAATCAAACGTGCTGGCTCAAGGGGTCGGCCAGCCACCAGCCAACCACGAAAACGCCGCATCTCAACACCCGGCCAGCCAAGAAGCGGTTCACCATCGGGCCTGGCTCCGGCTACCTGCCGGCAAATTGTTTCCAGAGCATCACGACCCGGCACAGGCAAGTCCAGACTTGTCAGCCAGGCTCGTAACAACAACATTTTGCGAGCCTTAGTTAGCCGCTCAAATTCCGGCAACTGGAGTAACTGTACTTTTCCCAAACCCGGAAAACGCCCTTCATCACGGCAGACATCCAAATCCCGGGAAACAACATCTTCCAGGATTTCATCCACCTCTTCACACAAGCCGGAGAGGCGAACAAGCCCGGACTTCATCCCCGGCCAACGCTGGTGCAGTACCGGTACAATGTCTTTGCGCAGGAAGTTACGGTCAAAGCGGGTATCACTGTTGGAATCATCTTCTATCCAGACCACACCCTGCTCTCGGGCAAAAGCCTCAATCTGTACCCGGGAAAAATCCAGAAGCGGCCGCAGCAACCAGCCTTCACCGAGGGATCTTTGCCCTGGAATGCCTTTCAGCCCCTGCACACCGGTTCCCCGCATAATCCGGTATAACAGAGTTTCAACCTGGTCATCCTGATGATGACCCTGGAGCAGGCACTCCCCGGCAGTCAGTTCCTGCTCAAAAATCCTGTACCTGGCTCTGCGGGCATCATCCTCAATATTACTCTGGTTATTGACCTGCACCCGATGAATCGAGAGAGGAATATTCCATTCACTGCAAAGGGCAGAAATATGGTCCACCCAGCTATCCGCCAAAGTGCTTAAACCATGATGAACATGGATAGCCCGAAGGGAAGCCAGCTTTCCCTGCCCTAACAGGCGATGACATAGATAAAGAAGGACACTGGAGTCCACGCCCCCACTCAGACCTACAACAGCGGAAACGGGCTTTTTTCCATCAAAGGGATGGGGCAAAGCAGAAAGACGGGCCTCCATGGCACCGAAAAAGGCGACGGTCGTCAGTGACATATATGAAAGCTACAAATAAAAAAGGCTGATGCGTTATGAATGATACCGCATCAGCCTCCAGGTTACCGACTTGTGATCAGACTCCCTGTTTTCTTTAAGACAGCAACAGATCGGTTCAGTTCACTCCCAGGCGCCGCAGGCGCTGGTAACGGTCCTCAACCAGCTCACTGCCGGTCATATTCTTCAAAGAGTCCAGCTCGCCCAGAAGAGCCTGCTTGAGGCTGGCGGCGGCCTGCTCCTGATCCCGGTGGGCACTACCCAGGGGCTCGGCAATTACTTTGTCCACCAGACCCAATTCCTGGAGGCGCTCAGCGGTAATGCCCATAGCCTGGGCCGCGTCGGAGGCACGCTCGGCAGTTTTCCATAAAATGGAAGCGCAGCCTTCCGGGGAAATCACGGAATAGGTGGAGTACTGCAGCATCAGCAGACGGTTGCATACACCAATAGCCAGCGCGCCACCGGAACCACCCTCACCAATTACGGTAGAGATAATGGGGGTTTTCAGGCGGGACATCACACCGAGATTCCAGGCAATCGCTTCACTCTGGCCACGTTCTTCGGCGTCGATGCCCGGGTAAGCGCCCGGGGTGTCGATAAAGGTCAGAATGGGCATATTGAAACGCTCCGCCATCTCCATCAGGCGGCAGGCTTTTCTGTAACCTTCCGGGCGGGGCATGCCGAAGTTACGCTTGACCTTCTCCTGAACCTCACGGCCTTTCTGGTGACCAATCACCATCACTACCTGACCATCCAGCTCCGCCATACCACCCATAATCGCCTGATCATCGGAGAAATGCCGGTCACCATGCAGCTCGTCAAAATCAGTAAAGATTTCGCGAATATAATCGAAGGTGTAAGGACGACGGGGGTGCCGGGCCAGCTGGGCCACCTGCCAGGGGGAAAGGTCCTCAAAGATATTGGCGGTGAGATTGCGACACTTTTCTTCAAGGGTCGCAATTTCGCTCGTGATATTCAGTTCGTTATCACTGCCAACCAGACGCAGCTCCTCGATTTTGGCTTCGAGCTCTGCGATGGGTTGTTCAAAGTCAAGATAGTTCGGATTCATGGGCCAGAAGCACAAGCACACAGGGAAAATTATCCCTACACATTAAGGAATAGCCCCAATGATGTCGAGCGAAAAGATGTAAGGGGAGGTTAACAAACAGCTAACGACTTGTTACGCAGGATAACCTGCCGATTCACGCGACAATTATCGAGCAACATTCAAGTCAGCCAGACCAGATAGACAACGCTCCCTTAATCTGTCCAGAACCCGGTTTCTTTCCCGCCGCAGCTGCGTACCTGAAAGCTCACCGGGAACCGGCAGCCGGCAACGGGCCTCAACCCGGCGCCATTCGCGGGCATGGTTATAGGCATCCCGTTCAACCTGCACCAGCACAAGTTCCGCCTGGTGTTTAACAGGTGTCAGAAGCTGGATTCTCTCGGACGAAGACAGTTTCACCAGTGGCAGAGATGAAGGTGCATAACGCAGATTAAGCACAGAAGGTGATTCATAAACCCCCGGGTCAGAAACAATCAGATAATCTGCTTTTTCCTTATCAAGGAAAGCCTGAACCATCTTATGGTCATAAAGCTCTCTGCCAACACCCGGCAGCCAGCGGAAGAAATTCCTGGAGCGACAGGAGGCCAGTGGGTCAATGGCACCGTCCGGACAACTCTGCTCAACAGCCGCGATCATCCGGTAATACCACTTCAGGACGCTTTCCCCTGAGACCAGATTCAGCCCGGCCTTTGACAGACCGTCGTATAATTTGGCAGACCGTACATAATCCGGGAGAAATTCACCATCGGGAAGAATCGTTAATACAGGCGTCATTAATCCTCGACCTCTCAGCAGATCGGTTATATCACCATGATATTCACTTCCCGGCTCCAGCTCCCAAACAGATGCAGCAGGGGAAAACGGAGCAGATAGTTTTTCTTCAGGTTCTTCCCAGAAACCCCAGAGGGAACATCCTCCCAACCACAAAGGCATGCAGATAACAGCAAGAGCGCGATACCATCTGCTATTCATATACCTGCTGTCCGTGAAGTCATTGGCCACACTCACCTGCCCACTCCCATATCGCCCTCTACTCAGAAACTGCACCCTTTCACAGGCACTCGCCGAAACCTGCACAGGTCGAACAATTAATAATAATGATGATGATGCCAACTGAAAGCCTGCCCCTACTGCGACAGCGACTCAATAAAAGACGACGACAGGGTTATCCTTGAGGTACTGATTCCAGTCCGAGATTCCCCTGCCCACCAGAATTCAGGTTACGCACACTGTTCTCCAGCTGCAGCAACCGGCGATTCAGTTGCTGGCGATGGGTGTCTATCGCCCGAATCTGATCGTCATATTTCTTGATCTGGTTGCTTATATCGCTGGCCATCTTGCGATTATCAGCAATAGTTTTATCTACCTTTTTGGCCAGCGCATTCACCTTATTCTGAATGGCCGACATCTGCTCACCACTAACGGCAGAACCTGCAACCACATCGGCACTGACAGCCCTCAGCTCTTTCTGCACAAGCTCCAGCTCTTTGACTGTGGCTTCAACAGCACTGTTGCTT
Organism: Parendozoicomonas sp. 209JJ7-1; assembly: GCF_058147085.1. Taxonomy (NCBI): domain Bacteria; kingdom Pseudomonadati; phylum Pseudomonadota; class Gammaproteobacteria; order Oceanospirillales; family Endozoicomonadaceae; genus Parendozoicomonas; species Parendozoicomonas sp. 209JJ7-1. Next base: position 12,092 of record NZ_JBYVJU010000009.1, on the reverse strand, counting down.
TTCGCCAGGGAGCTTCTCAACTCTTTCTCTGAAACTTTTAAATCATCTTCAATGGAACCAAGGCGTTTGTCCTGAGCCTCAATATTGGTCCGGTTTCTTTTGTTGGACAGATCCCAGAGTTTACGGATTTCAAAATTCATCGCTTTCAGCTCATCCCGTACCTGGCTGTCACTCTTGTTCAGAGAAGCACCGGTTTCGGAAACCGTGCCGGACACTTCCGTTAACTGACTGACGGTATTATTTAACTGGGCCTTTGCGGTATTAAGGCTGTTTTCCAGTTCACGAATCTGCAGATAACCACCTGCCGCCAGGGCCAGCACCGCAAGCAGCAAAATCACATTAACAATAGAAAACCGGCGTGGAGTATCTGCCTGCACACGGGAGATTTTTTCTGCGCTTTTTTTTCCCCGTTCCGGGTTACGATCCTGCATATCATCCGGTGACAGGGAAATACTGGGCAAATGTTCAAGATCATCCTGAGAACGGGAGTTCATATAACTAGGCATTTTTCAACAATGGAATTGCAGCCATTGTAAGCCAAAGCACGCCCCATCCCAACTGCCGCCCGCCATACTTCTGCGCAAACGCCCTGATGAACGAGCTGCGTCGCAGGCTCAAAGCAGGGTTCAATGTCGCGATCCGGTTCAGAAGCTCAGACCCACTGGCAACCTTTGAGCACCTGGCCCGCCGCTCCAGTGATATAACAACAAAAAGGAAAAACTGTCGCTCGATAGAGAAAAACCACTAGGATTCATGGCAACACACGCCATTATGACGTAGAAAACAGCGCTGACGAGGTGCTATTATCGGCAAACCGAATCTGCCGCTGCCGAGGCACTTCGGCATTTGCCTGATCTGGATCTTAAATGGAGATAACCCAAATGGCTTTTGAATTGCCTGCCCTGCCTTATGAGCGTGACGCCCTTGAGCCTCATATTTCCAGGGAAACACTGGACTACCACTATGGCAAGCACCACAACACCTACGTTGTAAAGCTGAATGGTCTGGTTGAGGGAACTGATCTTGCCAGCAAGTCTCTGGAAGAGATCGTGAAGTCTTCCTCCGGTGGCGTTTTCAACAACGCCGCTCAAATCTGGAACCACACTTTCTACTGGAGCTGCCTGAGTCCCAACGGTGGAGGCCAACCCTCCGGTGCCCTGGCAGAAGCCATTAACAAGGCTTTTGATTCTTACGAAGAGTTTGTCGCCAAGTTCACCGAAATGGCCGTAAACAACTTTGGCTCCAGCTGGACCTGGCTGGTGAAGAATGCTGACGGTTCTGTTGAAATCGTAAACACCAGCAACGCCGCGACGCCTCTGACCACTGACCAGAAACCCCTTCTGACCTGCGACCTGTGGGAGCACGCTTACTACATCGACTACCGCAATGTGCGTCCTGATTACCTGAAAGCCTTCTGGACACTGGTAAACTGGGAGTTTGCGGAAGCCAACTTCGCCTGATTACAGGCCGCTTGTCAGATACCTTATTAAGTTGGAAAATCACCCAAAAGAGCAGGGAAATATCACCTGCAAACTAGAAAATGCATCTGATCCAAGCATCTATTACTGCCTGGTAAGTGAAGTCATCAGGCAGTATTTTTATGCCCAAACGAGATCAAAAAAAATGATGTGGGGCTGTAGTGCTGGGAAGCCCTAAGATCCATACCAACCCAAATATGATCCGATCTGCACTCTTGAAGTGTTCTGGAATGTAGCAGGAATGCAGTCAGTTCACTCTAAGTTGTTTGCCCTCAAGCACGATGAGCTGGAAACCATCATTCGTAACCGCAGCAGCACGCAGGCTTTTGCCCTAAGCCCTCATTATTCTGGTTGCCATTCATCATATCAGCTCAGGCAGCCAGACTGACCACGGGTTCCGTCGCTTATGCCATATTCTTTTAACCCTCTACTTCCTTAGTATTGGATTACTGATATCCCAATAAAAATAGAGCGTTATGATAAGTCTTTCTTATGTACGAATAAAACTTTTGCTTTTGTCGATCATGCTGCTCGGCGGCTGCGCCACCCAAATGCCCGTAAACGAACTGGCCAGAGTTTATGCCCAGCCCCCATCACAGTTTGTGAATATTGATGGTTTAAATGTGCATATTCGTGATCAGGGTAACCCTGACGGCCCGACCATCGTGATGCTCCACGGGCTTTTTTCCTCTCTGCACACCTGGGAGAAATGGCGCCCCTACCTGGAGAAAAATTATCGCCTGATCTCCCTGGACCTGCCCAACTTTGGCCTGACCGGCCCCATGCCAGACGGACAAACCAGTGATAAAGCCTATGCGGACATTCTGCATAAACTAACCCAAAAACTGGAGCTGGATAATTTCTACCTGGTGGGTAATTCCCTTGGAGGCTATTTCGCCTATCAGTACGCTGCCCGGCATCCGGAACAGGTGACTAAACTGGTCATGCTGGATCCGGCAGGTTACCTGTTTGTGCCCCCTGCCCCCCTGGCGTTCTGGGGAATGCCCGTAGTTGGCCGCATTGGTGATTATATTGATCCTCCACGGTTTGTATTCAAACAACTGGTACGCCAAGGTTACGGCAACCCGGAACTGGCTACCGATGACGAGATAGACCGCTATAAAACTCTACTCAACCGGAAAGGTAACAGGAAAGCCGGGGGGAAATTACTGCGCAGAATTCGTAATAACTTTGGCTTTGATCTTAGCCGTCTGAACCAGCTCACTATGCCGGTATTGATTATGTGGGGAGAGGATGATGGCTGGATTCCCTTCCGACATGCTGACAAATTCCATAAGGCCATAAAGGGCAGCGAGTTAATCAGCTACCCCGGTGTCGGCCATATCCCGATGGAAGAGATTCCCGAACAGAGCGCGAAGGATCTGGTTACGTTTTTGGAAAAATAAAAGATACTGAACCCCGATTTATACAATAAAAAAAGCCCACATCTAATGATATGGGCTTTAATCTTGGAGCGGGAAACGAGATTCGAACTCGCGACCCCAACCTTGGCAAGGTTGTGCTCTACCAGCTGAGCTATTCCCGCATTTCTTTGGCATACACCGAATATGGCATCCCGTAGGGGACTCGAACCCCTGTTACTGCCGTGAAAGGGCAGTGTCCTAGGCCACTAGACGAACGGGACATAATTTTCTAAAAAATAAGCCTCTCGAAAGAAGCTGGTGGAGCCTAGCGGGATCGAACCGCTGACCTCAACACTGCCAGTGTTGCGCTCTCCCAGCTGAGCTAAGGCCCCAGACCCTCCGGAATTTCATGACTCACACAGTGCTGAGGCAGTGCCGGAATGCGTGGCGAATTCTATGGGCCGGCCAGATCAGTGTCAAGGGTATAAATGCGTTTTCTGCAATAAAATACAGCTTTACCTAGCTATATAAAAGATGAGAGATAAACGACATAGTTAGCTGCTTTCTGTTCAATTACGAAAACCTCAAAATTTCCTGATAGAACATAGACTTCCGAAAATCAGCGAGGTATATTTCACCCAGTCTTCTGCAGGCCACTAGCTCAATTGGTAGAGCACCGGTCTCCAAAACCGGGGGTTGGGAGTTCGATTCTCTCGTGGCCTGCCATTTTTCCTTTCTACAGAAGACTCACCTTATCCAACACCTGGCGAAACAACCCCTCTAGCCTGCCTATTTGGCGATTACGAGGGAGACGGCAAACTCTCTCCCCTTAGACATTTTCACCACATCCTTGGATATATCCGACTCTCTGCTCTAAAAACAGGGAAATATAACCAAAATCTTTCCCCTTTTTTCTTCTTATATTCCAACCAGTTAAACAGCCATTAAACGACAGTATATTTTGGTTTGTTTTTTACTCATGAGGAGGTCAGGCGACACCTGTTAAAGCTCTTTACTCTTGCATCAGAGCCTTTTCCAGCAGTTCATCCTCAATCCAGGTATTCAACTCTAGCCATAAAGGCAAATGATCACTCAGCTGGTTTTTAAACTTCCCTAGGGAAAGTTCAGGATAAAGCTCTTCGTGCGAGTCCTTATAAAACCGAATCACTCCACCCTTACCTGTGAACCTTTCTCTGCGTGTAGGACTGTGCAGGATCTGATCGTAAGTCGCCTTCTCTGTCAGGTTTGTTCCTTTGATATTGAGCATGGCTGGTGGAAGTTGCAGACTTCCTGATGTAATCGCTTTAAAAGCACTACTCCTGCGACTGGGTATATTAAAATCACCCAATACAATGAAATCACGATCAGTGAGAAATTTTGACTCCCTGCGCATTTCAACCCAGCGCGCTAATTGCTCCAGAGCCTTGGCTCGTGCTTTCACACCGCCACTCCACCGGATATGGGCGGTCAGCATCACAAAATCAAAATTCCCTGACCGGAAGGACACCATATAAGGGGAACGCCACCAGTCCGGTGACACCTGTCGGTACTCACCATCATCGCCTCGCTCTCGCAAAGGATCAGCTTCAGCTGCCAGCCCGGTGAACACAGCTGCCCTCTTGTCGTAGACATACGCGATACGCTCCTGAAAACCTGCAGCATCACTACGAAAATCGGAGTAAACAACTTTGTAATAGGGGCCCAGGATATCCAAAACTCTCGACAGATCATCGAGATTATCCCGCAACTCCGTCAATGCCAGAACATCGAACTGCCCGATGATTTCAGCTATGAGATGAATAGCATCATCCCGCCTGGCGGCCTTACCAAATTCACGAATATTCCAAGTTCCAATAATCAGATTCTCATCCAACTTGCTGGGGGGAATACCTGCTTTCTTAATCTGCTCTCTTATTCTTTTCACCTTCAGAGCTGTAGCGGTTGACATCTGTCCATGATGCATAGCAATATCCCTCACACTTGGATGATCTTCACAAAGACTCCCATCATCGGCAGGTTTAGTCAAAGCAGGCGGAGTTTCGTATGACCGTGCAGTTTTCCACCAAAGTCTGCTGGAACAACTTCAACTCTGACGTTAATCTCAAACCTTGAAGAACACTCCTCTCTACCCCTGCCTCTCCAGCGGAAACAGCCATAGCCCAGCACAATTCCCGCCAGTGAATGCTGGGGGCTTTCTCAAGACATCGCTGCCACCCTTAATAAAGATGTTGATCTGACAGACCTCTGGCAGGCGGCAACGATGGATCTATACCAAAACTTCTCGCACAGCAAGTTCTGCCGTGTTCCGGTACATACTGCCTGGAGCAGACAAGGTTTTCCGGCCTTGCATCCCCCGCCAATGAACCGGACTCTTCCATTCCAGACGAACATTGTCTTTTATGTACTTCAGATGAATTCCACCCTGAATGCCCCAGAGAGGATGCATTAGTCACTTTCTCTTAACACATACTTCTTTTGTGCTTCATCGATAGCACGCTGCAGGCGACTATGCAACACTTCTCGCTCTGGCAATACCGTCAAATATTCCGCTACATGGATACCAGAATCACCCAGCTGTAGTAGCTCAATCTGCTCTTTACGGTTCTCAGCACAGAGAATAATACCCAGCGGAGGCTCTTCGCCGGGCTGACGCTCATGCTGGTCGAGCCATCGCAGATAGAGTTCCATTTGCCCTTTGTAATGTGCTTTAAAACGACCAATTTTTAAATCAATCGCCACCAACTGTTTCAGCTGACGGTTGTAGAACAACAGGTCTATATAAAAGTCATCACCGTCGATCTGGATTCGCTTTTGTCGTGCAATAAAGGAAAAGCCAGCCCCCAGCTCCAGCAAAAAGCTTTCAAGATCTCGCAAAATAGCGTCTTCAAGATCTTTTTCAAGGTAATGATCATTGAGTTGCAAAAAGTCCAGCACATAAGGGTCTTTCAGTACCAGGCTGGACTCCAGCCGGTTTTTCTCAGCCAGGGTTTTCAACTCTTTCTCAATCAGTTTTTCCGGTTTTTTGGAAAGCGCGGTTCTCTGATAGAGCATCAAGTCAACCCGCTCCCCCAGCTCCCGTACACTCCAGCCTTCAATACGACACATTTGTGCATAAAACTCCCGCTGCAGTGGGTCTTTCATGGGAATCAGGGTAATAAAATGGGTCCAACTCAATTGTCGCATCAGTGACACGACAATATTCTGCTCAGGAAAAACCTCGGCAAACTGCATCATCCGCCGCAACTGCTTATCCGAGAAGCCCCGGCCAAACTCCTGGGTGAGCTGTTTGGCGAGAGAAACTACCACCTGTTTGCCGTATTCAGCCCGCTCGCCACCCAATACTTCTTGATTAATACGCTGACCTATCTGCCAATACATAAAAGTCAGGGAGGCATTGACTGCCGCAGAGGCTTTTTGGCGAGAATCGGAAATGAGGAGGCGAAGCTCAGCCAGCAACTCCGGCGCTAAAGGGGTTATTTCTGACATATAGATGGCTCTTATCAGAGATCATTCCAAAGGTGGTTGATCTATCATTATCTGTCTCAAGTCTATATACAAGAATGCGAACACAAACACTCTGGTTTTTGGGGGATGTAACTACTGGCAAGCACTCTTGGCCTACGTGGTGGTCTTTACGGTCGGAAAAACTCTCTCTGCTCTTTCCATTCCAGCGGAAACGGCTGCATTATCTGCTGAAGCGTCAGAGGCCAGTGCCCAATTTCCTGCAGAATATCCTTCTGAATATCCAGAGCCAGTGACGTCAAACGCAAAATTTTGGACAACTGACTCTTGTCAATCTTCTCCACTCGAGCTAACTCTTTCACACTACCAGCTTCACCCTTAAGCAATTTATTCTGACAACGATGAGCCTGCACCAACGCCTCTCTGACAGCTGGTTTAGCAGCATCCCGATATAAACTACCGGGAACGGACAAGGTTTTACGGCCTTTCATCTTCGTCCAGCGAACCGGAATTTTAACCTCCAGAAGGTCTTTATCTTCGTAAGCGCTGGAGCGGGAAAGCGACGGTATTACGCTGATTGGCTGCATGGCTCATGCCCGCCGTAAGTTCAAGGAAGCCTACGATGCTCTGCCCAAAGGGCCGAAGAGCGATGCCTGGCGAGGCAAAACGACGCCCGTCCAGTCATGGACACCATCAAAAATACCGTCCGAAAGTCATCTCGAAAAGTAAGCTTGGGGAGGCCATCCGGTATATGCATAACCAGTGGAACTATCTGGAACGTTATCGGGATAACGGACTTGTGGGTATCGACAACAACGCCTCCGAGCGGGCGATCAAACCGTTCGTGATCGGACGCCGTAACTGGATGTTCTCGGACTCGGACTCGGAAGCGGGAGCCAGGAGTAGTGCCACTCTTTACAGTTTGATCGAAACGGCCAAGGCCAATGGTCATGAGCCTTGGGTATGGCTGGGGGTTCGAAATATCGCCGTATACGAGTACCAGCGCCTGGACGTAAATATTCTCAAAGCCATGATGGAACAACACCTTGATGATATACGCGAATATGCCGAAACGATGCCAGCTGCTCACCTCAGCTAAACATGATTGACCAAAGAGCTTTCTGACAGCCAGTATCACTATCACAACTGCAGTTATATCATGCACCATATCTGAGACTTTCTACAAAATGTAAAATGACACACTCTTATGGTCAAACCTGGTGGGGCGAGCAGTGGCTTGCAGCTTTCAATGGCATAGATGACACCAACCGCCTGCCCCGGGGGCGGCGCTATGCCGGTAATGGTTCTGTCACAGCGATTGAAATACAAGGACCAACCACCAAGGCAGATGTGCAGGGGCGCCAGCGCAGACCTTACAGAGTCACCGTCAGCTTGCCCGGTTTTTCCAGAAAAGAGCAAAACAGGATTCTGGAGACAGTCAGCAGCAACCCTGCGGTACTGGCCAGGCTGCTCAACCGGCAGCTTCCGGAACAAACTCTGGCGTTACTCGCTCAGCAAAAAATACCCCTGTTTCCCCGCAGCTGGCAAGATATGACCGCCAGCTGTTCCTGTCCGGACTGGGCCATGCCCTGCAAGCATATCGCCGCCATTATCTATCTGATAGCCAGCGAGATTGATAAAAACCCGTTTCTGGTGTTTGAGCTCCATGGCATGGATCTGATCAAAGCTATGGAAAAACAGTCAGGTGTCGTACTGGCAGGGCTGGACGCCCCGGAACAATACCTTGATCACTGGCACCCTGAACCCGTTGTACAGAACTGGGAAAAACCCAAAACACCTGTGTTTGAAACACTGGATCTAACCACTATCGCCCCCTTGAATGAACGCATATTCAGCATACTCGGGAGCAATCCTCTTTTTTACAGCAAAGACTTTCGAACAGTCATGGCTGGTATATATAAACGGTCGGCCCGCTGTGCCGCGTTATTCAACAAAACCAACAACAGCAACGACTCCGAAAATAACAGTACAGAAATTACGAACATTGATCGCCTTTCACTGATCATTGATGAAAGCGGACAGTTTCAGTCTATTGAGAGTGAAGGCGAGGCTGAAAGTAAGACCACCCTCCCTGGCATCAAGTCAGTGATGGGCTGGTGCCGACTACTGAAATCACTGCATACCAGTCAACGTCCGGAAACCACGCGACACTACCACCATGCCATGATGTGGCAGCTGCTCTACCGTCTGGCTATAAGACTGGTCACACAACAAGCTTATATTCCAGCGGTTTATCAGCAGTCAGATGATAAAACACTGATCCACTGGCATCCCGCACTCATGAGTGAACCAGTCAGAACTCGAATGGAACAGCTTTATCAGCTCTGCCCGCCCGATCTTGTTCTGCTCACACATGCTCCGAAGCGCCGTCGTAAAGCTATCCGGCATTATACCGATGGCAAAACCCAGGTGGATGCAGCCCTGCATGGTTTGATCAGCCATTTTACCAGTACAGCTCTGGTGCAATCTTCCGGTAACCTTGTTACACAGGATATCTGCCAGCTGTTTTTTGGCGCTACGCCCTGCTTGTTCAACAGCTTTGAAACCATTGAATTTCCGAAAGTCATTAACAACTGGCTGAACAGGCTCACGCTCGGTGAACGCAGTCATCGCCTTCACATGGTCGTCGAAGAAGTCACGACGGAAGAAGAACAGTTATCAGAGAACGATTATCAGGCAGAACTTGCCCTTTCCGTACAGGTTGAACAATCTGGCGCAATGCAGCCGCTGGCCCGTATTCTCGGCAGTCAGGAATTGTCGCCCACAAAAATTAGCATTCTTACCGATCTGGCTCTGCTGGCGGATTACCTGCCAGACATTGAAGCGTTGTACAGCGCCCCCAAAGCTAACCAGAAGCAACCTTCGTCACTTCACTATACCCTTGAGGCATTTACACCACTCTTTCTGAATACGCTTCCCGCCCTGAGAATGCTGGGTATTCAGTTGGTGCTGCCGAAAAGCCTGCGCAACCTGGCCTATCCGCAGCTCAGCCTGTCTCTCTCCAAAGGAGACAGCGACAAGCCGGTCAGCTATCTCAATATTGATCAGTTGCTCCAGTTCAAATGGCAGGTCGCCATTGGCGATCAACGGGTATCAGCCGATGAGTTTCTGAATCTGGTCAGCGGGGCTTCCGGGCTGGTAAAAATGCTGGATCAGTACGTTATGCTGGATGATTCCCGCCTGCAACAACTGCTGAAAAAGTTAAATGATCTTCCCGAATCCCTGTCCAGAATGCAATTGCTGAAAGCCGGTCTGTCAGGTGCGCTCGACGGTGCCAAAGTTGATTTAGGTTCCAGTGCAGAAGAGTTGTTCAACCAGTTGCTCAGGGGGGATCCAGCTCCCTTGCCACAGGGGCTTGATGCACAACTGCGCCCTTATCAGCAACGGGGTTATGAGTGGATGGCCCAGAACGCCCGTATCGGCTTTGGTTCCCTGCTGGCAGACGACATGGGGTTGGGCAAAACTGTACAGGTGATTACCCTGCTTCTGCATCAGAAAGAATCTGGTCAGTTAGATAAGCACAAAGGGCTGGTGGTTGCGCCCACCTCACTACTGACCAACTGGCGTAAAGAGATGCAACGGTTCGCCCCGAGTCTCAGTGTTCTTATCTATCACGGCAACCAGCGCAGTCTGGATATAGAGGAGCACGATATCATCCTCACCAGTTACGGACTTATCCGTTCAGACGGCACAACATTAAGCAAACCACGCTGGCGTACAGTGGTAATTGATGAGGCGCAGGCGATTAAAAACCCGGGCACCAAACAAACCAAAGCCATCAAGAATTTAAAAGCAGATATTCGGATTGGTTTAAGCGGAACGCCGGTGGAGAACCGACTGCGGGAATACTGGAGCCTGTTCGACTACACCAACAAGGGCTATCTGGGTACACAAAAACGATTCAACGAAGAATTCGCCTTCCCTATTGAGCAGGATCGGGATCAGGTCAGTCTGGACAGGTTTCGTAAAATCACCGCTCCCTTTATTCTACGACGTCTGAAAACTGATAAGAATATTATCAGTGACCTGCCTGCCAAAGTCGAAAGCAACCGCTATTGCAGCCTGAGCCCACAACAAGCTGCCCTGTACCAAAGCACTGTCGACAGTATTATGGAAGACTTGCAATCCAGTGACGATGGCATTGAGCGTAAAGGCATTATTTTCAAATTGCTCAATGCCCTCAAACAAATCTGCAATTCGCCTGCCCAGTTCCTGAATCATGCACAAGCTCCAGTTTCAGAATCCGGAAAACTGGCCACCTTTGTGGAACTGGTCCGGGAGGCAACCGATGCGGAAGAGAAAGTACTGGTCTTTACCCAGTACACGACCATGGGGGAACTGCTTGTGAGCACTTTGTACCAGGAATTGACACTGGATGCCTCGTTCCTGCATGGCGGATTGACCCGCAATAAACGGGACGCCATAGTGGATGACTTTCAGAACAACCCACGTACCCGCCTGTTGATTCTCTCCCTAAAAGCTGGCGGCACCGGCTTGAACCTGACCGCAGCCAGCCAGGTGATTCATTATGACTTGTGGTGGAACCCGGCCGTTGAAGCTCAGGCCACAGACCGCGCCTATCGCATCGGCCAGAAGAAAAATGTGCAGGTACACCGGTTGATCACCGAAAACACCTTTGAAGAGAAAATTGATGCCATGATTCAGAGCAAGAAGGAACTGGCAGAGTTAACGGTTGCCAGTGGCGAGCAATGGGTCTCTGAACTCTCGGACAAAGATCTTAAAGAGCTGGTATCGCTTTGAGGGTAGGCAGACAATGAGCGAAACAGAAGCCGTTCCCTGTAATCCCCCGGCTTCTGTCGAATATATGTCTTACTGGATAGCTACATGTGGACACAAATGACTATCACCACAGACTTTGTCACCATCAATAGTCAGCTCTTCCACATGCCATTGTGATAGTAATCCACACCCCGCTCGTAGGCTCGTGGCCCTGCCAGCTTTTTCAGCAAAGCGCCAGAAATATCAGAGTAAGAGACGGTATCTGCGATCATAGATCCAACTCAGAAAGGGATGCACAGGCAACACTGCAAGTACGGGAAATATTGTTTATCCGTTCAGCGTTTTCAGAAAAGTCAGCCCCTTCTCACTCAATCGATAGGTCTGCTTCGGGCTGTTTGGACGTTCAGGGTAGCTCATCACAACCAGTTCACTTTCAATCGCCGGCGTTAAATAGCTTTTACGAAAGCTGGGGCGGTGTTTCAGTTGCAAGCGTTCCATCAGATCCTTGGAGCCTAGCGCCTGTCCACTTGTGGAGAACAACACATTGATCAGCTTTTTAACTTGATCGGTCTCTTGCCCAGCTTGTTCGCCATAGGAGGGTTCTGATGCCAGGGCTTCTGTCAAAGCCTGCTCCAGTGTTTTCAGCATAAAGGCAATAAAGGGCGTTGCATCACAGGCCTTACCTGCCTCACGCAGAGCCAAATAATAATCATCCTGCTGCTCTTTAATGAGCGTTTCCACCGTTAGATAGGGCAGGTATCATTAAAGGAAAACGCGGATTTTACACCATCAGCCACATCAATCAGATGTTTTATTGCCATACATTTATTAAGGGAGACGACTTGCCCAAGCAAACATCTGATAGCCGAGCCTCTTGTCGTGGACGGTGATCATATCCGGCAGGATATTGCCTGGAAGACCATCAGCAGCCTCCTCAAAGATTGCCTCAAACGGGCAGGGAGTGGTGACTTCCATCTGACCGATGGCCAAATTGGGCCGCAACAACGGAAGACAAGGTGAAAAAAAC